>JAHFDS010000074.1:16244-25061 GCA_023248855.1 Myxococcales bacterium
CGCGCGCCTCGGCCATCTGGTTGATGCGACCGTGCGTGGCGTAATCCACCGCCAAGTGTGAGAAGTAGCCGAGCGCGAGGGCCTCGAGGCGATCCGCGCGCAGCGGGTCGCCGCCCGCTCGCAACCCGCGCGCCTCGGCCAGCATCGCGGTCCCCACCGCGACCGGCCGCTCCTGGTGAAAGGCGTCGCCCCACGCCGAGGGCGGCTGCGGGATGCCGGCGGCGTACCGGGCGGCCTTCCACGGGAAGCGATCGAAGTAGGCGAGGTCCACGAACACCGCGCCGAGCCGGGCCAGCTCGAGGCCGCGCGCCTCCCCGCCCATCGACAGAAGCGCACGCAGCCGGCCCGGCAGCCCTGGCAGGGCCAGGCCGTCGGCCAGCGCGGAGAGGTGCACCGCTTCAGCGGCCATGGGGGTCTGCCAGCTTAGCCCTGTTTCAGGTCGAAATGAACGAGGACTGCCCCGACGGGGCTTCGATCGGCCCTGTCACAGCGCGACGGAGCTGCGCAGCACGCGATCGCCGAGCGCCAGGAGCTCGCGCATTTTCGGCGGATCGGCGGCCAGCGCGCGGCGCATGGCCCGCAGCAGAATGGCCTCCGCGGCGGCGTCGCGCCCCTGCTCGATGCGATCGAACACGCTGTCGTCGGACAGGTGCTTGGCGGCCGAGGCGAGCGCCGAGGTGACATCGCCCGCGCTCGGGCGGCGGAGCTCCGCGCCGGTCTTCCACGCGACGCTCGCCTGGCCGACCTGCTCGAGCTCCACCAGCGCGCCTTTTTCGTACCAGCCGACCGCCGCCCGAGGTCCCTCGGGATCGCCGAGGTCGGCCACCAGCGCGAGCACGTCCTGGCCGCCTTCGGAGATCACCTCCGCCGCCACCGGGACGAGGGCCGAGTGTCCGAGCGGCTCCTCGTAGATGTCGGCCCAGTCGGTGAGCACATCGGGAAAACGTGGCGCGCGGCGCGGGGTCGCGCCGTCGGGCGCGAGCAAAAGGCAGGGGTTCACCTTGGGCCCGAGCTCGACCCAGCCGAGCCGCGCTCGCCCCGCCCAGGCGCGCCCGAGGCGCTCCACCACGACCTCGCTGGCTGGCCGCTTGCCCCCGCGTGGCACCGCCACCACGACCCATTCGATCATCGGCCCATTGTGCGTCCTAGGTCGAAGGGTCGAAAGGCCGAAGGTGGGGGAGCCCTTCCGACCTTCAACCGTTCGAGCGACCCTCGCCGCCGGCGACGGCCCTGAATTCCTCGACCATGCGGGTGATCACGTCGGTGCCGCGCTTCCAGAAGCCGGGATCGGACAGGTCGATGCCGGCGTCCGCGAGCAGGCGCTCGGGCTCCTCGGCGCCGCCGGAGGTGAGAAGCTGCAGGTAGCGCGGGACGAACGCGGCGCCCTGCTCTTCCCACAGGCGGTAGAGCGCGAACACGAGGAGCTGTCCGAGCGCGTACGAGTAGCAATAGAAGCGGTAATGGACGAGGTGCGGGATGGTGACCCAGCCCCAGCGGTCGAGGGGGCCGAGGGTGACACCGGCGCCGTAAAGGCGCGTCAGCTCCTCCTGCCACAGGGCGCAGTAGGCGTCTGCGGTGACGACGCCCTCGGCCCTGGCGGCGTGCGCGCGCTGCTCGTAGCGCGTGTACATGACCTGGCGCATGACGGTGGCGATGGCATCCTCGATGCGCGACGCGAGCAGCTGCCGGCGCACCTTCGGATCGGTCTCGCGCGAGAGCAGGCGGCGCACGAGCACGATCTCCCCGAAGACGCTCGCGGTCTCGGCGAGCGGCGTGGTCGGGTAGTAGCGGAAGAGCGACTGCTTCTCGCCGGCGAGCGAGAAGTGCAGGCCATGTCCGAGCTCGTGCGCGAGCGTGGCGACGTCGTCGACGCGCCCGGTGAAGTTGACCATCACGAAGGGCTCGGTGCCGGGCGTCATCCCCATGCAGAACGCGCCGTCGCGCTTGCCCCGGCGGGGGCGCGCGTCGATGCGCCGTTCGTCGAAGAAGCGGCGCGCCCGGGCCGCGAGCTCGGGCGCAAGCTCGGAGAAGGCGCCGAGGACCTCCGCCTGCGCGGCCTCCCACGTCACGGTGCGATCGGCGCCCGGGTACGGGGCGAGCAGGTCATGGGTGCGAAAATCGCCCGCCAGATCGAGCGCGCCCGCCTTCAAGGTGAAGTACTCCTGCGCGGCCGGGTAGGCCCTCTCGACCGTGCCCATGAGCGCCTCGATGACCTCGGGCGTGAGCTCGTCATCGAGCGCGGTCGCGGCGATCGGCGAGGCGTGGCCGCGCAGGTCCGACTCGATCTTGTGGTCCTGGTAGAGGGCGTTGACGAGGTAGGTGAGCACCTGCTCGTGCTGCGAGAAGCGTGCGAGCACGCCCTCGTGCGCGGCCTTGCGCACCGCACGCGCCGGGTGGCTGCGCAGCGCGCGTACCTCGGCCAGCGAGCAGTCGCGCTGGTCTCCGGCGACGTCGATCGAGAAGGAGAACCCGCTCGTGATCTCGGTGTAGAGCTGCGACCAGGCTTGCGCACCCGTCAGGGACTTGAGCGCGATGATGCGCTCCTCGGGCTCCGACAGCGTGTGCGGCGCCTGGCGCCGCGCGCGGCGGAGGTGATGCGCGTAGGGCACGAGCTCGAGCGCGGCGAGCCAGCCGGCGAACGTCGGCTCGGGCGTGAGCTTGAGCTCGACGTCGAAGAAGGTGGTGCGGTTCATGACGTCGGTCGTGCGCTCGCGGACGCGGGCGACCAGGGCCTGGAGCTTGGGGTCGTCGGTCGTGGTCGAGAAGGCGAGCTGCGCGTAGAGCGAGGGGCGATAGGTGGCGACCAGGAAGCGCTCGAGGCGCACGAGGGCCTCGGCGAGCGCGGCCGCGCCGAGGGTCGCGACCTTTTCGCGATAGGCGGCGGCGATGGCCTCGGCCTCGGCGAGCGCGGCCGCGAGATCCGCCTCGAGCCGTGGGTCGTCGGGGGCCTGGTAGAGCGGCGAGAGATCCCAGTCGGGCTCGGCGGCGGGCGGAAGCGGCGGCATGCGGAGGTTCTACCACCGCGGCCGGTCGGTCGGGCTGGAGGTGCGCGTGGGACGGCTGGAATCACGCTGACGCGGACGGGCTACGGCTCGCGCAGGAACGGGTAGCCGAAGTGGCGCGGTGCGTCGAAGGTCTCCTTGATCGTGCGCGGGCTGGTCCAGCGCACGAGGTTCCACAGGCTCCCCGCCTTGTCGTTGGTGCCGGAGCCGCGGGCGCCGCCGAACGGCTGCTGCGCGACCACGGCGCCCGTGGGCTTGTCGTTCAGGTAGAGGTTGCCGGCCGCGTTGCGCAGCGCCCGCTGCGCCTGCTCGAGGACGCCGCGGTCCTGCGCGAAGATGGCGCCCGTCAGCGCGTAGGCAGAGGTCTGGTCCACCAGCGCGAGCGTGTCGGTCCATGATGCATCTGCATAGACGAATATACTGACCACCGGGCCGAAGATCTCCTCGGACATCAGGCGGTGCCTGGGGTCGTCGAGCTCGACCAGCGTCGGCTCGATGAAGTACCCCTCGGCGGCGCTGCCACCGCCGCCCGCGAGCACGCGGCCCTCCTTCTTTGCCAGGGCCTGGTAGCTCGAGATGCGGTCGAACGCGCGCTGGTCGATCACCGCGCCCATGAAATGGCCGAAATCCGCCACGTCGCCGACGCGGATCTCCTGGGTCATCGCCACGGCGCGCTCGCGCACGGCCGGCCAGATCGAGCGCGGCACGTAGATGCGCGACGCGGCCGAGCACTTCTGGCCCTGGTACTCGAAGCCGCCACGGACGATCGCGGTCGCCAACGCATCGACGTCCGCGGACGCGTGCGCGAGGATGAAGTCCTTGCCGCCGGTCTCGCCGACCAGGCGCGGATACGTGCGGTAGCGCGCGATGCGCTCGCCGACCGTGCGCCAGATCTGCTGGAACACGGCGGTCGAGCCGGTGAAGTGCACGCCGGCGAGCGCGAGGTGGCCGAGCGCGCGATCGGCCACCTCGGCGGGCGGTCCAGGCACGAGCTGGATCACGCCCGGGGGCAGACCCGCGGCCACGAGCAGCTCCATGACGAGGTGGTTCGACAGCATGGCCGCATGCGCGGGCTTCCACAGGACGACGTTGCCCATGAGCGCGGGGGCCGTGGGGAGGTTGCCGCCGATGGCGGTGAAGTTGAACGGCGTGACTGCCAGGACGAAGCCCTCGAGCGGGCGGTAGTCGGCGCGGTTCCAGGTGCCGGGCGCGCTGCCGGGCTGGTCCTCGAGGATCCGGCGCGCGAACGCGACGTTCCACCGGAGGAAGTCGACCAGCTCGCACGCGGCGTCGATCTCGGCCTGGTGGCAGGTCTTCGACTGCCCGAGCATGGTGGCGGCGTTGATGCGGGCGCGGAAGGGGCCGGCCAAGAGGTCGGCCGCGCGCAGGAAGACGGCCGCGCGCGCATCGAACGGCAGCTCCGCCCAGGCGGGCGCCGCCGCCAGCGCCCCGGCGATCGCGCGATCGACCTCGGCCGCGCTCGCCTGGTGGCAATCCGCCACCACCAGCGCGTGGCGGTGGGGGCACCGCACCTCGTCGATGCGGCCGGTCGCCACGGGCCTGCCGTCGATGCGGAGCGGAATCTCCGTGCGCGTGCTCGCCAGCTCGGCGAGCGCCGCCTTGAGCGCGACGCGCTCGGGGGTTCCCGGGGCGTACGACAGGACCGGCTCGTTCGTTGGCGTGGGGACGCGGGAGACGGCGTGCATGGGCGAATCCTCGGCCGCGCGGCAAGGCGCGTCAACCCGCCGCAGGGCGCGGGAAAACGCCGCTGTCGTGGAGGCGACGGGCCAGCTACCCTGTCTCGGTGCTGCGGCTCCTGCCGCTCATCCTCAAGAACGCCCGGCGAAACCTGCGACGGACCCTCTTCACCGTGGGCGGTCTGGGGGTTTCTTTGTTCCTGTTCACCGCGCTCTTGACGGTGGTGTCGTCGCTCGACGGCATGCTCGAACGCTCGGCCAGCAATCCGATCCTCCTCGTCACACCCAAGGCCGGCTGGGCGCACGTCATGCCCGAGTCGCACGGCAGCAAGCTCGCGCACGTGCCAGGGGTCCGGCGGATCGCGCCGTACCTCTTCTACGGCGGCAGCTACGGGGACGTGCGCGGGCCCCAGGACTCCTTCACCTCGATGGGCACCGAAGGCGACGTGCGCGAGATCTGGGGCCACCAGCTCGTGATCCCGGAGGCAGACTTCGCCTGCTACCTCAAGGAGCGGACCGGGGCGGTGGTGGGGCAGCAGCTGCTCGCCCGCTTCGGCTGGACGCGCGGCCAGAAGGTGAAGCTGCGCGGGACCGCGTGGCCGGTCGATCTCGAGTTCGTGATCTGCGGACAGGCCGACTTCGAGACCGACAAGTCCTCGTTCGTCATGCACCGGAGCTATCTCGAGGCCGCCCTCGGCAACCCGGGCTACGTCACGATGTTCGCCGTGCAAGTGGCGACCGCGGGGGACGTCGCCGAGGTGTCGCGCCGCATCACCGAGACCTTCGCGACGACGGGCGATCCGGTGCGCGCGCAGTCGCAGCGCCAGTTCATGGAGGGATTCCTGAGCGTGATGGGCGACGTGCGCGGCCTCGTGCGCGGCATCGCCGTCCTCGTGCTCCTGGCGGTGATGCTGCTCGTCGCGAACAGCATCGCGATGTCGACGCGGGAGCGAACGGTCGAGCTCGCCGTGCTGAAGGCCCTCGGCTTTCGGGGAGCGCACATCGTCACGCTGGTGGTGGGCGAGGCCCTCGTCCTCGGCCTCTTCGCCGGCGGCATCGGCTGCGGAGCGGCCTACGCGCTGTTCGGGGGCCGCGGCTTCGCGATCGGCGTCGGCCCTCTGTCCGGGTTCTCGGTCACGCCCGAGGTGCTCGGCTGGGGCGTCGTGGCGGCGCTCGTCGTGGCCGTGCTGGCGAGCGCGCTCCCCGCCCTGCGCGCGCTCCGGGCCGGGGTCGTGGAGGGCCTGCGCCATGTGGCGTGACGAGGCGGGCGCGTGATCCCGATCCGGTACTCGCTGCGCTCGCTCGGCCAGCGGCGGCGCTCGGTCGCGATGACGGGCTTCGGCATCGCCCTCGTGGTGGCGCTGTTCGTGTCGATGGGGGCATTCGTCGAGGGTCTCGCGGGCACGTTCGAGAAGGCAGGCTCGGATCGCAGCGTCATCGTGACCCGGAAGGGATCCCTGGCCGAGTCCATGAGCGCGGTGTCGCGCGAATCGGTGACCGTCCTGCGTGAGCTGCCCGAGGTGGCGCGCGACCACGACCGCTCGGCGGCCTCGCCCGAGGTGGTGACCATCTGGATCGTGCAGTCGCCCGAGGGCGCGGACCTGTCGCTCTCCTTGCGCGGCCTCACCGACGCCGGCTACGCGGCGCATCCAGGGGTCAAGGTGCTGGAGGGCCGCCGGCCGGTGTCCGGGAGCGACGAGGCGATGCTCGGCCGAGCCCTGGTCGGCAAGGCCGAGGGGTTCCGCGTCGGCGGGAGCTTCCAGCTCGGGCGGCGCAAGTGGCGCGTGGTCGGCGTGTTCGACGACCTCGGCGGGCCTGCCGCGAGCGAGATCTGGGGCCCGGTCGAGGGCGTGATGGATGGCGACCGCAGGACCGACTTCTCGTCGGTGCTTCTGCCGCTCGCGCCGGGGGCGAGCGCGGACAGGCTGATCGCGCGCGTGGAATCCGACCGGCGCTTCTCCCTGCACGCCCAGCGCGAGCGCGACTACTTCCAGGCGCAGGCCGGCAGCGCCGAGCCGATGCGGGTCGTCACCGCGATCGTCGCGCTCATCATGGGCCTCGGGGCGGTGTTCGGGGCGCTCAACACGATGTACGCTTCGCTCGCCGGGCGGACGCGCGAGGTCGCCACACTGCGCGCGCTCGGCTTCCCGGGCAGCAGCATCGCGGCGGCGTTCGTGACCGAGTCGCTCCTCGTCGCGGTCCCGGCGGGCATCCTCGGGTGCCTGCTGGCGCTGCCGGTCGAGGGGCGCGAGGTGGCCACGCTCAACATGTGGACGTTCTCCCAGGTCGCCTTCTCTCCCCGCATCACGCCGGCCGTGCTGGCGGCGGGGCTCGGCTTCTCGCTGGTGATCGGGCTGCTCGGCGGCCTCTGGCCCGCACAGGCGGCGGCGAGCACGCCGCTGTCGGTCCAGCTGCGCCGGTAGGATGTCTCGTCCGTGCGCCGCGGGTCGCCCCTTGACAGCGCCGCGCCGCGGATCTAAACAGTCGTTTAGGTGAGACCGCGCAGGCGCAGGGTTGTCAAACGGCGTCTCGACGAGCCCAGGCGCGACGCCGAGCCCGCGGAGGGCACCCGCGCGCGCATCCTCCAGGCCTCGCTGCCCGTGTTCGCGGAGCGCGGGTATGCCGGCGCTGGCATGCGCGAGATCGCGGCCGCGGCGGGGCTGACCGAGGGCGCTCTCTACCACTACTTCGGCGGCAAGGAGGACCTCCTGCGCGCCCTCATGGAGGAGCGCGTCCTCCGGCTGCGGCTGCCCGGGGCGGACAGCCCCCAGGTGGCCGATCTCTTCGCCTCCCTGCCGCTCGGCCAGATGCTGCAGCACATCGCCGACCACATGCTGGCTCGCGCAGAGGAGCCCGAGCAGCAGAGCTTCGTGCGCCTCCTGATGTCGGAGGGGACGCGGGACCCCACGATCGCGCGCGTGTTCCAGGAGCACTTCCTTCGGCCCATGCGCGAGATGCTGCGCCGGGCGCTCGACGCGCAGCAGCAGCGCGGACGCATCCGAGCCGAGATCGACTGCGACCTGCTCGCGCGGCAGATCCACGCGACGGCGGCCATGCAGGTGCTCTGGCAGATCATCCTGCGTGGACGCGAGCATGATCCGATCGACCTGCGCGGCTACATGCGGCAGGCCATCGAGACCGTCCTGCACGGCGTCAGCGCCGCCGCCGTGGCGCCATGAAGGCGCGATTTAAACGATCGTTTAGGATTACGCTCGGGCTCGCCGCGCTCGCGGGCTTGCCGCGAGGCGCCCAATCCGAGTCTCCGCTGTCGCTCCGTGAGGCGGTGCAGCTCGGCCTCGCGCGCGGGCCTTCCACCCAGGCGGCGCACGCGCGCATGCAGCTCGCGAGCGCGCAGCGCCGGCAAGCGCGGGCTCGGCTCTACCCGCACCTCGGCCTCGACGCGACCTACCGCCACTACGACCGTGAGATCGTGGGGCCCCCCGGCTCGGGCGCCGTCCTCCAGGCCAAGGACGAGTGGCGCCTCGCCGGCTCGGTCCAGCAGACTCTGTTCGCGTGGGACCAGCTCGCGCAGCTGCGCGTGGGCGAGGAGGGAGAGCGCGCCGCGAACGCCCAGGCCGAGGGCACGCGCGCGGACCTCGCCCTGTCGGTGTCGCTGGCGTTTCTCGACGTGGTGCGCGCCGAGGCGCTGGCAACGGCGGCGCAGCAGAGCCAGGAGATCGAGGCGAGCCGCGTGGCGCACGTGGAAAAGCGCGTCCAGCTGGGCGCCGAGCGAAGCCTCGCGCTCCTGCGCGCGCGCACCGACCTGGCCGCGCGCGACCAGGACCTCTACCTTGCGCGACAGGCCGCCCTGGCCACGCGCGACGTGCTCGGCGTCCTCATCGGCGGTCGCGCCCGCGCCCCGGTGCAAGCGCCCGAGCTCCACCTGCGCGCCCTGCCGGCTGACGTCGCGATCGCGTTTTCGCAAGCCAGCCAACAGAGCCCGCTCCTTCGCGCGGCTCGTGCGCGGGGGCAGCTCGCCCGGGCGCAGCGGCGCGCGGCGCTCGCCCCGTGGCTGCCGCGTGTGGCGCTCGACGGGCAGCTGCGCGGCACCAACTCGACCGGGTTTCTCAAGGACGAGGTCACCTGGTACGTAGGCGTGGTGGCGTCCGTGGCGATCT
>JAHFDS010000450.1 GCA_023248855.1 Myxococcales bacterium
CCGCCGGTCGAGCTCGACAAGCTCAACCAGCTGGTCGCCAGGTTCGGCATCCCGCGCCCGCCCGAACCGTGCAAGGCGTGCAACGCTTGCCCGAACGGTACCGGCGGCCCCGTCCAGACGCCCGCCGGCGCGACCGAAGCCGACGTCGCGCGCATCGTCGAGGCCGTGGTCTCCCGCTTGACCCCCCGAAGTTGACGCTACAGCGTGCCGATCGTCAGCCCTAGGCCCGCGCCCGCGGCCCACAAGGGCCGGTAGCTGCCGTCCTCGCCGATGGTGAGGCGGCGCGTGTAGTCGGCCACGAGGTAGGTCCGCTTCGACAGCGAAACGCGCAGGTCGGCCGCGCCGAGGGGGCCGCCCGCGTAGGCCAGCAGGCCCGACAGGCGCGCGTACGGCCCGAGCGGCAGGGAGGCCTTGCCGAAGCCGCGCGGCTCGCCGGGCCGATCCTCGATCCCGGCGCGGACGTCGATCCAGCGCGAGCGTAGCCCGGCCTCGAAGCGGAAGCCGTTGACGTTGCCGCGCGCGGCCGCGAGCTCCGCCCGCTTGGTCAGCTGGGAAAGCCCCGGCGTCAGCGACTGGTAGCGCTCGATGTCGTAGGTGAAGTCCACGTAGCCGGGCAGGTAGTCGTCGCTCTGGAAGCGCCACTCCGCCTGCGCGTCGAAGCGCGCGCCCGGGAAGTCCTTGCGCACGCGACCGCCCACGTGTGCGGCCCGCCCGAAGCCGAGCAGGTTGACGACATCGAGATAGGGCGCCACCTCGACCTCGGCGGGCTTTCCGAGCGCCACCTCCGCATCCACGGTGAGAAAGCCCATGCCGCGCTCGGTCGCCACCGGCACTCCGAAGGCGTCCGCCGTGCGCCGGCCCATCGCCTCGGCCACGGAGCTCGGCGACGAGACATCCGCGCCGCCGGACACGCCGAAGCGCAGCACGTGATCGAACGCCTCGATGCCGGCGCGCCCGAGCGCCAGGTGGGGCGCCAGGAAGTCGTCCACCAGCGCCTCGGTGCGGAACAACGGCCCCTCGACGATCATGCCCATCGAGGCGCGGCCGTGATCGAGGTCGAGGTTGTTGACGTAGTCGCGCACGAGCGCGCCGTGGCCGAACGTCAGGCCGCCGAGGTCGCCCCCGCGCAGCCCCACCTCGACCTCCCCGATGGCGCCCTTGGCCCGGAAACCGCGCAGGATGTGGGTCCAGTCGCTGGCCTCGTCCCAGTCGCGCTTGCGGACGCCGTCGGTGCCGCTCGTGATGCGCGCGCCCAGGGCGAGCTCGAGCGTGCCCGCCCGCAGCTCGAGCGATGGCCGGAAAGAGGCCGCGAATTGCCCGTCGAAGCCGCCTGCCACCGACTCGCTGGACACGCGGATGCCGCGCGCGCCCTCGCGCGGCGCCGTGGTGGACGACTCGACGGGGTGCTCCGCGGTCGTGGCGACCGCCTCGGGGCCGCCTGGCTCGGGTCGCTTGTCCGCCGGGAGCGCGCCGACCAGAGAGCCGAGCAGCAGGACCGCGTGTAGTACCATGTAGGCATCATGCCCACCCTGGGACCGCGGGGCAAGTTTTCGAGTCGGGTGCCCACTTCAGGTAGAAGTGATCGTGACCTGGACCCTGGTCTTCGAGCTCGGCTACCTGCTGGGGCTCGGCTTCGTGCCGCGCGTGCTGTCCAAGCGCAAGGAGCCCGCCGCGACGCTGGCCTGGCTCCTGGCCGTGATGCTCCTGCCATACGTGGGGCTGGCCGCGTACTTCGCCATCGGCGCACCCAGCTTTCGCCGGCGGGCGCGCAGGAAGCGAGCCGCCAACGATCGCCTCGCGCCGGGCCTGGCGCGCATCGAGGACGCGCTGCAGCAGGACGAGGCTTGTCGTTTCGACCCCACGGTGCTCGACGACCGGCGCCGGGAGATCATGCGCCTTGGGGCCGAGGTGGCCGACATGCCGGTGCTCGGGGGCAACGCGGTGGACATCTTCGAGGACGGCCGGGCGGCGTTCCCGGCGCTCGAGGCCGCCATCGCCGCGGCCCACGACCACGTGCACGTCGAGTACTACATCTTCCGCCCCGACGCGACCGGGCGCCGCCTGCTCGCCCTCCTGGCCGACCGCGCGCGCGCCGGGGTCGAGGTGCGCCTCCTGGTCGATGGCCTGGGCTCGTTCGCGCTGTCCGACCGCGAGCTGGCCGCGCTGCGCGAGGCCGGCGGCAAGGCCTCCGTGTTCCTGCCGGTGTCGCTGGTGCGGCGCCCGCTGGCGTTCAACTTCAGGAACCATCGCAAGATCGTCGTGGTCGACGGCCGGGTGGCGTTCACCGGCGGGCTCAACGTCGGCGACGAGTACTCCGGCCGCCGTCGCTACGCCTGGCGCGACACGCACATGCGCATCGAGGGGCCGGCGGTGGCCTCGCTCGGCGAGGTGTTCGCCGAGGACTGGTTCTTCGCCACGCACGAGGAGCTGACCGCGGCGCGCTACTTCCCGCCGCCGCGGCGCACCGGCGACGTGGTCGCGCAGGTGATCGACTCGGGCCCCGATCAGCCGCAACAGAGCATCCACCGCATCCTGTTCTCCGCGATCACGCTGGCCGAGCGGCGCCTTTGGCTCACGACGCCGTACTTCGTGCCGGACCCGGCGATCCTGGTGGCCCTGCAGTGCGCGGCGCTGCGCGGGGTCGACGTCCGCATCCTCCTGCCGTCGAAGGGCGACCTGCCCCTCGTCCAGGCGGCCGGCCGCAGCTTCTACGACGAGCTCCTCGACGCGGGCTGCCGCATCTGGGAGTACCAGCCGGTGATGCTGCACGCCAAGACGATGACCATCGACGGCTGCTGGGGCACCGTCGGCTCGGCCAACATGGACATCCGCAGCTTCCGCCTCAACTTCGAGGTCAACTTGATCGCCTACGGGCGCTCGTTCGCCCAGCGGCTCGAGCAGATCTTCGAGACGGATCTGGCGCGCTCGACCGAGGTCCAAAAGGACGAACGCCACGTCCACGGCAGCACGCGCCTCTTGCAGAGCGCCGCGCGCGTCATGGCGCCGGTGCTGTGATCCAGCACACCCGGCGGTTATGCTCCGGCCCATGCTGCTCGTGGTCGATGTCGGCAACACGAACACCGTGCTCGGGGTCTACCGGGGCACCGAGCTGGTCGCGAGCTGGCGCCTGCAGACCGTCGCCGGCCGCACCGGTGACGAGTACGCCATCCAGCTGCGCTCGCTGTTCGAGCTCTCGGCGCTGCCGCTTTCCGGCGTCGAGGCGGCGATCCTGTCGACGGTGGTGCCGGCGGTGCACTTCCCGCTCGAGCGCATGTGCCAGACCCACCTGCACCTTGTGCCCCTGTCGGTCGGCCCCGGGATCAAGACCGGCATGCCGATCCTCTACGAGAACCCGCGCGAGGTGGGCGCGGACCGCATCGTCAACGCGGTGGCGGCGTTCGAGCGCTACCAGCGTGGCTGCATCGTGGTCGACTTCGGCACCGCGACGACGTTCGACGCCGTCACCGACAAGGGAGAATACCTCGGCGGCGCGATCGCGCCCGGCATCACGATCAGCGCCGATGCGCTGTACCGCCACGCGGCCAAGCTGCCGCGGGTCGAGCTGGCGCGCCCGCCCAGGGTGATCGGCCGGAACACCGTCCACAGCATCCAGAGCGGCCTGCTCTACGGGTACGCGGGCCTGGTCGACGCGATCGTCGATCGCATGCGCGCCGAGGTCACCCACCCGATGGCGGTGGTGGCGACGGGAGGGCTCGCGCCCCTCATCGCCAAGGAGTCGCGCACGATCGAGGCCCACGACGAGATGCTGACGCTGGAGGGCCTGCGCATCCTGTGGGAGCGCAACCGCTAGCGCCGCATGCCACTTATCCGGATGGGCGCATGAGTCGCAGGCGCGGCCAGAAAGGGCGCAGCGCGGCCCCCGCCGCGGCGGCGCCCGCCGTGCCGATCCTGGCCCCGATCGGGCCGCGCTGGCAGGTGCTGGCCATCTTCGCCGGCACGTTGGCGATCTACGCGTACACCCTCTGCCCCACGGTGGGGGGCGGCGACAGCGGCGAGCTCGTCGGAGCGGCCTGCGCGGGGGGCGTGGCGCACCCGCCGGGCTACCCGATCCATACCCTCCTGTCGCGCCTGCTGTTGCTGCTGCCGTTCGGGAGCCCCGCCTGGCGCGTGAACCTCGGTTCGGCCCTGTGCGATGCGGCCGCGGCGGCGCTGGTGTTCGCGACCGTCAGGCGCCTCGCGCGGGACGCGCGCGCGGCGCTGGTCGCAGCGGGCCTGTTCGCGCTTTCGGGCTGCATCTGGCGCTTCGCGGTCGTGGCCGAGGTGTTCGCGCTGCACGACCTTCTCGTGGCGCTCTTCTGCTGGCTCCTGGTGCGCGCGGTCGAGGCCGAGGGCCCCCCGCGCCTCGGCGCGCTGGCGCTCACGAGTGGCCTCGCGATGGCGAACCACCAGACCTTCGTGTTCCTGGCGGGGCCGGTGTGGATCTGGCTCGCGGCGCGCACGCCCGCGCTGCTCGCCCCCCGCTCGCTCGGGCGCCTCGTCGGCCTGCTTTCGCTGGGCCTTGTCCCCTATGCGTACCTGCCGCTGGCCGCGGCCAGCCGGGCCGCCATCTCGTGGGGCGACGCGACCACCTGGTCGGGCTTTCTCGATCAGCTGCTGCGGCGCGAGTACGGCACGTTCCGGCTGTTCCCCGACGACGCGGCGGGCTCTCGCTTCGGCGCCAACCTGGTCGCGTACGCGCGCGACGTCGGCTGGGACCTGGCCGGCGTCGGGGTGTTGCTCGCGATCACGGGCGCGCTCGGCCGAACCGCGCGCGGCGCGCGCTTGCCGCTGTGCCTGGCGTCGGCGTGGCTCTTCTACGCGATCGTGTTCCACGCGCTCGCGAACCTGCCGCTCGAGCGCGACCCACTGTTCCTCGAGGTCCAGCGGCGCTTCTGGCGCGCGCCGCACGTGGTCCTGTCGGTCCTGGCGGGCCTCGGGGCCGCGCGCGCCCTGGGCCGGCTCTCCACGCGACCGCGCCTTGCGCGCTTCGGCCTGCCGGCGTGCGTGGCGCTCGTCTTCGGGCAGGGGCTCGTCCACGCGCGCGAGTCGAGCGAGCGCGGCAATCGCGCGTTCCTGCTCACGGCGCGCGCGATGCTGGCGCCATTGCCGCCGGGCGCGCTCTTGCTCACGCGGGGGGACGTGCTCGTCAACGCCACGCGCTACCTCCAGACCTGCGAAGGCGTGCGGCCCGACGTGCGCATCCTGGACCGCGAGATGGCCAAGAGCCCCTGGATGCGCGCCATTGCGGCGCGAACGCTGCCTGGGCTCGTGCTGCCGGGGACCTCGTACGGACCGCCGAGCGAGGGTGGCTACGACCTCGGCGCCCTGTTCGAGGCGAACTTCGACCGCATGCCCATCTTCGTGGTGCGCCTGTCGACCACCGCGTCGTTCGAGAAGGACGACGCGTCGTGGCGCGGTCGCTTCCGCTTCGAGCCCACGGGCCTCGTGGATCGCGTGCGCCGCCAGAGCGAGCCCTTCGACCCGGTGGCGTACCTCGGGGGCGTGGAGGCCACGTTCGACCAGGCCGCGCTCGAGGCCATCGCGCGCGGCAAGCAGGGCGCCTGGGAGCGGCTCGTCCAGCAGACGTTCGTGGATGCGCTGTTTCATCGCGCGACCGTGGTCCTGCAGTACGCGCTCGCGCACGGACACCCGCCCGATCTGTACGCGCGCGTGCTTCCGATCCTCGAGCGCGCGCAGTCGTGGACGCCGCAGCGCAATGCGGGCCTGCTCAAGAACGCGGGGCTCGCGCACTTCATGCTGTCGCAGGTGGGCCCGGAGGCGGACCGAGCGCAGCACCGCGCGAGGGCCGTCGAGATCTGGCGCGGCTACCTGCCCGATCCGGAGGCGGGCGATCCCGACCTCGAGCGCATCCGCAAGACCGTGGACGGGCGCTGACGGATCAGGGCCGCCACAGAAGGTGCAAGTCGAGGACGTTGGTGTCCGTGGGCCCCGTTCGAACGACCGCGCCGAGCGCCTCGCACGCCGAGCCGCTCGAGAACGTGGCGAGCGCCCGGTCGAGATCCACGCCGGCTGCGCGCGCCCGCGCCGCCGTGTCGCCGTCCACGAACGCGCCCGCCGCGCCGCCCAAGCCGTCGTCGCCGTCCGACGCCGCGAA
>JAHFDS010000075.1 GCA_023248855.1 Myxococcales bacterium
GGCCCGCGCGCCACCGGCACCGGGATCGCCGCACGTGGCTCGTCCGGCACCGGCGAGGGAATCGGCCCGCGCGAAAGTGCCGGGCGCTCCGGCTGCGTCGGCGGCAGGGCCGGTCCGACCGCCGGCCCTGGCCTGCCGCGCGAGACGTCGCCGCGCTCTGGCTGCGTCGGCGGCGCGAAGGTCTCGACCGTGCGCTGCGGCGCGAACGCGCGCACCTGGCGGATCTCCGTCGCCGCCGAGTCGTCCACGTGGCGCCCTGTGGCGTCGTCGAGCGCGGGCAGCTGTGGCACGGTCCCGGACCGGCTGTCGTCGTAGGGTGCCCGCAGCGCCTGCATCACCGGCTCGGTGCGCGTCGCCTCGCCTGGCCCCGGGCCGCTCGCCATCGTGCGCTCGCCGCCGAACTCCGACGAAGGCTTGTCCTCCTCCGCCACGTGGATGACGAACCGCAGCGTGAACTTGCCGATCTGGATCTCGTCGTCCGGCTGCAGCAGCTGGCTCTCGACGCGCTGGCCGTTGCAGATCACGCCGTTTCGGCTGCCGTGATCCTCGATCAGGCAGCTCTTGCCGGTGAAGTGCAGGACCGCGTGCTCGGACGACACCGTCGGGTCGTCGAGACGCAACATCTGGCCCTTCTGGCGGCCGATCGTCACGGTCTTCGACGTGAAGACCTGCGTCCCGACGAACTTGCCGTCGGTGAACTTGACGATCTCGAGCGCGCCCTTGGCGCCGCTCATGTGACTCGGCCCGTCATCGCTTCGACTGGCCCTCCGTGGTCTCCGGGTACACCTGGCGGATGGTGCGGTCCTTGAAGCTCTCCGGCACCCTCACCATCGTGCGCAGCTCGCCTTCCCCCCGCTGGAACAGGTAGATCGCACCCGCCGCCGTCTGACCCTGGACGAGGCGCTCGTCGAACTCGATGCGCGATTCGCGCTGGGCGGCCTCCCGTGGCGCTGCCGCCGGTACGGGCTGCGGACGCGCCGGCGCGGGCTGCGGGCGCACCGGCGCGGGGCGTGCGGCCGGCGGTGTCGGCACAGGCCTCGGCCTTCGCGGCGCAGACCACGCCAGCGCCGGCCACACCAGCAAGGCGCCGCACAACCACGGGTGCTTCACAGGTTGCCTCCCAGGAGCACGAACGACTGCTGATCGAGCTCGATGAAGGGGACATTCGGCGTCTTCCGGTCGGGCTCGAGGAAGTTGATCGGCACCGTCGCCACGTTGAAGACCGAGTACCCGCGCGGCAGCGCCTCGGGGAGCTCTCCGAAGAAGATGCGGAGCTGGTTCCAGCCGCGGCCGGGGCGCCCGCCCGGCACCTCGGCCGTCTCCACGAGGGTCACGTTCCGCACGTCGAACTTGAAGCAGCTGCGGCTCGTGTTGCGCATCAGCACGGTGCGGACGCGCGCGTCGCCCGGCAGCGCACTCGGGTCGATGCGGACGCGGACGACGTGCGTGGTCGCGCTTGCCCCCCTGAGCGCGAAGTCGATCCCCGAGCCGTCGTCGGAGGCGCCAGGGTCGAGCACGTTGACCGCGGGCCCGGCGCCCGAGCAGTCCGTCGGATCGGCGGTCGCGCCCTCGGAGTAGCGCAGATCCCCGGGCGGGGAGAAGCAGATCCGGCCCGGTCCCTCGGTCGCGCCCATGACGCCGATGACGCGCACGCCCGGGATCGGCTCCTCCGGCGTGGCCTCGAGGCGCAGACGCGGACCCTCGTCGAAGAAGCGATACCTGTAGCCGAGGTCGAGCTCGCTCGCGGCGTCGTTGGTCGAGGCCTCGAGGCCGCCACGCAGCTCCACCCCGTTCGGCAGGCCGTCGAGATCGGTGTCCGCGAGGGCGTCGTCCACGAGCGGGTTGCCCCCGCGGCGGATCTCCACCAGGTCGGGGATCCCATCGCGATCCGAGTCCACCAGCGAGGGGTCCGTCCGCAAGAGCGCCTCCTCGCAGTCGTTGAGCCCGTCGCCGTCGGTGTCGCGATCCGGCGGATCGATGCCCATGCACTCCGCGAACGTGTTCGGCGTGAGCGGATCGAACACGAGCCCGGGCGCGGCCAGCAGGCGCTCGATCGCGTCTCCGACGTGGTCGCCGTCGGTGTCCGCGACCAGCGGGTCTGTCCGCGTCAGCATCCGCTCCTCCTCGTCCGACAGGCCGTCGCCATCCGAGTCCGGCACCGCGCGGGACGCGCGGATCAAGGCGTTCGCATTGTACACGACCATCTCGCGGCGGATGAAGAGGCTCGAAGGCACCTGCAGATCGTTCGCGAGCAGGTTCAAGGCGCCCGCCCGCTGCGGCTCGAAGGCGCCGCGGCCCGCGATCGCCATCTGCGTCAGGATGTCCTCCATGCGCTGGACGTCCCTCATCGGCTGCGCCATGCCACCGGGCGGCGAGCCGGGCACCGAGAACGTGTGGAAGGACAGGTCCTGCGCACCCGCGTCGATCGCGAAGGTCCGCAGCTCACGCACCAGGCGCGGGTAGAGGTCCCCCTCGCAATCCGCCGGGGGCGGCATCTGGTCGGGACAGAACGTCTTCGCGAGCTCGTCGGCGCACGTCTGGTCCATCGGGTCCAGCATCCGGGGTGGGTTGGAGCCCGGCTCCATGTGCGAGCTGCACCAGGCCTGCCGGAGCGTCGGCGTCGGCGGTCCGTGCGCGACGAAGAGCACGATGTAGCGCGTCCGGCTGCGCTGGCCCGGCGTGCTCACGAGGAGGTCGTCCTGGATCGCGGTGGTGGTCTTGCGGATGGCGTCGAGGTAGCTGCGCTGGGCGTCCGGCGTGCCGATGCGGAGCGTGTCCACGCCGATCTGGATCGCGTTCGTGTCGGTCGCGAAGCCGCCCGTCGGAGAGCGCGCCTGCGCGGCCCACTGCACGACGCCGAACCGGAAATTCGGGCCTGCATGGCGCGCGAGCAGCGCGTCCACGGCGCTCGCGCGCTGCGCCCCCGGATCGGCGCCCACCAGCTCGCCGGAGCCGTCCATGACGATCAGCATCTTGACCGGGAAGGCCACGGCCGACGGATCGTCGGTGCAGATCTCGCCCTCGAAGGAGATCTTGTTCGAGAGGTTGGGCTGCGACTTGAGCGAGTACAGGCTCGCGTCCGTGCACGCGAGCACCAGCGCGGCCAGGAGCGCGCGACGGGCGCTCACGGCATCACCCCGACCGGATCGACGAGGGGCGGCCCGTGCAGCAGCATGCCCGACGCGCCCACCACCCACACGTCCGTGCCGGACGATCCCCACACGCCATAGGCCCAGCGCTCCGGGATGTCCGGATACACGAGCACGTCCATCCCCACCACCCGCGCGACGGTCGCATCGTTGCCGACCACGAACAGGCCGCCGTCGGTGGAGGCCACGCCGCGCAGCACCGACGCCGGCAGCGTGTCCAGCTTGACGCGGCGGAACCCGCTCTGCCACTGGAAGACCGCGCCGTCGACGCCGACGGCGAACGTGCCGCCCGGCCCGCTCGAGGTGGCCTCGAGCGTCTTGAGGTAGTCGCGCACGGCCGAGCGCTGCATGCGCGCCATCATCCCGCGCCCCCGCAGCTGCGACACGGTGCCGAGCGTCCCCACCGCGACCACTTGCCCGCCCACAGACGCGACGCCATGCAGGTGATCCGGGCTGTCGTTCATGATCGTCCGCCACGGCATGGGCGCCTCGAGCAGCACCGCCGCGCCGCTCTCGCCCACCGCGAGCGCGCGCGTGTCGTCGGCCCACACCCCGAGCAGGTTGGCCGTCGAGTCGGTCGGCTCGAGGCTCCAGGTCGTCCCGTCGAGCCGCAGGATGGTTCCGAGGTCGCCGACCGCGAAGCCGCGCGTCGGCGACACCATCGTCACGGCCTTGAGATCCTTGTCGGTCACCGCGGGCTGCAGGGACAGCTTCATCCCGTCCCAGGACAGCACCGTGCCGCGCTCGCCGACGATGACGACCGAGTCGAACGCCGCGCCGGACACCGCGAACAGGTTCCGGCCCGCGACCTCCGCCGGCAGCCCAAGACGCGGCCAGCGCTGCTGCATGTTCTGCGGGGTCGCGCCCCCGTCGGGCAGGAGCGCCCGGACATCGTTGCCACAGCCGGGACCGCAAAGGCCCAGCATCGCCAGCATCGCCGTCGCAATTGCCGCTCCGGGTCGCCTCATTGGCCCGTCACAGGTCCGGCTGCGGCGGACAGCTCATCGTGTCCGCGCAGTAGCAGTAGCAGCTGTCGCCATTGACGGCCGGGCCGAAGCTGCAATTGGACGGGCAGCCCATCGGCTTCGCGCGCAGCCTGAACTTGTATTGCCCCCGCGCCGAATAGTCCCAGTCGTCTGCGTGCGCGTCCCGCACCTGCAGATAGAAGCGAAAATCGGCGTCCCCCATGCCCTGATTGGCCTTGGCCAGCGAGCACTCCCGGCAATTCCCCGCGCCGTCGCCGAACACCTCCGTGACCGGACCGGCCAGCATCGTCGTCGGCGTCGCGCCCGTGTATGTCCAGCTCTCGTGGAGCGAGCCGCCAGCACGCATCAGGAAGGCCATCCGCACGGCGGACGGCCCGGGCTGCACGAACTCCCACTCGAGCCCGCACGTCATGCCGGGGCACGGGTGGTGAAACGAGAACCAGTCCTGGTCCGACGCATACGAGATGAAGCCGGTCACGTCCATGCCCGCCGCGATCTCCATGTCGATGTCGCGCGCGCGCATCCGGCTCTGCCCGAGGTCGTCCATCTGCTGCGGGTAGGGGTTGTAGAAGTTGTTGCGCATCATGCCCTGATCGCCCGCGTCGGGCTCCGGGGCGACCGTCACATTGAGCGCATAGTCCTTGCCGGACTCGAAGACGCGGTCCTGGTACGCGTGCACCACGACGTAGGCAGGGCCCGCCGTGAAGATCGGCTGCGCGGTCTTCAATGCGGCGCCGTCTGCGCCGCCGTTCATGTCGCGCATCTGGAACTGCGTGTACGCGCAGGCCTTCGCCCCGCCGCTCCCCGGGACACAGAGCCGCGCCCCCGCGCACAGGCTGCACGGTGCACCTCCCCGGCCGCCCTCGCACTGCGCGTAATTTCCCTCCGGCAAGCAGCTGTGGCTGAGCTCGCAATCCCCGTCGCCGTGATCGGCTCGGCTGCTGTCACAGGGCACCTTGATGCCCTCGCAGTCGTCATCGGTCATGCAGGCCGAGGCCGCGTGCACCCCGACGAGGTCCACCGCGAGCGGCACGGTGGACGCCACCATCGACGCGCTGATCTCCACGACCGCCGGCGCCCCGCTGCCCACGTCGACCCGGAAGAAGTCGCGATCACCCGAGGAGCCGATCTGCCCGGTCTTCGTGGGGTACACCACGGCCATGCCCGCAAACGGCATCCCGAGCGGGGTCGCCGTGGCCGCCGTGTCGTTGCGCATGGCGCCCTCGTTCGGGTCGCCCTCGGCCAGGCCGAGCACGCTCAGGCGATACGCGGCCTCCGGGCGGTGATCGGGCGCGCGTCCAGCCTCCTGGGTGATCTCGATCAGGTAGTCGCCCGCCCCTGGCAGCGCACGCTGCTCGTTGAGCATCTGCCCCGGGTTCGACATGCCCTCGGCGATCGTCGCGCCCGCGGCGCTCAGGAGCTTGTAGCGGACCACCGCACGCGCAGCCATGCCGTTCTCGAGCACGATGTTGACGAGCGGCGTGCCCGCCGGCGCGCTGATGCGGAACAGGTCCTTGTCGCCCTGGTATGACAGCCAGCCCGGCATGCCGTCCGGCGCCTTCGCGTCGGCGGCCGTGTCGTTCGGCTCGTGCGTGTCGGGATCCGCCGCCGGCGTCGCGCGCAGCGAGTACGTGTTGAGGTCGTCCCTGGCACGGTCGCCGGCGTCCCGCACCGACAGCATGTACGTGCCGGCCGCGGGCACCTTGAAGGTGGTGGACACGCTGCTCATGCCGTCGTCCGGCATCGTGTCCGCGGCCTGCCCGTTCGCCACCGGCGTCGTGCCGTCCGCGGCGAACAGGCCGAGCGAGAGCGCCACGCGCGTCGTCGACATCGGGTAGCCCGCGCTGACGTCGAGGAGCGGCTGCCCCGCCGGCACGTCGATCGAGAAGAAGTCCACGTCGCCGAGCGGGCAGACCATCCCCGAGACGGCCATGCCGCTTGGCAGCTTGACCGCGCTCGCGGCGTCCTTCGACGTCTCCTGCACGCAGTTTCCCGTGGTCCCGCCCGAGCCCGACGCGCCGCCGCCGCCCGGCTTCTTGTCGTCGCTGCACGCCACGGAGATCGCGGCCAATCCGAGCGCCAAGATCAGCGTCCTCATCTCAGCTCCTCATGGCCCGCGGCAATCCCGGGCCGGATCGAAGACGTCCATCGGGTCGTCGCCGGGCTGGCCGGCGGGCTTCTTGAAGTCGCTCGCCAGGAGCTTGATGCGACCGTTCGCCGGCAGCTTGAGGTCGAAGGCTCTGCCGTTCTCGGGCCCGCGGAACACACCTCGCACGCACGCGACGCGGTGGTTGCCGTAGTCCTCCGGTGAATCGCGCGGCGCGGACGCCATGTGCAGGTAGATGGTGTTCGCACCCGCGGGCTCGCCGCCCGTCACCGGCATCCCCATCTCCTCGGCGATCACCGCGGCATTGCGCACCGGCACGAGCGTGATGTTCTCGACGGTGAAGTCGTAGCAGAGCTGCCCGGGCGGCGTGGTCGTATCGAACGCCTCGCGCACGTCGTACCGGTAAGCCGTCTTCGAGAACTGCGCCGTGTCGTCGTGCGTGGGGTCGGTGTGGCCGCGCAGCTCGAGGCCATTGGCGGCGCCGTCGAAGTCAGCGTCGGTCAGCCCGTCCGAGGCCACGGGGTTGCCGCCGAGCCGGAACTCCACCGCGTCGGGGAGGCCATCGGCGTCCGAGTCGACCAGGCGCGAGTTGGTGCCGAGAAAGCGCTCCTCGCAGTTTCGCAGGCCATCCCCGTCGTCGTCGCCCCGATCCTGGTCCGGCAGCCGGCAGTCGGCGTCGCCCGGGAAGAGCGGATCGAACCCCGCATTGCGCAGACGCACCTCGAGCAGGTCGGAGAAACCGTCGCCGTCGGTGTCGGCCTTGGTTGGGTCGGTGCCCGGCTCGACCTCCTCGCTGTCGAGCAGGCCATCGCCGTCGGAGTCGACCGCCATCTTGCCGGCCGACAGGCGCGCGTTGTGGTTGTCCACGACCAGGTCCTTGAGCGCGAACACCCGCACGAACGCGCGGAAATCCAGGTAGAAGAAGCTCACGCGCTCGTTCGGCTCGAAGGCGCGGAACGTTCCCGTGCCGTCGCGCGCCATGTCGGCCAGGAGCTCCTTGGCCTGAAGCTGCGTCGCGAGCGGCGTGTTCGGCCCGGCGAGGTAGACCGTGTGCACCTTCACCTCCGCGAGGCGCTGGTCCTTCTCGAGGCTCTTGATGCGCTTGACCTCCGCGCGGATCAGCTCCGGCGTGTTGAAGCCGTCACGAACCGGCGCGGGCAGGCCGTCCGACAGGAAGATGACGACGTAGCGCGCGCGGCTGCGCGCGGTGGTGTCGAGCTTCATCATGTCCCGCAGCAGGATCCGGTAGCCGGTGCGGAGCGCGCCCTCGTAGTTGGTCTCGCTGGCGCCCATGCTGAGGCTCGGCAACCGCGTCTTGACGAGGTCCGAGTCGGCCGTGAACCCGTCCTGCATCATCGCGTCCTGCGTCAAGATCGCGGACGACGACCCGAACTGCTCGAGCGCGTACTCGACGCCGTTGCCGCCCGGATAGGCATTGAGCACCTCGAGCACAGCCTCGCCGCGACGCGGGAAGCACATCATCGCCGTGCAGGTCGGCGGCGCCGGATCGGTCACGTTCATGCTCTGCGACGTGTCGACGATGAACAGCACGCGCAACGGGAACTCGAGCGGCTTCGGCGGGTCGGTGCAGAAGCGCCCCTCGACCGCGATCTTGTCGTCGCGCGGTGGCGGCGGCCCCGCCTGCACCTGCTTGAGCGTCACGTCCGAGCACGCCGCGAGGAGCGCCGAAAGAGCCCAGCACGCCGCGAGGCCTCCTGCGCGAGCGATCCTCACATCGCGCCTCCAGCCGGCGGCGTGACGCAGTTGCGCGTCTCCGTGGGCGCGCGAAAGTCGGTATCGAGCAGCTCCACCTTGCCGCTCGCCGGCACCTTCACGCGACCGTCGATGTACTTCGCGTCGATGCACGCCACGCGCAGCTGGCCGAAGTCGAGCGGCCGCGCCGGCGGCGCCTCGAGGAAGTACACGTCGATGCGGTTGTTGCCGATCGGGGCATTCGGCACGCCGCCGCCGGTCGTCACGAGGCGCACGTCGCGCACCGTGATCTCGTAGCAGGAGCGGCCGTCCCCGGTCTCGACCGCGTCGCTGGTCTCGTAGAGGTACCTGTCCGCCACCTCGCGCGGCAGCCGGATGAGCGGCGCCCGGTGCGCGCGGACCTCCTCCACGTTGCGCATGCCGTCGCGGTTGGTGTCCTCGAGCGCGTCCATCGGGTCGAGCGGATCGAGCCCCGCGCGCACCTCGAGCCCGTCGGGGATGCGATCGCCGTCGGTGTCGAACAGGCGCGGGTCGGTCCCGAGGTAGGCCTCCTCGCAGTCTCGCAGGCCGTCGCCGTCGGAGTCGCGCCGCTGCGCGCACGAAAGCGGGGGCCGCCGCGGGTCCCGCGGATCGAAGCCGCTCTGCCGGTTGCGCTCCTCGATGAGGTCCGAGAAGCCATCGCCATCCGAGTCGAGCGGATCCGTGCACGGCGACGCCGGGAGCATCCCACCGGTCGCGGTCGCCTGGACGAGCAGGCTCTGACCCGACGCGACGCACGACTGCGCCTTGAACTCGTCCTCGTCGGGCAGGCCATCGCCATCCGAGTCCGGCACGAGCCCCTTCGCGCCCACGCGCGCGTTCGTGTTGTCCACGTACAGCTGTGCCAGCGCGTTCGGCTCCTTGATCGACGCGTAATCGATCGACAGGAAGTCGATGCGGTCAGCCGCGGAGAACTCCTTGAACGTGCCCTTGCCGTGCATGGCCACCTGCGTGAGCAGGTCCACCCCGCGCTGGCGGTTGAGGTTGAACGGCGCCGCCAGCGGATCCATCGCCGCCGCGGGGTCGAACAGGAACCCGGCGTGCAGGCGGACCTCGCCCACCTTGTAGAAGTCCTGCAATGCGAGGATGTCATCGACGTTCTGGTAGATCTGGTACGGCTGGTTGTAGTCGCCGCCCATCATGAGCGCCGGATACAGCGAGGCCGGCAGCGGCGGGTTGAACGCGGTCTGCCAGTCCTGGCGCGCGACCTCGCACACGAGGTACGGGTCGGGCATGGTGGCGCTGCACTGCGGATCCGGCGCGCCGTCCGTGAAGAAGATGACCACGTACTTGCTGCGCGCGCGCTCCGCCGGCGAGGTCTTCTGCATGTCCTCGGCGAGCATCGCGTAGGCGGTCCCGAGCGCGCCCTGGTAGTCGGTCAGGCGATCCGCCATCGACAGGCGCGTCGAGATCATCCCCACATCCGGGCTGTTCGTGAAGCCATCCGTCAGCCGCTCGACCTGGGCATCGAACGCGATCACGCCGAACTGCACCTGCGGCGAGCCGGCGTAGCGGTTCAGGACCTGGACCACCGCCTGCGCGCGCAAGCCCGCGCGGTCGGTCACGCTCATCGAGTCGGAGGTGTCGACGACGAACAGGATCTTGACCGGGAAGCTGACGTCCGCCGGCTTCGACGTGCAGACCTTGGCCTTGATCTCGAGCTTGTCGTCGAGCGCGGCGCCCGCGTCCGGCTGGAACGGCTGCAGCCCTGTGTCGGAGCAGGCTGCAACGAGGCCAGCCGCAGCGAGGACGGTGGAGACGACGGGGCGGAGTGGGCGGGTGCTAGCCATGAGAGCCTTCCCCCTCCGAGCCACGGAGGACGGCCGCGTCACAGAGTAGCGCGACGCAGGGCCGGCGTGAAGCCGGGCGCGGGTTATCGGGGAGAAGGCGGTGCTACCGGCCGCGGCGACGGCCGAGGAAGACCAGGCCGAGCAGGAACAGGCCCGACAGCCCGAGCAGCGTGCCCGAGCGGGGCGGCACGATGGGCGGCACGGCGGCGCACCCGGCGCTGTCGCCCTTGGGCTCGCCCTTGACCACCACCATGATCGAGTCCTGGGCGTGGCGCGAGCCCGGGAACAGCGTGTCCTCCTCCCGCAGGTCGGCCGCGAGGGTGATCTCGTAGGTGCCCGCGAGATCGGGCACGAACGCCGGGCGCCTGTCGTCGAACTGGTATTCGTAGGCGCTGGCGTTGCTCGTGCTGCCGACCGGATTCTCGATCTTCGCCTCGGAGCCCTGGGGACGCTTGGTGATCGCGAACGAGTACTTGATCGCGTAGGCCTTCGCGGTCGCGGCGTTCGGGGCCTCGGGCGGCGGCGTGGCGCGGTTCGAGTAGATGCCGAGGAAGAACTTCACGCCGGTATCGATCGACGCCTCGAGCGGCCGGGCGGCGGTCACCTGGAAGAAGCTGCGCGGATCGAGGCACTTGGCGGAGGGGTTCTTCGCCGCGTGGAAGCAGTAGCCATCGGTGTCGCAGAGGTTGCCGAGGCCGTCGTGGTCGTCGTCCTTCTGGTCGGCGTTGGGCACGTCGGGGCAGTTGTCCTTCTCGTTCGCCGCGCCGTCGTTGTCGCGGTCGCCATCGCAAGCGTCGCCGACCTTGTCGCCATCGGCGTCCTTCTGGTCCGGGTTGTAGCTGGCCGGGCAGTTGTCCTTGCTGTCCGGCACGCCGTCTGCGTCCTGATCGGCGTCACACGCGGCGCCGGGCATCATGACCTGGTCGGGATTCGCCACGAGCGGGCAGTTGTCGCTCGCGTTCGGGACCCCGTCGCCGTCCTTGTCGCTGTCGCAAACGTCGCCCTGGCCGTCGCGATCCGTGTCGACCTGTCCCTGGTTCGGAACGAGCGGGCAGTTGTCGCTCGCGTCCGGCACGCCGTCGCCGTCGCTGTCGCTGTCGCACGCGTTGCCTTGGCCGTCCCCGTCGGTGTCGGCCTGCGTGCGGTTCGACGTCGTGGCGCAGTTGTCGCAGACGTTGCCGACGCCATCGCCGTCCGAGTCCGCCTGGTCACGGTTCGGGATGAACGGGCAGTTGTCGAAGTCGTCCTCGATGCCGTCTGCGTCGTAGTCGTCAGAGGTCGAGTAGGTCTGCCCGAGGTCGGTGTTGTTCACCAGGATCGAGCCACCGCAGCCGCAACCGCAGCCACCCCCGTTGTTGTTCGGCGTCCCGCAGAAGCCGCTCGCGCACTCGCCCGGCATGGGCTGGGCCGAGGCCACCGCTGGCGCGAGCACGATCCCCAGCAGCGCCACCGCCAGCCACCCGGTTCGTCGCAGCATTGGGTTCCTCGAAGTGCGCATCGGATAGCCTCCTGGTCCCTGTTCTCGCCGGAGAACTTTCGAACCGAGGGGGGGTAAACCAAGAATCGTGCCGCCCCCCGAAGATTCCGATCATCTATCCGATATTATTAACTAAACATCCTATTGAGCCGCTCCAAATCCGTTGCGGGGTCGACCCAACGGGGTGGGGGAAAAGTCTCCAGCGGTGAGGTCAACTGACCCCTGCTATGCCCACATGTGGGTGATCAGAGGTCCACCTTGAGGAAGTAGTCGCTGTAGGCGTCGGAATAGACCTCGACCAGGTGGTCGCCTGCCTTGGTGACGTGGAGCTTGACCGAGATGATCCCGTCCGAGCCGGCCAGCCGGAACAGGTCCTGCCCGGCGCTGTCGTACTCGTCCATCGACGCGCACGAGGGCTCGGCCACCCGCACGCGCAGCTCCGTGCCGGGCGTCTTGCGGTTCGTCAGGAGGAGCTGGCAGTTCAGGACGGCGGCGCCGTCCGTGCGCACCACGAAGCGACGCGGCTCGGGAAAGCTCCCGGCGAGGTAGTGGTCGCCGTCGAGCACGCACCGGCCGCTCACCTGACACGCGGTCGGCACGTTGCCCTCGCAGACCTCGCGCTCGCGGCCGACCGTGAACGTCGCCTCTTCGTTGCAGCCGAGGACAGCCAGGGCCAGCACACAGGCCAGGCGCCGCATCAGTGCACCGTGGCAGAGAAGTCGCCGTTGAGCGTCCGCCCGCTCGGCACCATGAGCAGCGTGCGGAAGTGCCCCGTGAGCTGCGCGCCCACCTTGGGCACGCCGTCGAGCGTCAGCGTGCCCGTCATCATCGGCAGCTCGATCGTGGTCTCGACGATCCGTTGCAGCGTCCCGCGTGTGCCGCTGGTCACCGGCATGAGCAGGTCGATGGACTGGCCCGGCTGCACGGTGAGGTTCTCGTTCGACAGTGAGAGCTTGACCACCTTGCCCGAGCCCTTCGTGTACTCGATGACGAGGAAGCTCCCCTGGATGCTGACGCTGACGGCGTCGAACGCCAGCGGATAGACCTCGCTGACGCTGCCGAACAGCTTGTTCTTGTCCTCTTCGCAACCGGACACGACCGGCAGCCAGAAGAGCGCCAGCACGACCAGGGCGTCACGCAGGATCGCCTTCATCGCTCCCTCAGCACGTGCCAGGTGAGGTCGTTCTTCATCGTGCTCGCGTCGAACGACCGCACCTGGAAGCCGATAACGGCCTTGCCGTTCGCAAAGCCGAGCGCGGGATACAGGCCGTCGAAGACGCCCGCCTCGTCACGCAGCTTCTGGCGCTGCCACTGGCCCCCGCGGCGCCGCAGGAGGTAGAGGCCGTCCTTGTTGCTGTCGCAGCTCGTGCTGCGCCGATCGTAGTCGCCGCAGCGGTAGTAGGCGATCGCGGGCTCGCCGTCGGGCCCGTAGGCGAGCGACGGGTACTGGCCGATGCGTCCGTCGGCGTCCACGTCGGTGGGCGCCGACCACGACGCGCCATCGCCCGACTCGACGAAACGCAGGCGAACCATGTCCGCGTCGTAGTACGCGACGGCCATCTTGCCCGTGGGGGAGACGGAAAAGCCGAACATCTCACCGATCTTGGCGGGCGTCACGCGCTGCACGTCCCAGCTGCCGGCGCCTGTCTCGCGGTGCACGTAGATGCCGTTGATGCTGCTGTCGCGCTCGCCGTTGTAGTGCGCGACCACGGGGCCCGTGGGCGACGACGCCACGTGCATGAAGGCACCGCCGCCCCGCGACACGTCGACCGTGAAGATGTTGCCGCCGCGCGCGAGCTCGACGTCCGAGCTCGCGAAGTCGTCGTTGGCGAAGCCGAAGTGCAGGTCGCGGAACGCGAGCAGCAGGCCCCCCGAGGCGTCGTGGGCCGCCGCCGGCCAGAACCCGGTCGCGTCGCCCGAGTTGCAGACGTTCTGCAGGCACTGCGCCTCCATGCCGGGGGCGAGGCCGCCCGACATCGAGCCTGCGGCGACCGTCCGCTCGGCGCCGAAGGTGCCGCCGCTGCCTTGCACGATCACGAGGTCACTGGCGCCGCAACGCAGCATCGCGGGCGGCCCGCCCGTATACGCGAGCGTGGCCTGGCCCGACGACGAGAGCGCGAGGCCGACGCCCGTGACCGCGAGGTACTGCTGCTCGGTCACGGTCCTGGCGGCGAATGGGCCGCCCGTGCTCTCGGCGTAGCAGACGCCGTACACCGAGACCTGCCCGGGGCCGTTCATCGTCATGCACGTCTGCGTCGTGCTGCGCACCGCCAGCGACGCCAGCGCGACCGTGCTGCCGCTCGTCGCGATCACGGTCTGCGTGCCGCCCTGATCGCAGCCCGTGATCTCCTCCTCGTCGAAGCGGCTCGTGGGCGCGCTGCCGGCGGCGCCGCCGTCCATGCGGCCGTTGCCGCCCGCGCCGAAGGTGCCGCCGTCGCCCTTGCCTTCGTCCCCGCAGGCGGCCGCGTGCGCTGCCACGATGGCGGCCAGGAGCCAGACGCGCGTCATCGTCGAGCAGGATACACGGGCCGGAAGCGGCCCGCTACCGCCGCCGGCGCACGGGCGGCTCGGCCAGCCAGGCCTCGCCGTGGGAGCGCAGCGTCCAGCCGATCATCTTGTAGAGCAGACGAGCGGCGACGTTGGCGTCCCACTCGTCGGCGCCCGGCGCGACCTCGTTGAGGTCGAATCCCACGACGGTGCGCCCGGAGCGCACGACCTGCGCGATCAGGAACGTCGCCTGCTGGAACGACAGACCGCCCGGAACCGGCGTGCCGGTGCTGGGGCACTGCGAGGGATCGAGCCCGTCGATGTCGAACGACACGTACACGAGCTCCGGCAGCTCCTCGACGATGCCGTCGCACTGGCTGGCCCAGCTCTCGCCGCAGAAGCGGCGCGCAGCGAGCTCCTCGTCGAAGTAGGTGGCGACCCGCTCCCGCGAAGCGCGGATGACGTCCAGCTCCGCCTCGCACAGATCGCGAATGCCCACCTGCACGAGGCGCGCGACGCCGGGCACGTGCTCGAGCACGTTGGCCATGATGGACGCGTGCGACCACGTGAAGCCCTCGTAGGCGCACCGCAGGTCGGCGTGCGCGTCGACGTGGAGGATGCCGAGCCCAGGATACCGCGCCGCCAGCGCGTCGATGAGCCCGAAGGGCGTCGAGTGATCGCCGCCCACGACGCCGACCAGCTTGCCCGCGTCGAGCCAGCGCTCGGCCTCGGCGCGCACCCAGGCATTGAGGCGCCCCGACAGGGCATTGACGCGCTCGAGCGCGGCGGTGAGCTCCGGATCCCCGTCGAGCACGCCGCCCCGGGCGATGACACGCTCGGCGAGCCCGCGCCCTTCGGCGTTCCACTCGCGCACCGCCTCGGATTCGCCCAGCATCGCGATGCCGGCCCGATAAGGCGCGCCGCTGTCGACGTCGAAGAGGTCGACCTGCCGCGACGCCTCGAGGATCGCCTGCGGCCCGCCAGCGGTGCCCGGGCGGTAGGAGGTCGTCACCTCCCACGGCACGGGCACGAGCACCACGCGCGCGTCGGCGGGAGCATCGGGCAGGCCGTAGATACCCGAGTCGGCCGCGGCCGCGGCGTTCGGATCGAACGTCATGGCGGCCGCATATCACGGGCCGCCGCCAGGGTCACGCCGCTGCTTGGCCTCGAAGATGAGCGCGGTCCGACGTCTTCGGCGCCGTCGTGTGATCGGGCGCTCACGGGCATGCCGACATGCACCCACCTGCCCGATCCCTGCTAGGCTCCACCCGTGCGGTTGCGAGGGACGTTTCACCACGCGCGCCTCGACGAGGCGGGCGTGCTCAAGCTGCGATCACGCCAGGCGATCTCGGAGCCGTTCGAGATCGCGGTCGAGGTGTTGCATCCCGACCCGGAGGTCGATCTCGAGGGCCTGCTGTGGTCGGAGGCCTCGATCCGGATCGAGGACCTCGATCGCGCGGTCGATCCGATCGACTTCCACGGCTGCATCGAGGAGGCGGCGTACCTGCGGCCGAAGGAGGAAGGCCACGTCTATGGCCTGCGGCTGCGGCCGAAGGTGCACGGGCTCGCCTATCGCGCTCGGAGCCGCGTGTTCCTCGAAAAGGACGTCATCGCGATCGCCCGACAGGTGCTGACCGACGCCGGCATCCCGGCGGGCAGCGTGACCTGGCCGAGCCCGCCGCACGCGTATCCGATGCGCGCGCGCTGCGTGCAGCACGCCGAGAGCGAGCTCGACTTCGTCGCGCGCCTGTTCGAGCAGGAGGGCATCTACTTCTGGTTCGACCACCAGGCGAGCGGGCACAAGTGGGTACTCGGCGACCACACCGCCGGCGAGCCCGGGCCGTGGAAACCGATCGCGGCGCCGGCCGCCGTTGCGTTCTCGCGCTGGGCGCAAGCCGATCGCGAGAGCGTGACCGACCTCGTCTTCGAGACCGAGCTCGAGCACGACGCGTACGCCACGCGCGACTGGAACTTCGAGCACCCCGAGGCGCCGCTCGCGGCCGAGGGCAAGAGCGACCTCGGTCGCGGGCTCGAGCGCTACGAGTGGCCGGGCGGGTTCGACGACATCAACGACGGCAACCGGTTCGCGAAGAACCGTCTCGCCGAGGCCGAGCGCCACCGCGGGGTCCTGCGTGGGCAGACCACCGCGCGCCGTTTCCGGCCGGGCCACACCTTCTCGCTCACCGAGGCGCGGCCGACGTTCCTGCAGCAGGACTGGCTCCTCGTCGTCGTCGAGCACGAGTTCGACGCGCCGCTCGATGGGCAGCCGCGTTACGTCGCGCGCTTCGAGGCCGTACCCGGGGCGAGCGACTTCCGCCCCGCGCGGCGCACGCCTTGCCCCGAGATCGCCGGCGAGCACACCGCGGTGGTCACGACGCCGAGCGGCGAGGAGATCGAGGTCGACAAGTACGGTCGCATCAAGCTGCACCCGTTCTGGGATCGCGAGCGGCCGCTCGATGACACCTGCTCCTCGTGGATCCGCGTGATGCAGCAGAACACCTCGGGCGCCATGCTCTTGCCGCGGGTCGGCTGGGAGCTCGGGATGGCCTACCTCGACGGCGATCCGGACCGGCCGGTGGCGCTGCAGAAGCTCTACAACCAGGAGACGCTGCCGCCCTACGGGCTGCCGGGCGCGATCGCGCAGAGCTCGCTGCAATCGGCGTCGTCGCCGGGCGGCGGCGGCACCAACGAGGTGCGGCTCGACGACTCGGCAGGGGCCATGGAGCTCTTCGTCCACGCGTCGAAGGACTACAAGTTCCAGAGCGGCCACGACACCACGGTCGACGTCGCCGTGGACTCCTCGCACGACGTGGGTCTCGAGCTGCGTAGCGACATCGGCGCCAGCGAGGACATCTCCGTGACCGGCACCCAGGGCACGAGCGTCACCGGCGACAGCACCACGGAGACCACCGGCGACACCTCCGAGTCGATCGGCGCGATGGACGACTGGGGCATCGGCAAGAACCTCTCGATCAAGGTAGACGGCAGCCGTGACGAGACCATCGGGGGCCTGATGAACGTGCTCGCCAACCAGGTCAACGACGACTTCCTCGGATCGCTGACGCGCAAGGTCGGCGGGCTGCAGGCCGTCAACGCGGCGAAGGCGATCGTCGAGGCCGTGGGCGGGAGCAAGACGGAGCTCATCGGGGGCGCCAAGCTCGAGCTCATCAGCAAGACCAAGAGCGAGGACATCGGGGCCGCCAAGGCGCTGACGTCGGGCGCCGTGCAGATCAAGACCGGGACCGACATCTCGTTCGAGGCCATCGGGGCGATCGCGATCACGGTCGGCGGCGCGATCACCGAGACCTGCGGCGAGGGCTGGGCGCTGGCCGCCAAGCGCGTGCAGATCACCGCGGCCGGCGGCGCCACGCTCGAGGCGGGCGGCAGCAAGCTCGACCTGGCCGGCAGCACGCTCTCGCTCGACGCGTCGTCGTTCGGCGCCTCCGGGGGACCCGAGCTCAAGCTCAAGGGCACCATCAACTACGAGGAGCCCTGATGCCGCGCACGGTGGTGGTTGAGCTCGGGATCCAGGGCTCGCAAGCGACGGACTTCCGCGTCACCTCGGTGGAGATCGACGAGGGGCTGTCCCGGCCGTTTTCCGTGCGGGTCGTCGCGATCTGCGCGACTCCGCCGGTCGTGGACGACGCGCTCGGGCAGCCAGGGTCGCTCGTGGTTCACGTCGACGACGAGCCGCGCGGCTGGTTCGGGGTGCTCGCGGGGCTCGAGGTCGAGGCGATGCACTCGCAGCTCTGGCACGTCCGGGCGACCCTCGTGCCCCACCTGGCGCTGCTCGACCTCGGACGGGACCACCGCGCGTTCCAGGAAAAGAGCGTCAAGGACGTCGCCCAGACCGTGCTCGAGGCGGGTGGCTGCAAGGTCGATCTGTCGCGCCTCGGGGCGCGCTACGAGCCGCGCAAGTGGATCGTCCAGTGGGGCGAGAGCGACCTCGATTTCGTCTCGCGCATCTGCGCCGACGAGGGCATCGGCCTCGCGGTGTGGAACGACGCGGCCGCCAGGCTGGACCAGGTGGTGCTGTTCGACGACGCCACCCAGCTGCCGGCGACCGGGAAGACGCTGATCGATCGCGCGGCGAGCGCAGGCCGCCTCGACTCCGCGGTGGAACCGGAGATCGCGCGGCGCACCGGCTCGGACGCGGTGATGCTGCGGGACTACGACCTCGAGCACCCTGGTCAGGAGCTGCGCGCCCAGGCCTCGGCCCCGAAATCCACGGGCCGCGAGGTGTACGTGCACCCGGGCGGTTGGGGCGTCGCCGATGGTCAGGGGCGAGGCGACCGCCTGGCGAAGGTCGTGCTCGAGAGGCTGCGCGCCGAGGCGGCGACGCTGCACACGACCACCGACTGTCCGTGGCTCGAGCCCGGCCGTCGCTTCGAGCTCGCGTCGCACCCGAGGCCGGACGGCAATACCGACTGGCTGGTCGTGTCGGTCTCGCACCGGTTCTACACCCCGGCTGGGCAAGCCGCCGCGATCACCTACGAGAACCACGTCGTGTGCGTGCCGAAGACGGTCAAGTGGCGGCCGGCGCGGCGCCCGGCGCCGAAGATCGGGGGCGCGCAGAACGCATTCGTGACCGCGCCGTCGGGCCAGGAGCAGCATAGTGAGCAGTTCGGCCGGGTCAAGGTGCGCTTTCCGTGGGACCGCTCGGGCATCACCGACGACAAGTCGTCGACCTGGCTGCGCGTGGGTCAGCTGCCGCTGTCGGGCTCGATGGTTCTGCCGCGTGAGGGCTTCGAGGTGCTGGTCGATTTCGAGCAGGGCGACCTCGAGCGCCCGATGGTCGCGGGCCACCTCTACAACGGAGAGCAGGGGCCACCGTACGCGCTGCCCGGCGCGGCCACGCGCGGGTCGATCCAGAGTGCGACCTTGTCGGGCGGCCCGGGCGCCAACGAGCTCCGCTTCGAGGACGCGGCGGGCGCCGAGGAGATCTTCATCAACGCCTCGCACGACCACGTGCAGTCGGTGGAGAACGACGCCGAGGTCCGCGTGCTCAACAACGAGACCATCACGATCGGCGCGAACTCCAGCCTGTCCGTGGGCACGGACCTGCTGGTCAAGATCGTGGCGGATCGCAGCGTCACGGTGGCAGCGGCGATGAACGTCAACGTCGACGGGCGATTCTCCGAGGGCGCGGGCGGCAGTCATTCGCTCAGCGTCGGTGGCATGCGCAAGGTCCAGGTGGGCGGCGACTGGTCCGAGAGCACCAAGGGGACCCTGTCACGCGACGTCGGCGCGCTGCAGTCGGTGACGGCGATCAAGGGCATCGCCAGGAAGACCGCGGGCAGCTCGACACAGACGGTCGGGGGCGCGTGGCTCGAGATGACGGCGGCGAGCCGCTCGCTGTCGGTCTCGACGCTGTTCACCGAGACCATCGGCGCGCTCAAGCTGATCAAGGCCAGCAACGTGTCGGTCGCCTGCAAGGGCGCCTACTCGATGCAGGCGGCGGTCGAGAACGTCAAGTGCGGCGGCAATCGCACGGACGGCGCCAAGGGTGCGGTCGCGATCACCGGAGGTGCCATGAAGGTAGACGCGGGAGACGTGAACATCGAGGCCAAGAGCAAGCTCGTGCTGCGCGGCGGGGCCTGCACCATCACGCTCGAATCGAGCGGCAAGGTGCACATCAAGGCGCCCACGATCAAGCTCAAGGGCAGCAAGGATCTGACGCAGATCCAGCACAAGAGCAACTAGCGGTGCCGGATATCACTCGCATCACCGTCATTGCCAAGGTGGCCGGGATCCCAGTGGTCGTGCACGCCCTGCGCGGGCGCGAGGCCATGAGCGAGCCGTTTCGCTACGAGCTCGACTGCTCGTGCCCGGAGCTCGTGGTCGAGGACCTCCCCGGCGCGGGCGTCGAGATCGCGATCCACGATCCGCTCGGGCAGACGCGCCACGTCAATGGCGTCATCAAGAGCGCGCGGATCCAGGTCGGAGTCGACGCCGAATACCGCTGGCGCATCGGCATCGTGCCGCGACCCTTTCGGCTCGCGTTCCGCCGCGGCTGTCGCATCTACCAGCAGCAGACGGTGCCGGACCTGGTCAAGGCCGTGTGCAAGGACGCCAAGCTGGCGGACGACCTCTTCGACTGGGGCGGGGTCACCCGCTCGTACGTGGCGCGGGACTACGTCGTGCAATGGAACGAGAGCGAATGGGATTTCGTCTCGCGCCTCCTCGAGGAGGAGGGGATCTACTACGCGTGGGATCAGCTCGAGGGAAAGCACAAGCTGCGCCTCGGCGACCACAGCGACACCTCGCCCAAGCAGGCCGGCGACGCGATCCCCTTTCACGTCGATGCGGACCTGCACTCCGACCGGGTCCGGGTCTGGGCGTGGCGCGACACGGGGAAGATCACGCCGAACAAGGTGACGGTCGACGACTACGACGAGCTGCGGCCGACCACGCCGCGGCGCGCCGAGAAGGAGACCGCAGATCCGGTGGCGCGCGAGCACTACGAGTGGCCGGCGCACTTCATCGCGCCCGACGCGGGGACGCGCCGGGCCGGCGACTGGCTCGAGGCACTACGCGCGCCGCGGCGGACCGCGCGCGGGACCACCAACGCGATCACCCTGCAATGCGGGCGCATCGCCACGTTCCTCGACGTGCCCGGGGGCAAGGAATGGCTCGTCACCGCGGTCGAGCTCGAGGTGCGCGTGGAGGAGGAGACGGCCGCGGGGGCGCTGGTCGAGCGAGGCAGCCAGGTGTGCCGCCTGCACTTCGAGGCGATCGCCAAGGCGACGCCCTTTCGGCCCGCCCGGCGGACGCCGCGGCCGCGCGTGGTGGGGCTGCAGACGGCGCGCGTCGTGGGGCCGGCCGGGCAGGAGATCCACTGCGACGCGCACGGGCGCGTCAAGCTGCAGTTCCACTGGGACCGGAAGGGCAAGGGAGACGATCACGCGTCGGCCTGGATCCGCGTCATCCAGCCGAACACGACGGGCGGCATCCTCATCCCGCGCGTCGGGTGGGAGGTGCTCGTCACGTTCCTCGAGGGTGACCCCGACCGGCCGCTGTGCCTCGGGCGCCTCTACAACCCACTCTGGCCGCCGCCGTGGGATCTGCCGGCCAACAAGACCACGAGCGGCCACCGTAGCGCGTCCTCGCCGGGTGGCGGCGGCGGCAACGAGGTGTCGTTCGGCGACTCGGCGGGCAGCGAGCAGCTGCGCATCGAGGGGGCGTTCGACATCAACATCAAGGTCGCGAACAATCGCAAGGCCAAGACGGCCAAAAACGAGACCCACGCCGTCACGACGAACCGCAGCGTCACCATCAGCGGCAACGAGACCATTGCGGTCAAGGGCAACTATGGTCGCACGGTCGGTGGCTCACACACCCTCGATGTGGCGGCGACGCGCACGGTCAAGGTGACGAAGTCGGCCGTGCACTCGGTGATCGGGTCGTACTCGCTCAGCGTCGGTGGCATGGAGATGGCTCAGGTCGGCAATCCCGTGACGGCGGTGCTCGAGGTGATCCAGAGCGAGGCCATTGCCGCGGCCCAGGGCGCGGCCTCGATGGCGGCCGAGCGTGCGGGGGCGGCCATGCTCGGACCGATCGCGCCGGCGCTCGCCGAGGCGCGTGCGGCCGTGGGCACCGCAGCACAGTTCGCGGGACCCGCGTCCGCGATGCTCTCGGGTGGCGATCCCTCGCACGCGGTGTTCGGGCAGTCGCTCGGCACGCTGGCGGCGACGCCGGGGTCGGCCGACGCCCTGCAGACGGCCACGGGCATGGCTTCCGCCATCGCCAGCGGATCGATCATGCAGGCGGCTGCGGCGGCCGCTGCCGCCCCTGGCGGCGGAGGCGGCGGTGGTGGCGGTGGTGGTGGTGGTGGTGGTGGTGGTGGTGGCGGTGGTGGCGGCGGCGCGGGTGCGGGTAACTGGAACACCAGTGTGGGCGGCGACGTGACCGAGACGATCGGCGCGCTGTGCGCGTTCAACTCGGCGCAGGGCGTGTCGTTCGGGGTCAAGGGCAGCTCGAAGGAGATGGTCGGCGCCGCGCGCATCGAGCTCGTGCGGGGCGGCAAGACCGAGACGGTGGGCGCCGCGAAGATCGAGACCGTCGGCGTCTACTTCGTCGACGCCAAGAAGACGTTCACCGTCGATGCCAAGGGCGCCATCGCGCTCAACATCGCGGGCGCGCAGAAGCAGGACATCACGGGCGGCCACGCGATCAGCGCCAAGGGCGCGGCGGTCGTCACGGTGGCGAGCCTCAAGATGACCTCGAAGTCAAAGATCACGCTCAAGTGCGGCCAGGCGGAGATCGTGGTCGACTCGAGCGGCGTCGCCATCAAGGGTACCGAGGTCACGGTCGAGGGGACGAGCCAGCTCAAGCTGACGCCCGCGGCCATCAAGCCAGGCATGTGAGGAACGCATGAGGTCTTCCGCGAAGCCGAAACGAGTCGCACGCCGCACGCCGCGGACGCAGCCGCAGCAGTGCCCGAGCATGGCCATAGCCCGCGTGGTGGCGCGCGAGGAGCGTGGTGCGCGGGTGCGCGTCGGGGCCGAGGAGCGCTTCGCCACGGTGGACGCCGCCGTGGACCCGGCGCTGCTCGACGAGGCGGCGCGGACCGGGGCCCCCGTCGTGCTCGACGAGCAGGGCGTCGTCGTGGGCGTGCTCGCGGTCCGGCGCACGCTCGCGCTCGAGCCGGACGGCGCCCTCGATGCGACGCTGCCGCGCATCCGCCTGCAAGCCGAGGAGGTCATCCTCAAGACGCGTGCGGCGCTCGTGCACCTGCGCGGCAACGAGCTCGAGCTGCACGCCACGAACCTCCTTTGCCGTGCGCGCGAGGTCGCCAAGATCCTCGGGCGCGCGCTCAAGCTGAACTGATCCGGAGGTCACCATGTCGGTCACGGCCATGATGATGGACATCGTGTGCGAGGACTCGGGGCACCAGGTCGTCCCGATGGCGCCCAACATGTGCATCACACCCGCGGCGCCGAGCCCCCTGCCGATGCCCTACCCGATCCAGGGCACGAGCGCGCAGCTCGATCCGGGCACCGAGAAGACGCAGGCCAAGGGCAAGAAGATCCTGAACGCCGACGGCAAGGTCAAGGCCGTCCACGGCAACGAGGCCGGCACGCAGAAGGACATCACGACGATGCAGACGGGCGGCCACGCCTGGCCATTGCCCGTGCCCGCCGTGACCATCCAGTTCGAGGGCAAGCCGGTCACGATCACCGGCAATCAGGGCTTCGGCAATTCGCAATAGCCCAACGGCGCGCAGCGGTCAGGAGAGGCCGCTCCTGTGCATGGCCTCGTCGACGCGCTCGACACGGAATCCCGCCGATTCCGCGAACCCGACCAGCTGACCGCCGATCTCGGCCGCGTAGCGAAAGCCGACCGGGATCTTGCCGATGACCTCGATGCGGTCGTCGAACAGTCCGAGCAGGATAGACTCCGCCCCCTGCGGCTTGATCGGCACCTCGGCGAGCGCCACTCGTCCCGCCTTGGCCGCGCTGCGCAGGGCCACCGGCAGATCGATCCTCGCCACGAGCGCCGGCTCGCGGCGCAGGTCGAACAGGAAGGCGGCGTGCGATCCGACCAGCACGCGATGGGCGTCGAGGGGCAGGAGCTGGTTCATCTTCGGCGTCTTGTCGAGGTCCGCGACCTTGCGCGCCGTCCCGGACGGCAGGTCCACGAGCCAGAGCGTCGGGGGGATCTTGCCGAAGTTCCCGCCTGCGACGCTCACCCACAGGCCCGCTCCGTCGGTGCGAGCGGCGATGCTGTGCACGCTGCCGATCTCGGGCGGCAAGGCCCTCGGCGCGCCGTCAACGACCAGCTGCAGCTTGCGCCCGCCCTTGATGTCGAGGTGTGCGCTCCAGCCCTCGCCCGTGACGGTCATGCCGGCGGGGCTCTCCTCGAGCTTGCCGCTCGCGACGGGGGGCGAGGGATCGATCAGCGTGGCGACGATCTCGTCGGCGCGAGCGCTGCGGGCGTGCTGCTCGAGCGGGCCGAGGACGTCCTTGAGGCGAACCGCCAGGCGCGCGCGCTCGAAGACCGGATCCTCCGCGTACTCGCCGAGCGAGGCGTCGGTCGCGCGCTCGTAGGGCGCGAACGTGATCCCGCAGCCCGGTCCAGGGGCAGGCTGCGGTCGCGTCTTGCGAGACCAGATCGTCCAGGCGTCCTTGGGCGACTCTTCCTCGACCCCGATGCAGATGACCTGGTCGAGCGGGACGAGGGCATGCACCTCGCCCAGCAGCTGGTGGATGAGCGTCCACCTGGGGCTGGTCTCGTCGGTGACCTCGACGTCGAGCAGGAGGTGCCGGCCGCAGAAGAGCCATTTCTCGAGCGGCGTCGCCCGCAGCTTGCCGCCTCGGACCTTCTCCTCCAGCAGGCTCCCGAGGCGCGCCCGCGCGGCCTCGTCGGGCAGGTCGCGAAGACGCAGCTCGTAGGCGTGACTGTCACCGTGCCAGCTCGCCGGCGCGGCTCCGTAGAACAGGAAGGGGTGCTCGGTCGCCATGGGGACCTCCAGGGAAGAGAGCGCATCTTTCCCTGGATGGCCCGGATGGGCAAGGTCGCGCGGCTTCGGGCTACCAGAGCCGAGGTCTGCCGGCGATGTCGAGCATCACGTCCTCGAAACCGTGCTGGAACGCGACGCCGTCCGCCGACGCGCCGACGTGCGTGCCGGCCGTCATCACGAGGTCCCGCCGTGCATCGAGCTGGGTGACCGGGAGCTTGGGATCGTCGAGCTTGACCAGCTCGACGGTCTCGCCGCCGGTCTTGCCGCCTCCGAGCTTGCCGAGTCCCGCACGCCCGCAGCCGAACCACAGCTCGCCCTTCCACTTGGCCACACCGTAGAGGTCACCCGGGGCCGTGAGCCGGATCGCCCATCCATGCACGGAGCCCTCCATCACGATCCCCGAAGGCCCGGTGGCGTACATCTCGTCGTCGCTCTCCACCCACACCGCATTGAGGACGAGACCCGTCGGCTGGGGCACGGCGTTCCAGCGCTGCCCGTCCCACCGCGCGAGCAAGCCCCGGGCGCCCACCGCGACGAGCTGGTCGGCGCGCTTGCCGTGCAGGGCGATGACCATGCCGACCGGCGCGGGAAACGGCGCCCACCTTGCGCCGTCGAAGCGGAACATGCGGCTCTGGCCGGCGCGCTCGCCCCACGCGAGCACGAGCTCGTCCGACAGACCCCAGACGCCGAAGAGCGCCGCATCGAGCTGGTCGGTCGTGGATTGCACCGGGTCGCCGTCGAGGCCCGAGTACACGGTCACGCCGCCGCGAGCGTCGACGAAAT
>JAHFDS010000076.1 GCA_023248855.1 Myxococcales bacterium
CCACGCCGTGCGGGCGCACGGAGCCTCGCGGCGCACGGCGCACAGGTCCCCGCGCAGCACCAGCGCCTCCTTCTGCCGTGGATCGGCGGCCAGGAGCGCGTCGATCGCGCGCTTCGCGCCGGCGAGGTCACCGGAACGCATCTGCGAAAGCGCATGCGACGCCGCGCCGCCGTCGGCCGGCAGCGTGTACCCCCTGGTGATCGGGCGCGCGCGGGCCCGCAGCGCGGCGGCGAAGGAGGCCTCCAGCTCGGCCAGGCGCAGGCCCGTGGCGGCGGGCAGCGCCGCCTCGATGCGCTGCCCCTCCCCGAGCGCGAGCAGCAGGCGCGGCAGCACGGCCGCTCCGAACTTCTCGGCCAGGAAGTCGACCGCGACCATGCCGATGCGATAGCCGAGCACCAGCTCCTGCACCGTGCGGGCGCGCACGAACCAGCGATCGAGGCCGCTCAGGGTGGGCAGCGCGCGGCTGCCGAGCTCGTGCCCGAGGTCGGCGTCCGAGAAGCGACGCCAGTGCGGGGCGTGGCGCGCGGTCTCCCACTCCGCCAGGCCCTCCATGAGCCAGCGCGGCGCGCGCTCCCTGGCCAGCTGCGCGGCGAAGCTGTGGGCCAGCTCGTGCGCGAGCACGGCGTGGTAGTTCACCCGCCCATCGGGCGCCTGCGCGGTGATGAGCCGGCCGAAGCAGACCGCGGTGGCCGCGAGGTCGGGTTCTCCGGTCGTGCGCACGGCGTAGTCGGCCGCGCGCTCGTAGATCTCGACGGTGATGGGCCCCGGACGCACCCGGTAGAACGATGCGTAGCGCTCGAAAGCCGCCGAGAGCGTCGGCCCGAGCGTCGCGGAGAGCGCGGGCAGAAGGCGCGTCGGTGCACGCAGGCGCACCGGACCCGCCTCGGCGTAGCCGTATCCCTTCGGCAGGACCTCCTCGAAAAGGCGCAGCACGTTGTCCGTGCGCGGGTTGAAGTTGTCGACGTCCCACGCGCGCTTCAGGGCCTCGAGCCCGCCGGGCTCGTCCCCGCTGCGCAGGCGCGCGAGGCCGAGCTCCGCGAGCGCGTCGGGGTGTGTCGGATCGTGGCGGACCGCCGCCTCGAGCGCCGCCAGCGCGTCGCTGTAGCGGCGCGCGCGGCCGAGCGCGACCCCGAGCGCGGTGTGAACGAGCGCCTGGCGCTTGCCCGTGCCCTTCGGTGCGTCGAGCGCGGCGCGCCTGGTCGCCGCGTCGTCGTCGAGCGCGGCGGCCGCGGCCAAGAGGCCATTGGCGCGCGGATCGCTCGGTCGCACCGCGAGCGCACGCGAAAGGGCCGCGTGGGCGCGCTGGACGTCGCCCTCGTCGATCGCCAGCTCGGCCGCGAGCACGTGGGCCTCGACCAGGCGTGGGTTCTCCGCGAGCGCCTCGCCGAGGCGCCTCTCGGAAAGCGAGAGATCGCCCGACGCATACGCGACCCGCGCGTCGAGCATGAGGGCCTCGGCGTGCCTGGGGTCCTGCGCGAGCGCCTCCTTGAGCGAGCGCGCGGCCTCGGCGGGCGCGTGGCGCTCGAGCAGCAGGCGCGCCCAGGCGACGTTCGGAGCGGGATCGCGCGGCGCGCGTGCCGCGGCATCGCGGAAGGTGTCGTTCGCGTCGTGCCAGCGACCCAGCCGCCAGGCGGCGGTGGCGAGCCGCTGCAGCTCCCGCCCGTCGGTCTCGTCGAGGCGGTGCGCCTCGAAGTCGTCGTAGAAGCGCTCGAACAGCGACACCGCGCGGGCGCGATCCCCGGCGTCGTCGTAGACGAGCGCGAGCGCCAGGCGCCTGCCGCGCCGCTCCGGCGCGCGCAGGACCGCGGGCTCGAGCAGCGCACGCGCCTCGCCGTCCCTGCCGACGGCCCGCAGCGCCTCGACCTGCACGAGCAGCGCTGGCTCGCCCTCGAGCTTGCCGGCGAGCGCCGCGGCGTCCTCGTAGCGGCCTGCGCGGAGCGCACGCTCGGCGTCGGCGAGCGTGGGTTTGGCGACGAGGGCGAGGAGGAGGAGGAGGGACATCTACCGAACAGGCGACAGGCGACAGGCGACAGGCGATGGGCGATGGGCGATGGAGATCATCGGGTGGCCCCGGCGGCGACGCGCGGCGGCGACGGCGTGGGCTCGGCGATGCCGGAGAGCTCCTCGCGCGCGGCGAGCGCGGCGTCGAGGTCGCGCTCGATGACCGACAGCGCGGCGCGACTCTGGCCCTCGTCGGTGGCGGTGTCGACGAGGCGCGCGCCAGCCTGGTTGAGCGCGGCCCCGAGGCGCAGGAGCTCTCCGGTGCCGTGCACGACCTCGCGCTCGAGCCGGGCGCGACGCTCGAGCTCGCCGCCGAGCGCCGTCTTGCGCTCGATCAGCGCCTCGGTCTCGTCAAGGCCCCGCTCGGCCGCGATCTGCGCGTCGAGGCGCTGCACCTCCTCCCACAGCTGCGCCGGGTCGATCGACGACAGCTCCTCCTCCACGCGCGCCACGCGCTCCCCCTGCTCGAGCGCGGCCACCGCCGTGCGATGGATCGCCGCCTCGGCCCCGGGATCACCGAGCCGGCGCGCGCGCTCGATGAGCTGCGCCCCGCGCGAGAGCGTCCGGCGCAGGATCGCGCGCAGCCGCGGCGAGCGCACCGCCGAGAAGGCCCGCACCGCCGCCTCGGTCAGCGCGTCCGAGTGCACGAGCGCCCCGGTCGTCCCGTCGAAGTATCCGACTGGGCGCATGCGTTTGTACAGCTGTCGCACCACCGCCAGGAGCGGCAGGAGCAGGAACAGCGACGGGCCGACGGCGCCCGCGAACGCCATCGACGTGAGCACCATGAAGAAGAAGCCGATGCCGAGCGCGCGCCCCGCGGCCACCGCGTTCGAGGACGACAGGAAGAAGAACCACTCGAGCATCCCCCGTCGCGAGACCTCGGCCGGCAGCTCGAGCGCGCGCAGCCGCTCGACCAGGAGGCGCGCCGTGCGCTGATCGAGCCCGCCCGCCACGGCCACCGGGAGCTCGCGCAGCTGCTTGTCGAGCGCCTCGGTGTCGAAGTGGACGACGCCGCCGAGCTGCTCGATCTCCTCGACCAGGCGGTGCTTGTGCTCGAACGTCCAGGGCGCGCGGGCCTTGCGCAGGCGCACCCGGTACTTGCCCTCGCGCGTGCTCGCGATGCGCACCGGGGCGTGCTTGCACTCGACGCACGCCGACAGGCCCGGCACCATCGGCGCGCCGCAGGACTGACAGCGCGCCGCGGCCGGCTCGGGAGGCGCCAGCGAGCGCCGCCGGTCGCTCTCGAGCGCCACGCGCATCTCGCCCGCGGTCTGGAAGCGGTCCTCGGGCTGCTTGGCCATCGCGCGCCGGATCACGTCGCGAAGGCCGATCTCGAGGCCGGCGACCTCCACGGCCGGATCGGGGACCTCGGCGTCGCGGACCAGCGAGAGCAGCGCCATCGGCGACGACGCGCGATACGGCAGCTTGCCCGTCACGAGCTCGTAGAGGGTGACGCCGAGCGCGTACAGATCCGCGCGGCCGTCCACGAGCGGCGACGAGAGCAGCTCGGGCGCCATGTACTCGGGCGTGCCGAGCGTCATGGTGTTGGTCGTCAGGCCCACGAGGTCGTCCACGCGCGCCAGGCCGAAGTCGGCGATCTTGACCACGCCCGCCTCGTCCGAGAGCAGGTTCTGGGGCTTTAGGTCCCGGTGCACGATGCCGTGCGCGTGCGCCGCCTCGAGGCCACCCAGCACCTGGCGCGCGATGCGGGCGACCTCGGCGCCGGGCAGCGGCCCCGCGAGGCGCAGCCGGCGCTTCAAGTCCACGCCCGGGTGGTGCTCGAGCACCAGGCACACCGTGTGGTCGTTCTCGACCAGGTCGTGGATGGCGATCACGTTCGGGTGCGTGATGCGCCGCGCGGCCGCGATCTCGCGGCGGAACCGCTGCACCACCAGGGCGTCGCTGCGCAGGTGCGCGTGCAGCACCTTGAGCGCGACGTCCGCGCCGGCGAGCCGATCGTGCGCGAGATACACGGTGGCCATGCCCCCCGTGCCGAGCAGGCCACGCACCTCGAAGCGCTCGGGCAAGCCAGCGGGCGCCTGTGGCTCGGTCATCCTCTCCCTAGATGGTATGCTGCCGGCGTGTCCGCGCAACCGACCGACCTCTACGAGTCGTACGAGGGCTTCTTGAAGGCGGCCGTCCGCGAGTACTACGCGCGGGGCTGGAAGAACAACAAGGCCAACTTCATCGCCCTCTTGTTCGCGAGCGGACAGTCGCTGCGCATGCTCGGCGACACCGTCAAGGACACCCAGGCGCTCAAGAAGGCGGCCATCGGCGCCGTGAGCGTCGTGGCGCTGCGCTACCTGCTCAAGATGTTCGTGGGGGGGCCGCTCGGCCTTCTGCTGTCCGCGGCCGCCGTGGCCTCGCTCGTCGCCTACCTCGCTCGCAACCGCGGCGAGGTGCAGGCCAAGACCGAGCGCTACAAGGACCTCATCGCCGAGCACCGCAGCAAGTACGAGGAGGTCCAGGCCGGCTGGCGCGACGGCAAGTTCGGCGAGAACGAGCGCAACCTGATGGTCGACGGCATGCTCAAACGCTTCCTCGACGAGGTCGACGCCCGGTAGCTGCGCCCGGTTCGGCTCGCTCCGCCCGTGATCCTCCCCCTCCTCCTCCTCGGCCTCTTCAGCTCGCCCGAACCGCGGGCGCGTGAGCCCGGACGCACCGTCGCGCTGACCGTGACGACCCCCACACCCGGGGTGGCGCTCGGCCCGCCCGCGCTCGAGATCGCGATCGAGCCGGGGGGCAAGGGCGCCGACTTCACGGCCCGCTACCCGCTCGAGAACACGACCGCGATGGCCATCACGGTCGCGCTCGAGGCCGTCGCCGTCGCCCGGCCCATGCGCCTCGAGCTGCAACGCGCCCTGGGTGCCGCCGAGGCGCTCCGCCCCGAGCGTGACGACGTACCCGCGCCGGACGCCCCTGGCCTGGCCCTGGACCCGCTGTCGGGCGAAACCTATTCGCCTGTGCAGATGGATAAGCTCGCGGTCGAGGAGCGCGGCCGGCGACAGCGCGTCGAGCTGGCCCTCGGTCCGCACGAGCGCGCCACCCTGCTCGTGCGGGTCTCCGCTCCCCCCGGCATCGATCGCGCGCGGCACCGCCGCACGCTGTTCGAGGCCTCGCACTACCTGCGCAAGCGCTACGACCCGCTGACCTACCAGTGGAACGTCCTGGTCCCCGAGGGCCCCCTCTCGCTCACGGTGCCCGACGGGCAGGTGGGCGCCTCCAGGCGCGAAGCCGGGGCGCTCCTCGTGGCCTCGACCGAGCGCCCGCACGACTGGCTGGGGCTCCCGCTCGGCCTGTCGGCCGGCGGCGGCTTCTACACCTCGCGCACCGGCATCGATCCGCGCCTTCGCCTCGCGCTCGATGCGGAGCTGCCGGGCGGCCTCGCGGTGGCGTCCTTCGACGCCGATCCCACGGGGCCGCTCTCCACCGCCCTCGCCTACCGCTTGCAGACGCGCTTTCAGCCGTTTCTGCCGATCGGCGCGCACCTCGAGGTCGGCGGCGTGCTCGACGTCTACCCGCGGCGCCTCTTCGGCGTGCGCTCGGGCGTCGGGTCGCACTTCTTCTTCTTCGACTCGATGGTGCAGGTCGATCTCTTCCCGGGCGAGCCGGGCCTCGGCTGGCGCATGGCTTTCGTCACCACGTTCTCGCTGTAGCTTGGCGACGCCATTCGGCTGGCGATCGCAGGGTGGGGGCCGATCGCAAACTAGCACCCCGATCGGGCCGCATCCGATCTAGCCTAGCCCACGATGTCTCAGATCCCGGACGACTCGCTCGGGGCGCTGCTCGTCGAGCGAGGCCTGCTCACCCCCGATCAGCTCGACGACGTGGTGGAGCAGCAGCGCCACGTCTTTCCGGTCGGTTCGCTGTGCTGGGTGCTCGGCTACGCGACCGAAGAACAGCTCGCGAGCGTGCTCTGGCAGCAGCTCGGCGTGCCCACCATCGTGCTCGAGCGCTGCGTGATGCCGCTGCGATTGCTCGACGATCTGCCGCCGGAGGTGGCGCTACGGGCACGCGTCCTTCCGATCGGCGAGGACGACGACGCGGTCTACGTGGCGGCCGCCAAGGCCCACGGCGAGCGCGTGCTGCGCGAGCTCGAGTTCAAGAAGGGCAAGCAGATCGTCGTCTACGCAGCCGTCGAGATCTGCCTCGACCGCACGATCCGCATGGCCTACGCGGCCCGCGAGCGCGGCGCCGACTTCGCGCGCGGCGCGGCCGTGCCGCACGACGCGGCGCTCAAGGCGTACCTGCACGTCATCGGCACGGGCGAGGGCGACGACGACGAGGGCATGGAGCCGGTCGAGGAGCTCTCGACCGAGGACCTGATCGAGCTCGAGGAGCCGGTCGAGCCTCCGACGGCGGCGCAGCGCGTGCTCGTCGTGGACGACGAGACCCTCACCCGTCGCTGGATCATCCGCGAGCTCGAGCCGCTCGGCGTCGAGTGCATCGAGGCCTGGAGCGGCCTCGAGGCGATCAAGCAGATCAAGCGCGGCCCGCTCGACCTCGTGATCACCGACGTGATGCTGCCCGAGATCAATGGCTTTCAGGTGTGCCGCTCGATCAAGCAGTCGAGCCGCTACCGGCACATCCGGGTGCTGCTCGTGTCCGCGAACCTGCAGAGTGGCCACGTGGACGACTCCATGCTCGCGCGCTACGGCGCCGACGGTTTCCTCGAAAAGCCCCTCGACGCGGACCGGATGCGCGAGGTGGTCCGGGGCTTCCTCAAGCAACACCCGGCGGGGGTCCCGGTCGAGCGCGATGCCAGGCAGCACCTCGAGCTCGCGCTCGAGGCCTACCGGCGCGGGCACATCGACGCCGCGATCGCGATGCTGCGCGACACGATCGCCGTGGATCCGCTGTCCGCGCGGCCGCACCTCCTGCTCGGCGACCTCCTGCGCGAGCGCCACGACCTGCCGGGTGCGCAGCGCGCGTACGAGGCCGCGGTGCGCCTCGAGCCGCGCTGGCCGCGCTCGCTGGATCGACTCGCCGGGGTCTACTACAAGGTCGGGTTCCACGCCAAGGCGGTGGAGACGTGGCGGCTGGCCCTGCACGAGAGCCCGACCCTGCCGCTGCGGGCGCGCATCGAGCGCATGCTCGACAAGCTCGACACCAAGGCCGGCGTCACGCCATGACGGCCAGGTGGCTCCTGGCCGCGACGCTCGTCGTGGGCTGTGGAGACGGCGGCGCGGGAACGGGCGGCGCGAGCGGAGCTGGGACGGGCGGCGTGGGGACGGGCGGCGCGGGGACGGGTGGCGTGGGGACGGGCGGCGCGGGGATGGGCGGCGCGGGGACGGGCGAGGTGGCGATGGGCCTTTTCGCCTGGCCGCCCGACGCGACGGACTTCTACGCCCTGCCGTTTCCGAACGAGCTCCGCGTCTCGGGTGGGCACCTCGACCTGTCGGGGCTCGAGCGCGACGACGGATTGGTCGGCCAGACCCTCGACAACGTCATGATGGAGTACGCGGGCTTCGCCAACCAGGGCGGTGTGTACTTCCGCTTCACGGCGCCGCTGGATCCCGCGACGCTCTCTGCCCAGAGCGTGTTCCTGGTGGACCTCGACAGCGGCCAAAGGCACGTGGCGGTCCGCACCAAGTACGAGGACACGAAGCGGCGCTACCTCAAGGGCAACGGCCTGTCCGTGCTGCCGTTTCCGGGCTTTCCGCTGCACGAAGGGGCCAGCTACGCCGCCGTGGTGACCACCGACGTCAAGGGCAAGACCGGCCAGGCCGTCACCCGAGATCCTCGGCTCGACACCGTGCTCGCCGCGCCGCCGAACGAGCCTTACCGGAAGCTCGTCGCCTGGCTCACCGCCCATCCGGACGTGAAGGTGGCCGTGGCGACAGCGTTCTCGACCCAGAACGCGAGCGTGCTTTCGAGCAGGTGGCGCGACGCGGCGGCCGCGCAGCCCGCGCCGGCAGGCACGATCTCGACGGGCCCGACGGAGGGCCCCTCGCGCACCTACGACATCTACGACGGCGCCTACCAGGGCCCGATGTTCCAGCAAGGGACCTCGCCATTTGCGACCGCCGCGGACGGGGGCCGCGCGGTCTACGGCGCCGACGGCCGGCCGACGCTGCAGGGCCTTGCGCAGATCGACTTCTCGCTCACCATCCCGCGCGGCACGCGTCCCCCGGGGGGCTGGCCGCTCGTCGTCTACGCGCACGGCACCGGCGGCGACCATCGCTCCTTCGTGAACGACGGCACCGCGGAGACGCTGGCGGAGGTCAAGGACGCGCAGGGCCAGGTGATCGCGCGCTTCGCGGTCGCGTCCATCGACCAGTGCGTGCACGGCACACGGAACCCGGCACACAGCAACGAGGAGCTCAACTTCTTCAACCTGCTCAACGTCCAGGCCGCGCGCAACAACGTGCTGCAGTGCGGCGCCGATCAGATCCCGTTTCTGCACATGCTGCAGGGCCTCTCGCAGGCGCGCCCGGAGATGGCGTTCGACGCCTCGCGCACCTACTACATGGGGCACTCCCAGGGCAGCATCACGGGGCCGCAGTTTCTGGCCTACGAGCCCGCATTCAAGGGCTTCGTGCTGTCGGGGGGCGGCGCGAACTTCCTGCTCGCGCTCACGGCCAAGACCGAGCCGCTGGACATCCCGGCCATCGTCACGGCCGCGCTGGCCGACGGGGACGTGGACGAGCTGCATCCGATGCTCTCGCTCCTGCAGACGTTCATCGAGCCAGCCGACCCGGGCAACCACGCGCGCCTGCTGTTCCAGGCGCCCGCGGCCGGCATGGCGGCGCGGCCGACGTACATCTCGCTCGGCCTCGTGGATCACTACACGCCGGTGTCGAACGGCCGGGCGCTGGCGCTGGCGTCGGGCGTGCAGGTGCTCGGGCCGCTGCTCGATCCGATTCCGGGCCTCGATCTGACCGGGCTGCCGCTCGCGGCCGCGCCCGTCAGGGACAACGTCGCCGGCGGCACGGTCACGGGCATCGCGGTGCAGTACCGCGCGCCGCGGGGTCACGACGGCCACTTCGTGGTGTTCGACGTCCTCGCGGCGAACCAGCAGTACTCGCGCTTTCTCGCCACGCTCGCCGCTACTGGCCACGCCACGCTCTTGCCATGACCATTCAATCGAATAGCGGCTCGATCCACGTCACAGGCAGCCCTGACGTGACGTGCTAGCCTCCGCCCATGGCTCGGAGCTCCCTCGCGCTTTTTCTCCTCGGCGCCGCCGGCTGGCTCGGCTGTAGCTCGGCCGTCCCGGCGACGGGCACCTTCTGCAGCGCCACGCAGCCGTGCCACGGTACGCAGCAATGTGTCCAGGGCTTCTGCGTGCCTTCTGGTGTCGGCGGAGGCGGTGTCGGCGGAGGGGGCGCCAGTGGAAGTGGCGTCGGTGGTGACGGCATGGGCGGCACCGGCGCCAGTGGCATGGGCGGCAATTCCGGCAATGGCATGGGCGGCACCGGCGGTGCGATGGGTTGCCAGAGCGCCAACGATTGCGCGAATGACCGCAAGTGCGACAACGGGACGTGCGTGGCCTTTCCGCCGGACGAGACCGATCCGCAGTGCACGCGCGGCGACGTCATTGGCACGTTCGCGCCGAGCGTGCATTGCCAGTGGACCGCGCCACCCGCGGGCGATCCGTTCCCGGATCACAAGAACGTCCTCGCGACGCCGATGGTCGTGGACTTCAACCTCGACAATGATCCAGCCAGCAAGCATCCGTCGGTCGTCTTCGTGACCTACAATGGCAACGACGGCGATCTGGCGGCCTGCGGGGTCGACCCGAGCGGCACCTATTACGGCGTCGTCCGCGTGATCGACGGCGGCGATTGCCACCAGATCGCCACGTTCGCGGCGCCCCGGCTCATCCCCTCGGCGTCGGTCGCGCTCGGCGACATCAACGGCGACGGCCGCCCCGACATCGTGGCGAACACCCTCGGTGGGGGCGTCGCGGCGTTCGGCTGGAGCGGCTCGGGCTTCTCGCTCCTGTGGGAGCTGCGCGGCAACCAGATCCCCGGCATGCTCACCGACTGGGGCGGCGAGTGCCTGTGGAACGGCCCGTCCCTCCACGACCTCGACGACGACGGCCGCCCGGAGATCATCACGAACGGCGTCGTCGTCAGCGCCACCGGCCAGGTGATCGACACGAACGCCGCCATCGTACCGTCGGCCATTTCGCCGAGCGAATACGACACCACGGGCCTCGAGCCCGTGATCGCCGACCTCGACGGCGACGGCAAGCCCGAGATGACCGACGGCCGCACGCGCTGGGAGTGGAACGCCGGCCACTTCACGCCGGTCGCGATGAACCTCGGCGCGCGTGGGCAGGTCGCCGTCGCCGACTTCGGCACCTACGGCGCGACCGCCGCGGCCGATAACCCCATGGTCAAGGACGGCATCGCGGAGATCGTGGTGATCGGCGGCCACCAGGTGCGCGTCATGACCCTCACGGGGCGCGTCATCTTCGGGCCGATTCCGTTGCCGATGGCGACGCCCGTGGCGTTCGGCGGCCCGCCCACGATCGGCGACTTCGACGGCGACGGCCGCCCCGAGCTCGCGGTTGCCTCGCGCGGGGCCTACACCGTCTACGACCTCGACTGCACCGGGCCCACCACGCCCGAGCGCTGCCCGAGCGGTCGCACCGACGGCATCCTGTGGTCAAAGGAGGCCAAGGACGTCACCTCGAGCGCGACCGGCTCGTCGATCTTCGACTTCGACGCCAACGGCACCGCCGAGGCGGTCTACGCCGACGAGTGCTTCACGCGCGTCTACGACGGCCCGACCGGCGACGTCGTGTACTCGCAATCCCGCACCTCCTGCACCTGGTACGAAAACCCGGTCATTGCGGACACCAACGCCAACGGCAAGGCCAAGATCGTCGTCGGCTCGAACGCCAACACCGCGGGCTGCCAGTTCCAGTGCCCCGACGTGGATCCGGTCTTCGACGGCATCCGCTGCTTCGACCGCGGTGACTGCCCGCCGGGTGTGCCGTGCGTGCAGGGGCGGTGTCGCTGCCAGACGGACAGCCAGTGCGGCGCCGGCTTCGTGTGCCGCGATCCCGCGGCCGGCCCCGCACCGCAGGGCAAGACCTGCCGCGCCGCGCACGAGGCCCAAACGCAGCAGGGCGTGCGCATCCTGCGCGACCGCCTCGATCGCTGGGCGCCCTCGCGCATCGTCTGGAACCAGCACGCGTACTCGGTCACCAACGTCAGCGAGGACGGCCTCATCCCGCGCACGTCGATGTGGCAGCGCAACTGGATGAACCCCGCGCTGAACAACTTCCGGCAGAACGTGCAGGGCGCGATCCCCCCGCCGACGATGGAGCCGGACGCCACCGCGCGCGACGTCACGGCGCAGTGTCCGGTGGACATGCCGTTCGTGCGACTCGGGGTGACCGCGTGCAACCGGGGCCTGCTCCCGTTGCCGGCCGGCACGCCGGTGACCTTCTACGAGGGCGTGCCGCCGACGCAAGCGGTGTGCACCACGCGGACGATGTTCGAGATCCGCCCCGGGGCCTGCATCCCGGTCACGTGCAACTGGATGAACGCCCCGCAGAACGTCCGGCTCGACGTGACCGCGCGCATCAACGACGACGGCACCGGCGCGGTGACGAGCGCCGAGTGCCACCAGGGCAACAACTTCGCCGAAGGGATCTCGCTGCTCTGCGAGGTCGTCCCGGGCTGACGCGGGGCGCCCCGGGGCCTGCCCGCCTGCGGCATTCCGCCGCGGCGACGCGGCGACTTGCCACGATGGACGAAGCCGCGGGCGAGGTGCTAAGTAACGCCCTCAAGGAGCTTGCCCTTGTCCAATCAGCACCTCGACACGTGGATCCAGAGCGTCGCCGCCCACCTCCAGCCGGACACCATCCACATCTGTGACGGCTCCGTGGCGGAGCGTGATGCGCTCGAGCAGCAGATGCTGCAGACCGGCACCCTGCTGACCCTCGACCCGGGCCGGCACCCGCGCAGCTTCCTGCACCGCTCCGATCCGAGCGACGTGGCGCGCACCGAGCACCTGACCTTCATCTGCTCGGAGAAGAAGGAGGACGCCGGCCCGACCAACAACTGGATCTCCCCGGCCGAGGCCCGGACGCGGGTATGGCCGGTGTTCGCCGGTGCCATGAAGGGCCGCACCATGTACGTGGTGCCCTACCTCATGGGCCCGGTCGGCTCGAGCTACTCGAAGGTGGGCATCGAGATCACCGACAGCCCGTACGTCGTCGCCAACATGCGGATCATGACGCGCATGGGCAAGGTCGCGCTCGACCACCTCGGCACGTCGTCCGACTTCGTCAAGGGGGTGCACTCGCTCGGCGATCTGTCGCCCGAGCGCCGCTACATCTGCCACTTCCCGGAGACGCGCACCATCTGGAGCATCGGCTCGGGCTACGGCGGCAACGCGCTGCTCGGCAAGAAGTGCCACGCGCTCCGCCTGGCGAGCGTCCAGGGCCGGGACGAAGGCTGGATGGCCGAGCACATGCTCATCCTCGGCATCACGACCCCCACGGGCGAGAAGCACTACATCGCGGGCGCGTTCCCGAGCGCCTGCGGCAAGACCAACCTCGCGCTGCTCGTGCCCACCCTGCCGGGCTACAAGATCGAGACGGTCGGTGACGACATCTGCTGGATGCACGTCGGCGAGGACGGTCGCCTGTGGGCCATCAACCCCGAGGCCGGCATGTTCGGCGTCGCGCCGAACACCAGCCTCAAGACCAATCCGAACGCCATGAAGGCGCTCGCGAACGACGTCATCTACACCAACGTCGCGCTGCGCAAGGACGGCAGCGTGTGGTGGGAGGGCATGAACGGGCTCGCCGACGGCGAGGAGATGCTCGACTGGCGCGGCCAGCCCTGGAAGAAGGGGGTCTCGACCGAAAAAGCGGCGCACCCGAACTCGCGCTTCACCGTCGACATCAGGCAAGCCCCAAGCGCCTCGGATCGGATCGATGATCCGAGGGGCGTGCCGATCTCGGCCATCCTGTTCGGTGGCCGCCGGGCCAAGCTAACGCCCCTGGTCTACGAGGCGCGGAGCTGGGAGCACGCCGTCTACGTGGGTGCGACCATGGTCTCCGAGACCACGGCCGCGGCGACCGGCGCGGTCGGCGTGCCGCGCAACGATCCCATGGCGATGCTGCCCTTCTGTGGCTACAACATGGCCGACTACTGGGCGCACTGGCTCGCGATGGGCGAGAAGCTCTCGCGGCCGCCCAAGGTGTTCCACGTCAACTGGTTCCGCACGGGCGACGATGGCAAGTTCCTGTGGCCCGGCTACGGCGACAACATCCGCGTCCTCAAGTGGATGGTCGAGCGCATCGCGGGCGGCGGCAAGGCCAACGAGACGCCGCTCGGCCACGTGCCGACACAGGACGCCCTCGACTTTGGTGGCCTGGACATCCCGGCCGCACGCCAGCAGCAGCTGCTCGCCGTGGATCCGGCGGCGTGGTCCGAAGAGGTTGCGCGCACCGGCGAGTTCCTCGACAAGTTCGGGGACCGGCTGCCGGCTCCGATCCGGGCCCAGCACGAGGCGCTCAAGGGTCGAATCAAGGCGCGCTGATCGACGGTCCGCGGCGGCCGGCGAGCGCCTTCGGGCGCTCCCGGAATGAATCTGCTACCCTTGAACGAGATTGTCCTCCGAGGCTGCCCAGGAGGGGCGCTCGCTGCATTCGGCGGGCGGCGTCGTCTACCGACGTAGAGACGACGGGACGATCGAGGTGTGCCTGATCCAGCCCAGGCGGGACCGCTGGGCCCTACCCAAGGGCATGATCGAGCACGGCGAGACCTCCGAGCAGGCGGCGTTGCGCGAGGTGCGCGAGGAGACGGGTCTGCGGGCCGCGATCACCACCCCGCTCGGCTCTCTCACCTACTACTTCTTCGCCGGGGGCAAGCGCGTCCGCAAGACCGTGGACTTCTACCTCATGCGGTTTCTCGACGGCTCGACGGACGATCACGACGACGAGGTCCTGTCGGCCGCGTGGCTCGCGCTCGTGGATGCCGAGCGACTGCTCGCCTATCCGAACGAGCGACGCGTGCTCGCCGATGCCCGCGCCCAGATCGGGCTCGAGCTGCGCCAGGCCGGCTGACGAGCTCGTCGCGGCTTACGCGGAGGCGCCACGGAGCCGGGCGATGGCCCGGCGCACCTCGTCGGGCGCGGAGCGGCCGTCGCACCGCACCACCGTGTCGCAGGTGACCGGGCACGCGAGCTCGGCGGTGCCTTCACCCAGGCCGGGCGCGAGTGGCCCGAACAGGCCACAGATGTCGGCCGCATCCTGGCCGAGCGCGGCCGGCAGGAACGCATCCCAGGGCACGACCTGCGGCCGCAGCAGGCGACCGAGCACCGCTCGCGCGGTATCATGCCAGTAGCCGACGGGGGCGCCCCGGAGCTCCTCGAGCAGGCGCTCGGCCTCGACGGGTGTGACGAGCTCGTCCGGCCGCCCGCGCGGCAGGAACGCCACGCGGACGCCATCGCGCGCGGCCACGTTCGCGAGCGCCTCGAGGCCGGCCCGTGCCCCGGGCAGCGCGAGGTCGGCGGCGCGCCGCCGGGCCTGGATGAGCGCATCCATCGCCTCGCCTTCCAGGTCCTCGCCGCGCACGTAGGAGCGCCCGAGCGCCCGCCAGCGCGCATCGGGCGCCAGCCGCCCGAGCCCGATCACGAGCGGGCACGCCAGCTCTCCGCAAACGCGCAGGTCCGCGGCCGCTCGCTCGAGCGCCGCCCGTCTTTCGTCGCGATCGAGGGACGCCAGGAACGGGGGGCCCTCCAGGCGCACCGCCAGCACGGGGAGCTCACGCTGGCGACGCGCCAGCGTGGGCAGGAGCGCCTCGAGCAGATCCCTCGGCAGCGTGGCGTCGATGCCGAGGCCCTCGGCGCCGAGCTCGAGCGCGTGCTCGAGCAGAAGGCGCGGCTCCGGCAGGCGCGACGCCCGATAGAGCGTGGAGATCCCGACCCGTGGCACCGAGGCAGCGTACCGGGTTTCGCGCCCAGCGTTCGGATTCCGTCGGAGGGTGACGCGCACCCCGACATGGTCAATAGACCCCAGCTGTGGAGAGAGGATCCCCAGCTTGACGGGTGGGGTCTCGAGGCCGAGGCTAGCCAGGATGGGGCGCCAATCTTGACCCGTTTCCGGCGGCGTGTGAGTGTGGGTGCGATGATCTCGCGCCATCTGGGCTTGTCGTCGGTGATGCTCGGTGTCCTTGCGCTCGGCGCGCTCGCGCTGCCCCGGGGCGCCTTCGCGCAGGGGGGCCCCCCGTGCGACATGCAGTACGGCAACTGCCCGCCGCGAGCCGCAGGTAGCAGCCAGAGCATCGATCTGACCATCATGCGGCCCGCGATCGACTCGAAGGGCTACATCACGGTCAACAGCTCCGAGGTGCTGCGCCACCTCGACTTCTCGTTTGGCCTCGTCGCCAACTACGGTCGCAACCCGCTGCGCTTCGAGGGCAAGGGCCGCGATTACCGCAACAGCAGCCTTGGAACCTTGCCCATGGGCGCGCTGGGCGCACCGACCGGTGGCATGGACGTCGGCAGCCAGTTCAACGTCACCACGGTCTTCACCGGGCAGCTCCAGGCCGCGATTGGCCTCTTCAAGTTCGCCGAGCTTGCGGTCGGCGTCCCGTTCGTCGTCGTGGGCGGTCGCGCCACCCCCGATGACATTCGCGGGCAATCGGCCAATGACGACGTCCGCTACGACTGGACGCAGCAGGGCCTGGGCGACATCGTGGTGCACGTCAAGGCGCGCGCCCTCAACGCCTCCCGCGACGCGCTCGGCCTCGGGCTCGTGCTCACGACGTCACTGCCGACCGCCGACTCCGACAAGTGGACCGGTGAAGGCCAGGTGCAGCTCCGCCCGACGCTCGTCGTCGACAAGGAATGGGGCCGCTCAGGGCGCTTCAAGAGCGCGATCAACCTCGGCTACCTCTACCGCACCAACACCCGCACGTTCATCGACGACGGCTACGCGCAGGCCCCGGTCCAGAACAACCTCACCATCGTGCGCCCCGCGGCGACCGGCCTCGGCATCACGGTCGGCGACGAGATCATGTACGGCGTGGGCTTCTCGTATGGCCTGGTGCCCGACAAGATCGACCTCATCACCGAGTTCTTCGGCTCGGCCGGCAAGCGTCCGCGCACGCGGCCCGCCGAGTGGGACGTCGGTATCCGCCTCTACGCCGCGCGCAATTCGTACCTCACGGTGGCGGGCGGCTACGGTGTCAACGACTCCTACGCCTCGCCCGAGGGCCGCATCTTCATCGGCATCGTGTTCGAGCCGTCGATCGGCGATCGTGACGGCGACGGCATCAAGGACGACGTCGACAAGTGCCCCGACGATCCGGAGGACTTCGACGACTTCGAGGACGAGGACGGCTGCCCCGAGCCCGACAACGACAAGGACGGCATCCTCGACAAGGACGACAAGTGCCCGAACGTGCCCGAGACCAAGAACGGGTTCGAGGACGAGGACGGCTGTCCCGACAAGGTGGACCTCGATCGCGACGGCGACGGCATCCCCGACTCGGTGGACAAGTGCCCGGATCAGCCCGAGGACAAGGACGGCTTCGAGGACACCGACGGTTGCCCCGATCCGGACAACGACAAGGACGGCATCCTCGACGTCGATGATCTGTGCCCGAACGACCCCGAGGACTTCGACGGCTTCGAGGACAAGGACGGCTGCCCGGATCCCGACAACGACCACGACCGCATCCTCGACAAGGACGACAAGTGCCCGAACGAGCCGGAGAACTACAACGGCTTCCAGGACGAGGACGGCTGCCCCGACAAGGGCCGCGTGATCGTGCGCAAGGGCAAGCTCGACATCCTCGACAAGATCTACTTCAAGACGGCATCGGACGAGATCTTGCCGAAGTCGTTCCCGATCCTCGATGCGGTGGCGGCGACCATCAAGGGCAACCCGCAGATCAACCTGATCGAGATCCAGGGCCACGCCGACGAGCGCGGCGACGACGACTACAACCTCGACCTGTCCGACCGGCGCGTCAAGAGCGTGCGACGCTACCTCATCGACAAGAGCGTCGAGTCGAACCGTCTGCGCGCGCGCGGCTACGGCGAGACCGTTCCGCTCTGCAGAAAGCACAACGAGAAGTGCTGGTCGAAGAACCGCCGCGTCGAGTTCATCATCCAGAAGCGCACGGGGGACATCCCGGGCGCGGCTGACGACGTCGATCCGGCCATGGGCAACGACGACTGAAGTCTTGCAGTCAGCGCGCCCACCAGACGTCACGCAGGGGGAAGAACGGCACTGACGGGTAGACGCCGCGGAGGCGCCCGTCCATCGCGGCCGTCTGGGCGCTCGTGAACCAGAAGGTCATCGGCGCAAGCTCGTGCAGCCGCGCGTGCACGCGGTGCTGGAGTGGAAGGCGCGCCGCGGGCGCCGCAGCGCGGACCTGCTCGAGCAGCCCATCGAGCTCGGGATCGGCGATGCCCGAGGCGTTCAGGCCCGCAGCGGCCTGGCTCGAGTGGAAGACCGGCCAGAGGTCCTGCTCGAGGTCGTTGTTGTAGAGGTAGGCCGCGCCCTCGAAGGCGCGGGTGCGGACGCGCTCGGTGAAGAGCGACCACTCGACGGGCGCGAGCTCGAGCGTGACGCCGGCGCGTGCGAGATCCGCCTGCGCGAGGATCGCGAGCTGCTCGGTGACGCGCGAGCCGGCCGGCACGAGGAGCGTGATCCGCAAGGGCTGGTCGCCCCGCGCGCGCTGGCCATCGGCGCGACGGCGAAAGCCGGCCGCATCGAGCTCGGCGCCCCCGCGTGTGGGATCGAAGGGCCACGGCGCGATCGTGCGATCGTAGGCATCGGTCGCGATCCAGTGCGGCCCGCTGATGGGAACCGCAAAGCCCCGCGTCACCTTGGGCACGATGCTCGGCCGGTCGATGAGCAGCGTGAGCGCGCGCCTGACGCGCGCGTCGTCGAGCGGGGGCTTCCGCGTGTTCCATGCGAAGAACACGTAGTCGGTGCCGAGCCAGTCGAGGGCGCGCAGCTTGCCGGCGGCCGAGGAGACGCCGGCGTGCACCTCTTGCTGCTGCTCGGGCGTCAGCCGGTACAGGAAGTCGATCTCGCCCTTTCTGAGGAGCTCCCACAGAAGGGTGCGATCGCGCGCGACCTTGAAGACCACGCGATCGAGGTGCGCCGCGCGCAGCGGATCGTGGTAGCCGTCGTGACGGACGAGCACGATCTCCTGGCCGGCGGTCCAGCGCTCGAAGCGGAACGGCCCGGTGCCGACCGGCGCACGCTGCGCGGGGTGCACATCGAACGGGCCGGTCGCGAACACGTGGCGCGGCAGGATTGGCAAGGCCGCGAGCGCCTGCGCATGCGAGAAGAGCGCGCGCTCGAACTCGAGGCGCACGCCGTCTTCGCCCACGCGCACCGCGCGCACGAGGCCCGCGAGGTCGGCGCGCATTGCCTCGGCCCCCACCTTCGGATCGAGCAGGCGCTCGATGGTGAAGACCACGTCGTCGGGACCGAACGCGCGCCCGTCGTGCCACCGGACGCCCCGTCGGAGCCAGAACGTGTGGATCCGGCCCGCCGCGGTCACCTCGTGGCGCTCGGCCAGGTCGGGCACGAAGCCTCCCGTCTGCGGGCGCAGCAGGCCCTCGTAGATGGAGCGCATCGCGACGCGGTCGGCCCAGGCGCTGCGGTCGAGCAGCGGATCGAGGCGCGCCGGCTCCGATTCCATGCCGACCCGCAGCGTTCCGCCGCGCCGGGGTGTGCCCTCGGTCGGGGGCGAGAATGCAGGACGAGCGAAGCGCGCCACCACGACCTCCGCCGGTGCCGCCGCATCGGGGGCCAACCGGTTGGCGCCGCGAGTACAGGCGACCAGCAGGAGGATCGACAGGAGACGTGGAGTCATGGGCGAGCGCCAGCGCGCCCCCCTCATGATACTGGATGCCGGCGACCGGGATTGGATCGAGGGTGGATGCGGCGAGCGCCGCGAAGGGCTACTTGGCCTTCTTGGGGGCGGCCGGCTTCTTGCCGGCGGTGCTGGCGACCTTCTTGACCGTGGTCGCGGCTTTCTTGGTCGTGGCCTTGGCGGTCGCGGCGGCCGTCTTGGCGGTGCGCTTGGCCGAGCGACCGGCAGCGCGGTACAGGTCGAGCAGGCGCGCCGTCGTGTGGCGCGTGAGCGCCTGCCGATAGTCCTTGTCCTTGGCCCGGCCGAGCTGCGCGATGACGGCCTCGAGGAGCTTGTCCTTCGTGCCGAACTTGTCCTTGACCTCCTTGGCGACGGCGTGCAGCCGCAGGAGCTTCGCGTTCGAAGCCGAGAGGAGCCGGACCTTGGCCTGGTCCTTGGTCTCCTCGCCGAGCTCGATCATGCCCACGATGGCTTCGACGAGCTTCTCCTTGTCGCCGAAGGTCTCCTTCATCCGAGCGAGAGGCGCCTTCTGCATGGTTCCGTGATCCTTCCTTGGCAAGACGACGAGCTGCTACTTCTTGTTCATGTCGGTGTTGAGCTTGAGCTTCATCTGGCCACCGCCGGCCGGCTCCTCCTTCGGCATCGCACCGAAGCCACCGCCAGGCGGCATCCCGCCGCCTGGGGCCATGCCGCCGTGGGGCGCGCCGCCACCCATGCGCCCCATGCCGCCGCCCATCATCTTGGCCATGCCCTCGACCTTGGTCATGAGCTCATCGAACTTGGTCTGGTCGAGCTTGCACTCGACCTTGATCGACTTGCCTTCGGCCGAGACCTTGGTCGCCTCGACCGGGCCCGCGAAGCCCATCATGGCGAGCATCGGGTTCGCCTTGGCTTGCGCGATCTGCTCGTTCGCCGTCTCGGCGAGCTTCTTGGCCTGGTCAGCCGACGCGGTGTCCGCCTCGGCGCGGAACGAGAGCCCCGCGGACAGGTCCACGCTGGCCGCGCCGCCCGAGATGCTCGCGCCCGGCGCCATCTGGCTGCGCTTTTCGGGGGGAATCATGCCCGCGGCCCACATGCCGGCCGCCTTGTCGGTGCGGCCCACGAGCGCCACCAGCTCCGCGTTCTTGTCCGCGCCCTCCCCCTTGCCCGCCGAGAGGTCCACGACCTTCTTGGCCGAGTCCTTGCCGGCCACCACGATCGTCTTGTCGCTCAGGAAGACGAGCCAGCTGTCCTCCTTCTTGCTGTTGCCATAGAGGGTCTTGCCGCCGTAGACCTCGGTCTGGAGCTCGCCGCCGCCTTCCTTCTTGGCGGTCTCGGTCGCATAGGCGACGAACTTCTTCTCGTCGACCGCCTTGTTGCTCTCGAAGACCATCGCGAAGTCTTCCTTCGCCTTGCTCGTGTCCAGCGGCACCGCGACCGTCACCATCTTGCCGTCCGCGAGCGGGTCGAAGCCGAGGCCCTTGACCAGGTCGTCGTACTTCTGCTTGGTGGACGGCTCCGAATCGCGAAGCTTGGTCAGGCGCTCCCACGGCTTCGAGCCGCGGAGCTTGTCGAGGTTGATCGACACGAGGACGCCAGTCTCCTTGGGGACCAGCTTCAGGGCGTCGCCACCCGCGCCGCCCTTCTTGGTGCAGCCGCCGGCCACCACGAGCGCAAGTCCCGCACAGGCCCAACCGATGGATCGCCTCATGACACTGCCTCCTCCGCAAAGGGCTCGGCCCTTCGCTCCGCAAACGCTCCCGGCCGAAGGCCGGAACACACAGGACTCCCGGCCAAAGGGCCGGAACACTCAAGACTTCTTCGTATCTCGTTCGTCCAAGGCTGGGCTTGAAGGAAAGACGGGGCGTTATACGAGCGGCCCCGGGCACTGTCAAGCACACCGGACGGCGCCCTTGGCTGCGCCTGACCGGAGCGGGGCCGCGCTGTGTTCTCGAGACCACAGGCGCTTGTGCCAGCGCGGGCCGGGTGGTGGCGCACCTGGACGGAACCCGCATGAATGATTGAGAGATGACGATGGTCTGTCGCTTGCTCAAGGAGCTGGCATGACAAGTCTCCTGCGGCCCACGCTGGTCGTCGTCCTCCTGTTCGCGGCCTGTGGCAGCGAGGGCACCGGCGCCGCGGGCGGTGGATCGGGGACGAGCGGTGCATCGGGGACGGGCGGTGCATCGGGGACGGGCGGTGCATCGGGAATGGGCGGCGCCGGGGCGGCCGGACAGGGCGGCCGTGGTGGAGCAGGTGGCGCCGGGGCAGGCGGCGCGGCGGGACAGGGTGGCCAAGGGGGTGCAGGCGCGGGCGGCATGGGCGGCGCGGGTGTGGCGGTCGAGCTCGGCGCGGGCAGCGAGGTCTTTGCGCCGGTCGCGGAGGGCGCCCACGTGACCGCGATGATCGGTCCGCAGGGCTCCCCGATGCTGATCTTCGCGCTGCGTGCGCGCGGCGTCTTGCCGGGCGATCCCATGACGCCGTCGGAGAGCGACCCGGAAGGCCGGGTGGTGTGCACGGATGCCGCCGGCCAGGTGACGGCGCAGGGGCAGAACAAGCGCGGTCTCGCGCCGACCAGCCAGCCCGACGTCTTCGTGCTCTCGAACCTCTGGACACCGCTCTACACGGGTGCACCGAGCGGTCAGCTGATGCTCCGCTGCACGGCCACGATCACGGACGCGAGCGGCCACATGGCCAGCGACGTCCGCACCGTCATCGCCACCTGGTGAGCCTCCCGCGGGGCATCACGACCCCGCCGCGCCGCCCGCTGTGGCGGCCGATCCCCGCTGCACGCTCGCAACTGCGTGATCCCGGTTCGGCACGGGTCGTGCTCATGCGCCCTCTGTCACGGAGGACATATGCGTAAGAGCGAATGGATCGGGATGCTGCTGTCGTGCGGCCTGGCGATGGCCGGGTGCGGTGGAGATGACGGCTGCACCGGCGCCTCCTGCAATGCCGCTGGCCATGGCGGTGCGGGACGTGGCGGTGGGGGGGCAGGTGGCATGGGCGGCGCGGGAAATGGCGGCGCGGGAAATGGCGGCACAGGCGGCGCGGGAAATGGCGGCGCGGGAAATGGCGGCGCAGGCGGCGCGGGAAATGGCGGCGCAGGGGGGACGGGGGGCATGCGCGGTGCGGAGTCCGTGGGCGCCTGGCATCCAATCGCGTCGGCCGGCTCGCCGTCGGCTCGCGCGGGCGCGACTGCCGTCTGGACCGGCTCCGAGATGCTGGTGTGGGGCGGCGTGACGATGGGCAGCGGCAGCGCGCTGACGGATCTCGCGGACGGGGCGCGTTATTCGCCCTCGGCGGACTCCTGGCGACCGATGTCGGTGGTGGACGCGCCCAAGGCGCGTCGTGGAGGCGTCGTGGGCATGGTCGGCGGTGAGCTCGTGGTCTGGGGCGGCTTCGACGGCGCCAGGCCCCCGACCCTCTTCGCGGACGGCGCGCGCTACGACGTCGCGACGGACCGCTGGCGCCCCATCGCGGCCAGGCCCAGCGCGGGCATCCCCCTGTGCTCGGTCACCACGCCCACGCGGATCCTCTCGTGGGGCGGGATCGCTCCGGCCACCCGTGCCGCGGACACGGACGTCTTCGAGTACGAGCCGGCCGCCGATCGCTGGACCCGCCTCGCCAGCAAGAGCCCGCCGGCGCCGCGCCTGACGAGCTGCGTCTTCACCGGCCGCGATCTCGTCTTCGTCGGCGGCTTCGACTTCAGCACGCGCGGGGGCCGCCTGCTCGCCGACGGCGCGCGATTCGATCCGTCCACGCACGCGTGGACGGCGTTGCCCCCGACCGGCCTCGGCGCGCGTGTGGACGCCCGCCTCGTGTGGACCGGCCGCGCGCTCTACCTGCTCGGCGGCATGAGCATGGCGGGCCCTGTGGCCGACGGAGCCGTCTGGGATCCGTTCACCGATCAATGGACGCACATGGCCCCCCTGCCCCACGTGGGCTTCGCCTCGCTGGCGGTGTGGACCGGCCGCGGCCTGCTCGCCTATTCGTTCCTCGCCGGCGGCGAGTACGACGCCTCCGGGGCCCTCTACGATCCCGCGACCAACCAGTGGCACCCGATGCAGATGGAAGGCGCGCCCAGCATGCGCGCGGGCTCCGCGCTGGCGTGGAGCGGCGAGGAGCTGTTCGTCTGGGGCGGCGGGACGGGCGGCGCGACGCTCGACAGCGTCCTCGGTGACGGCGCGCGCTTTCACCCGTAGGGCTGCCCCTGATTGCCGATCTGGCACGCGGCTCGAGCCAGGATGGTCGGATCGATCACGCCCCCCGCCAATGCGGCGCCCATTTGCTGGACACGGCGCCGGCACGCGACATGCTTGGACAGCGTTCCCATGGCGAGCCTCGGGCACATCGCGATGGGGATGGCGGTGGCGCGCTTCGAGTCCAACCGACCGGCGCCCCTCTTGCAGAGCCTGTTCGCGTCCATGGTCCTGTGGTCGGGGCTCTCGCTCCTGCCGGACGCCGACGTGATTGGCTTTCGCCTCGGCGTCGCCTATGGCGACGAGTGGGGCCACCGCGGGGCCTCGCATTCGATCGTCTTTGCGCTCGGGGTCGCGCTCGCCTTCGCCGCTGTCGCGCGCCTTTCCGAGCGTCCCTTCCCGCGCACCCTCGCGCTTGCCGCGGTGGTCGTGGGATCGCATGGCCTGCTCGACACGCTGACCGATGGCGGGCTCGGCGCCGAGCTGCTCTGGCCCTTTTCCAGCGAGCGGTTCTTCGCGCCGGTCGCGCCGCTTCCGGTCGCGCCGATCGGGCGCGGGATCCTGTCGTCGCGCGGCCTCTACGTGATCGGCATCGAGCTCCTGTGGTTTGCTCCGCTCCTGGCCTACGCGCTCCGGCCGCGACAGGGCTCGCAAGGTCACCGCCGGTGAGGCGGGCTGCGCGCTTGGGGGCCGTGATGATCGTGGTGCAGGTCCGGCGCGTGCGCGTGGTCATGCTCCACGCGTGGGTGCTCGTGCGCGTGCGAGTGCTCGCCCTCGACCTCGGGGTCGTGCGCGTGCGTGTGATGACCGTCGTCGTGGCGGTGCGCGTGCGCGTGAGCCAGCGGCTCGTGGACGTGTCCATGCGCGTGCGGCTCGGTCGCATGCAGCCAGAGCCCCACGAGCAGCAGCAGCGCCCCGCTGGCCGTCATCCACCCCGCGTCACGCTCGCCGAGCGCCCACGCGAGGCTCGCGCCGATGAGCGGCGCCGTGGAGAAGACGGCGCCCGTCCTGGCCGCGCCGACGCGCCTTTGCGCCAGCAGATAGAGGCGTAGGCTCGCGCCATATCCGGTCGCGCCGGCGCCGACGAGCCACAAGGCTGCCGCGGGAGCGGGTGCGGGCTCGCCGCGCGCCAGGGCCAGCGCCCCCGTCAGGGTCGCGCCCAGCGCGGCCTTGACCAGCACCACCTGGCTCGGATCACGATCGGAGACGCGGCGCGACAGCGTGTTGTCGATCGCCCAGCACAGGGTGGCGGCGGCGATCGCGAAAAGGCCCAGCCAGCTGCCTGGGCGGGAGGACCTGGCTCCATCGAGGGTGACGAGCGCGCCGGCCGACAGGAGCAGACCCAGCGCGGCACCGACCCTCCTTCCGACCGGCTCGCGCAGGACGGCCGCCGCGAGGCCCACGGTGAACACCGCCTCGAGCCCGAGGACGAGCGAGCCGGAGAGCGCGCCCGCGCGGGCCAGGCCCATCGCCAAGAGGACCGGGGCGAGCGCGGCGCCGAAGCCGGCCATGCCGAGCAGCGGCAAGAGGCTGCCCCGGTCGAGCCGCACGCCGGACGGCGCGCCCACTGCGCACGCCACCGCGGACGCGATCGCGGCGCCGAGGTAGAGCAGGGCGGCCACGGAGAGCGGGCCGAGACCCACCTCTTTGCGCGCGATCACCGGCGTGGTCGCGCCAAACGAGAGGGCGGCCAGGAGCGCGTAGAGGACGCCGGCGGCGTGAGGGCGCGGTGGCATGACGTCGTACATGGCAAGAATGTTCCAATCGCGGGCCCTCGCCAAGCGCGCGCTGCAGCAAGAGGCGCCCCTATAGTCCGCCCCATGAATCACGGGGGAGCGTGGCTCTTGGTCGTGGCGCTTTGCGCCTGCGGGCCCAGCAAGGCGGGACAGGGCGCATTGGGCAGCGGCGCCGAGGGTGGCAACGCCGGCGGATCGGCCGGCTCGGGCGCGCATTCGGTCGACCGCGATGCGGCCGTGCTGCCCGGGCCGCAG
>JAHFDS010000451.1 GCA_023248855.1 Myxococcales bacterium
GGCGTGCAGCTCGGCACGCGCTTCATCGCGACCACCGAGTGCCGCGCCCACGACGACTACAAGCAGGCCATCGTGCGCGCCCGCCCCGAGGACATCGTGCTGACCGACAAGATCTCCGGCGTGCCGGTCGCGGTCATCAAGACGCCCTACATCGAGAAGATCGGCACCAAGGCCAACTTCATCGCGCGGCGCCTGCTGCGCCACCCGAAGGCCAAGCACTACATGCGCATGTACTACTCGCTCAAGTCGGTCTGGCAGCTCAAGCGCGCGTCGCTGCAGGGCATGAGCTACAAGGACTTCTTCCAGGCCGGCAAGAGCGTCGGCGGCATCGAGCGCATCGAGCCCGCCGGCGACATCGTGCGTCGCTACGCGGCGGCGGTGAGCGCTGTCGCCCCCGCCGCCCGGGTGGGGTAGGGGCCTCCTCGGCGCGCCCGGAGAGGTGGGCCAGGGCCCCTTGCCGGTCGCCGCGCAGTATGATCGGGCATTGACACGGCTCGCACTCGTTCCCCTCCTGCTCGCGTGCACCCTCCTGACGGAGGCCGGGAGCGTGCCAGCGCGGGACGGCGCCATCCCGGGCGCGCGAGACGGCGGCGCCCCGTCGCGCACCGACGCGCAGCGCGATGCACCACGCGACGCTCCGGCGCAGCCCGACGGCGGCTCCGGCGGGGCGGACAGCGGCGGAGTCTGGCGGCCCATCTCCGCCGATCGCGCGCCCGCCGCGCGGATGAGCGCCGTGACCGTGTGGACCGGGGCGCAGGTGTGCGTGTGGGGAGGCGGGGGCCCGCTCGGTCAGCTCCAGACTGGCGCGTTCTACGATCCCCGCCGCGACGTGTGGCAGCCCTTGCCGACCGCAGGCGCGCCCACCGGGCGCAACCTGGCCGCAGGGGCCTGGCTCGAAGGCCAGCTGGCGGTCTGGGGAGGCTTCGACAGCCTGGGCAACGTCGTTCCGGACGGCGCGCGCTTCAATCCGCTGTCGGGGCCCTCCGGTGACTGGCTGCCGCTTCCCGGTGGCGGCCCGTCCCGGCGCCTCTCACCCGCCAGCGTGGACACGGGCTCGGCGTTGATCCTCTCCGGTGGGCTGGACGGTAACACGGTCCTCGCGGACGGTGCCGCGCTGCGGCTCGGCGCCGCGCCGGCGTGGTCGCCGATCGCCCGGCTGGACAGCACCTCCGAGGCACGCTTCGAGCACACGGCGGTCTGGACGGGCAGCGAGATGATCGTCTGGGGTGGCCAGAACCAGACGCCCACCGCTACGCGCACTGGCGCGGTCTATGACCCGCGCACCTCGCTGTGGCGGCCGATCAGCGTCCAGAACGCTCCCCTCGCCCGCACGGTGCACACGGCGGTCTGGACGGGCAGCGAGATGATCGTGTGGGGCGGCCAGAACGTCGGCGGCGACGCGCTCGACAGCGGTGGCGCCTACTCGCTGGCTGGGAACTCCTGGCGCGCGCTGCGGGACGAGGGGAGCCCAGAGCCCCGCACCTACACGCGGGCGGTGTGGACGGGCAGCGAGATGATCGTATGGGGCGGCGGCGTCGGACGTCCGCTCACGACCTTCTTCGACACCGGAGGCCGGTACCGCCCCGACGTCGACCGCTGGACGCCCATGACGCGGGTGGGCGCGCCGAGCGCCCGGGCCGAGGCGAGCGTCATCTGGGCCGGCTCCGAGCTCGTGGTCTGGGGAGGGCTCGGCCCACACGGCTTCCTCGCCGACGGCGCGCGCTGGCGCCCGGACTGACGACGCAAGAACGGATCACTCCGTCAGCGCCGCGAGCAGCGCGTCGGGCGCGTCGATGTGCACGAAGTGCCCCGCCCCCGCGATTGTGCGCACGACGATGCCGAGCGCCGCGAGACGCGCGACGTCCGCATCCGTGACGTAGGGAGAGTCTCCCCCACGGAGGACGGCGACACGCGTCGGGTGACGCGCCACGACGTCCCACTGATCCGCCGCGCGGATGCGTGGGTGCAGCGCGCGCAGCGCCGCGCGATCGAACCGCCAGACGAACGCCTTGCCGCTGTCGACCAGGTTCGTCATGAGCCACGCCGCGATCGCCGGCGAGAGCCCGCGCGCCGAGAGCCAGGCGCGCATCTCCTCGCGCGCGGCCACCTCGGCCGGCGCCTGCGCGAGGATCTCCACGATCTCCTCCGATCCGCCGACGCCCCGCGCGATCGCACCGGGCGCGATGTCGAGCAGCGTCACGCGCGCGATCCGTTCGGGCCAGCCCTCGAGCGCCGATAGCGCCACGCGACCGCCGAACGAATGCCCCACGATCTCGAAGCTGACCGCGCCCGCCGCCTCCGCGGTCTCCACGACGTCCGCCGCGAGCTCCGGCAGGCTCGCGTCGGGTGCCGGCGGCGCCGCGCTGCCATGCCCCGGCAGATCCGGCACCAGGATGCGCAGGCCCGGCGCCGCGTCGGCCCACCGCCGCGACAGCGTCGCGAGGTTGCGCCCCTGCCCGAGAAAGCCGTGCAGCAGCACGACCACGCGTTGGCCGCGACCTCGCTCGAACGCCGGCAGCCTCACCACGTCATCCTACCGTCATCCAGCGCGCGCCGTAGTAGGCGGGCGCCGCTGGATTTGCTACGGATCGCTGCATGATGACTACCTCGACATCGCGGGGGCCTGGCGAGAGCACGTGCTCACGGCGCTGACGAATCCGTCGCCCCGGCCGCCCGCGGCGACGGTCGGGTGATGGCGGTAAAGGCCCCCGCCGGCGCACGGCGTCCCCGCCGGCTCGCGCGCTCGATCCTGATTGGCGTCACCGCCCTGGTCGCTGGCTCGCTCGTGTGGGCGACGGTCGTGGTCCTGCGCGCAAGGCGGCGCACCTCAGCCATCTTCGCCGCCGCGTTGCGCCCCGAGCGGAGCCCGCTCGGCCTGGACGCCCTCGGGTCCGAACGCCTACGAACGCTGCTCGCGGTCGAAGATCCTGGTTTCTACGAGCACTCGGGGGTCGACTGGCAAACACCTGGCGCTGGGCTCACGACGATCACCCAGAGCCTGGTCAAGCAGCTCTACTTCGAGCGTTTCGAGCCTGGCCTACGGGCCAAGCTCGAACAGACATTGATCGCGCGCTACGCGGTCGATCCGGCGATCTCGAAGCACGACCAGCTCCGGATCTTCGTCAACCGCGCCTACTTCGGCGTGGTGCAGGGAGCGCCCGTGTACGGCCTGGTCGACGCCGCGCACGTCTACTTCGACCGGCCCCTCGAGGCGCTCGGCCCCCGCGAATACCTCGCCCTGGTCGCCATGCTCGCGGCCCCGAAGACCTACAGCGTCAGGGACGCTCCCGCCGCGAACGCCGAGCGCGTGGCCCGCATCGAGCGCCTGCTCGCCGGGCGCTGCAGGCCGCGCGGGCTCCTCGACGACGAGCTCGCGGGTTGCCGCTGACTGACCGACCAAGAGAAAGGGGCCCCCGGATCTCTCCGAGGGCCCCTTCCGGCGTCACGATGGGCGCCTTGCGGAGCGGGCTACGCACCCGGGTGCGGGTTCGCTCCGGTAAGCCGCGGTTACGCGGCCGCCTCCCTCGTGACACCACTACATTTGCTCATGCTCGGTCTCCTCCCCCGGCAAATGCCGGCGCCCCGAACGGGCCCGCTCTCTCGGCTCCGCCACGCGCCCAGGTGACTCTGGACGAGGGCTGCGCCGGGCGTGCGTCTCTAGGGGGCGTTCAGTAGCGGGCCTCCACGGCCCTGGTGAGCGATCCCCTCGCTCGGGGTTGCCAGCCAACGGCCAAGCACGATCCGAAGATAACACGCCTCGCACGAGCTGGCGACATCCCCCTCGCCTCGTGCCACCATGCCCCGACACGGATGCGACCGCTCACCCCATCCGAACGCCCGCAGGCCATCGACGTCTTCGCGCGCGCGTTCGACGCCGACCCGATGTTCCGCTTTCTCCTGCCCGACGCGCGTCGCAGCGACTGGCTGCGCTTCATCATGGCCGGCATGATCGCGCAGGCCTTCCCGGACGGGCACACGTACACGGTCGATGGCCTGCGGGGTGTGATCACGCTCATCTCGCCGGCCGGTTGGCCCATCCCGGGCCGCCGCCTCGCTGGCTACCTCGCGGCGTTCTGGTCGCGGCCGAGCCTGCCGTGGCCCCCGTGGAGCCGACTCCGAAAGGGCCTCGCGGTGCTCGAGCTCATGGATCGCCTGCACCCCCGGGATCCGCACTGGTACGTGCAGACCCTGGGCGTGCACCCCGACCACCAGGGTCGGGGCGTCGGCCGGGCCCTCCTCGGTCCGGCGACGGCGCTGGCCGACGCGGAGGGCCTGCCGACCTACCTCGAGACCACGAACCCGGTGAACCTCCCGATCTACCGGCGCCACGGCTTCGAGGTGGTCGAGGAGATCACGCTCCCCGGCGGCTTTCCGCCGCTGTGGACCCTGCGCCGCCCCGCCCCCGCGCCGCAGAACCGCTGAGGACCGTTGACAAGTTCCGCCTCTTCGTCCAGGATTCGCGCACTGAAAGCAAGCCAGGAAAGGAAGCGCACCGGGTCTCGGCCCCGAGCACGTGCTCGGACAACCCCGAGAGGCGCGGTCGCCCAAAGGACATCATGAGCGTCTCCACCATTCGCAAGGCCACCCTCATCACGAAGCACGCCCAGCACGAGGGCGACACCGGCTCGCCGGAGGTTCAGATCGCGCTCCTCACCGAGCGCATCTCGCACCTCAACGAGCACTTCAAGACGCACGCGAAGGATCATCACTCGCGCCGCGGACTCCTTCAGATGGTCGGCCAGCGCCGCCGTCTGCTCGATTACCTGCGCAAGAAGAACCTCGAGCGCTACCGCTCCGTCATCCAGTCGCTCGGCATCCGCAAGTAAACGAGACAGAGCCTCGCAGCCTCTGTCTGGTGGCCGGCCTTCGGCTGCCGGGCGGCGGCTGTCAGCAGTCAGCTCGAAAGGAATCCCATGTTCATTCGTGAGAGTGTTCTGGTCGGCGGCAAGGAGCTGTCGATCGAGACCGGCCGTATGGCCAAGCAGGCCGCGGGTGCGGTCGTCATCCGCCTCGGCGACACCATGGTCCTCGTGACCGCCGCCGTGAGCTCGAAGCCGCGAGACCTCGACTTCATGCCCCTGACGTGCGATTTCCTCGAGCGCACGTTCTCCGCGGGCAAGATCCCCGGCGGCTACTTCAAGCGCGAGGGACGGCAGACCGAGCTCGAGACGCTGACGAGCCGGCTCATCGATCGCCCGAGCCGCCCGCTCTTCAAGAAGGGCTGGCGCAACGACACCCAGGTCATGGCGACGGTCATCTCGACCGACCGCGAGAACCCGTCGGACGTGCTCGGCATGACCGGCGCGTCCGCGGCGCTGCACCTGTCGGACATCCCGTGGGACGGCCCGTTCGTCGGCATCCGCGTGGTCCGGAGCGCCGGCAAGCTGATCGTCTTTCCGACCTTCAAGGAGCGCGAGAGCGCGGACCTCGACTTCATCGTGGCGGCGAGCCGCGATGCCATCGTGATGGTCGAGGGCGAGTCGTCGGGCGTGGTCGAGAGCGACCTCATCGACGCGCTGTTCTTCGCCCACCGCGAGGCGCAGGCGGTCCTCGACCTGCAGGAGAAGCTGCGCGCCGCGGTGGGCAAGCCCAAGCGCGAGTTCCAGCCGCCGGTCAAGGATGAGACGATCGCCGCGCGCGTCAAGGCGCTCGCGGAGTCGCGCATCAAGGGCGCGCTCGCGATCTCGCTCAAGAAGGAGCGCTACACGGCGCTCGGCGCGGCCGAGGACGAGACCCTCGGGCACCTCCTCGGCGAGTTCCCGGATCGCGGCAAGGAGATCGCCGAGGCGATCGGCTCGCTCAAGAAGAAGATCTTCCGCGACCAGGTGCTCGACACCGGTCTGCGCATCGACGGCAGACGGACGGTCGACATCCGCCAGATCACCTGCGAGGTGGGCGTCCTGCCGCGCACGCACGGCTCGGGCCTGTTCACGCGCGGCGAGACCCAGGGCCTCGTCACGACCACCCTCGGCACCAAGGACGACGAGCAGCGCATCGAGTCCACCACCGGGGACTTCACCCGGCGCTTCATGCTGCACTACAACTTCCCGCCGTTCTCGACGGGTGAG
>JAHFDS010000077.1 GCA_023248855.1 Myxococcales bacterium
CCGTGCGGGTGCGGCTGCTCGTCGCCGCGGGCGAGCGCGCGCTCGAGCGGCGGCCCGCCGAGGTGACCCACCGCCGGCAAGAAGCGCACGCGGCGAGCCTCGGTACGGACGAAGGCGACCTCCGCGAGCCCGAAGGCATCCCGCACGAGGAAGCGCCGCTCGATCACCTCGGCCGAGGCGCGGGCGCGGGCGAGCACGGCTTCGCCGCCGGGGCCGAGGTGGGCGCGCGTGCCCGAAGGCCGCCGCCAGGTGACGTCGAGGGCCAGGAGCGGCAAGAGCGTCCACGGCCCGGGCACCACGAGCCCGGTCGGCGTCTCGACCCCGGTCTCGCAAAGGAGCGGCGGCCCCGCGACGTGCAGGGCGCGGCCGAGGCGCGCCCGGAGCAGCAGCGCGACCACGATGGTGGACCCCACCGAAAGCGCGAGAACGGCGAGGCCGGCCGCGCCGCAGACCAGGAGCACGTAGTCGAGGTGCGCCCGGGCCCAGGCGATCCCCGCGGCGGCCGCGGCGCCGACGAAAAGGCCCAGGGACGACAGCGGCCACAGATCGCGGGCCCCCCGGACGAGGGCTCGGAGGCGGTTGGCGGCGTGGCGCACGGTCCCTCCTATGTTGGCAGAGCGCCGGGCGCCCGCAACCGGTAGGATGCCCGCGATGGAGCACATCTTCGCCCCGGGGCTCTTCGCCGGTCAGGTCGCGCTCGTCACGGGGGGCGGGACGGGCATCGGCCTTGCGACCGCGCAGCTGTTCGTCAAGCTCGGGGCGTCGGTCGCGATCGGCTCGCGCAAGCTCGAGCATCTCGAGCCCGCAGCCGAAAAGCTCCGCCAGCTCGCCGAGGGCGCGACCGGTGCGCCGAAGGTGTTCTACGAGCCGCTCGACATCCGCGAGCCCGACGTGGTCGACCGGTTCGTGGAGCACGCGCACGCCGCGCTCGGGCGTCTCGACATCCTCGTGAACAACGCGGGCGGGCAGTTCCCGACGCCGGCCGAGCTCCTGTCGCCGCGGGGCTGGGACGCCGTCGTGCGCAATAACCTGTCGGGCACCTTCTACATGACGAGCGCGGTGGCGCGCCGCGCCATGATCCCGCAGCGGCGCGGCCGCATCGTCAGCATCACCGCCGACGTCGATCGGGGCTTTCCGGGGATGGTGCACACCGGGGCGGCGCGCGCCGGCGTCGAGAACCTGACGAAGACGCTGGCGATCGAGTGGGCGCAGCACGGCATCCAGGTGACGGCGATCGCGCCCGGGGTCATCAGCTCGGCGCCCTATCCTCCCGAGCTGCTCGCGCTCGGTCGCGCCCGCACCCCCGCCAAGCGCCTCGGCACCGCCGAGGAGGTCGCGCAGGCCGTGCTCTACCTCGCGAGCCCGGCTGCGAGCTTCATCACGGGGACGACGCTGCACATCGACGGGGGTGGGCGCCTGTGGGGGGAGACCTGGAGCATCCCGGACCACGGCCGGTGACTGTGGTCGGTGTTCGTACGTAGGGCGCGCGCCACGACGATGGTATGCTCGGCCGACTATGGAGGAAGAGCGGCTGCGCCTCCTCGTGGTCGACGATGACGAGGATGCGCGTCAGACCTATCAGCGTGGGCTGACGCCGCGCTACGAGGTCGCGATCGCGGCGGGCGTGGGGGAGGCCCTGGTGATCCTCGGCACGGCCCCCGTCTTCGACGTGGTGGTGTCCGACGATCGCATGCCCGACGGGCGTGGCGTGGACCTGCTGCGGCAGGTCGCCGAGCGCACGCCCGGCACGGTGCGCCTGCTCCTGACCGGCTACGCGCCGCTCGGCGTGGGTGGATTGCTCACGACCGGCGTCATCCACGCGATCCTGCACAAGCCCCTGTTGCCGAGCGAGCTCGAGGCGCGCGTGGCCGACGAGCTCGCGTTCCGCCGCTCGCTGTCGCGCGAGCGCTAGATCGGGTAGCCCTCAGATCGGGTAGCCCTCGAAGAACGCCACCAGGCGGTCGTGCTGGCTGCGTGCGTCCTCGAAGCCGAGCTGGATGAGCTCGCTGGCGAAGTGCCCGTCGAACAGCAGGTACGACAGCAGGTCAGCCTCGTCGGGGGCCTCGCGGTCGGCCAGCCAGCGCAGCACCCAGCCGGTCGGGCCGGGGATGTCGCGCGAAAACGCCCGCGAGCGCACGTATTCGGCGGTGAACCGGCCGATGTCGCGCGAGCAGCGGACGAGCATCGCGCGCATGGGGCGCGCTGGCTTGGCACCGAGCCGGAGGTTCAGGGCGTCGAGAAAGCCGGGGCCGCAGGCGTGCATGCCGGCGTCGAGGATGTCGTTGATGCGCCTCAGGCGGTCGACGTCGTTCTCGACGCGATCGAGCAGCAAGGCGTTTAGCGCCTTGCCGAGCAGGAAAAACGCGCTCGGCAGCGCCTCCTGCCGATCGGCGGCGAGCGCCGGCGGGACGAAGTCGCCGGCCATCGGCGCGTAACGCGGGCTGACGATGAGCACGCGCTCGGCCCCGAGGCGCCTGGCCGGGCCGAGGGGCACGTTCTGCCGCAGCCCCCCGTCGCAGTGGTACTCGCCGCCGAGCCGCACCGCGGGGAACAGGAACGGGATCGCGCCGGAGGCGAGCGCGTGGTCGGCCGTGATCTGCGCCGGGCGCGCCATGACCGTCGGATCGCGGCCCCACTTGGGAATGCCGCCGCCTCGGCGCTCGACGAACACCATCGTGACGCCCGAGGCGACGTGGGTCGTCGACACGGTCAGCGCCTCGAGGAAGCCGTCCGCGACGTTGGCCGAGATCTGGCGGAACGGCACCACGCGCTCGACCACCAGGCGAAGGCCGAGCGGATCGATCAGCCCGCCCCGCCGGATGGGCAGGCGCGTACCACGCAGGATGCCGAGGCTCTCGCGCACGAACGCGAACAGGTCGAGCGCGCCGAAACGCACGATCTCCTCGATGCGCAGGCCGCTCCACGCGTTGCACATGAGCCGGGCCCGGTCGCGCCCGCGCTCGGCGGTGGCCGCGAGGAAGCACGCGTTGATCGCGCCCACGGACGTGCCGCACAGGACGTCGAAGCGCACCTTGGGCCCGAGCAGATCGCCGATCTCCTCGAGCACGTACTTGATGACCCCGACCTCGTAGGCGCCTCGGGCCGCGCCGCCGGCGAGCACGAGGCCGATGCGCGCGTGCTCGCTCACGGCGCCTCCATCATGGAAAAGGGCGAGGCCATGTCGCCGCCATCATCGCACGCCCGGGCACGGCTCCAGCAGGCGCCCCGGCGCTTGCAGCCAGCGCTCGAGGGTGAGCAAGAGCCAGATCTGCGGGGACTCGTCGGCGCTGCCCGCCAGGTGCCGGCAGACTCGCGCCGCCACCTCGGCGCGCTCGACGAAGTCCCACAGGCGGGCGCCTGGATCGAGCAGCGTCGTGCGCACCATCTCGGCGAGCGAACCGCGGAACCAGGTGGCGAGCGGCATGCCGAAGCCCATCTTGCCGCGACGCGCGATCTCGGGGGGAAGCAGGTCCGCGCAGGCCCGCCGCAGGGCGTACTTGAGCGTCCGGCCGCGCACGAGCAGACGCTCGGGCAGGCGCGCGGCCAGGGCCACGAGGGCCGTGTCGAGCAGCGGCGAGCGCAGCTCGAGGCCGTGGCCCATGCTGCAGCGGTCCGCCTTCACGAGCAGGTCATGCGGCAGGTACGTGTCGAAGTTGTGGGCGAGCAGCGCAAACAGCGGCGCCCGCGGGTCGTCCGGGGGGAACATCGCGCGGTGATAGTCGAGCACCGGCCCCGCGTGGGCGCGCAGCTCCGGCCGGAGCACGGAGTCGAGCGACAGGGCGAAGTAGCTGTTCCAGCGCGCGATCCGATCGCCGAGCGGCAGCGCGGCCGCAGCGAGCAGGCGCCGCGCGCGGGCCAGAAGGGATCGCTCCGGCAGGCCCGAAGGCAGTCGCTCGCCGAGCGCGCCGAGGCCGACCCGGAGCGCGCGCGGGATCCGCTCGGTGTAGGCGCCGGCCGCGAGGCGCAGGTAGCCTGCGAAGAGCTCGTCGCCGCCGTCGCCGGTCAGGGCCACCGTGACGTGCTCTCGCGCCAGGCCCGACACGAGGTAGGTGGGCACCGCCGAGGAGTCACCGAACGGGCCGTCATGCAGCCAGACGAGGCGGTCGATGAGATCGAGATCGGTGGCCGTGACGATGTGCTCGGTGTGCTCGGTGCCGAAGCGGCGCGCGGCGAGGCGCGCGAAGGCCGTCTCGTCGTAGCGCGCGTCCCCGGCAAATCCGATCGAGAACGTGCGCACCGGGTGGCTCGAGAGTCGCTGCATGAGCCCGACCACGATCGTCGAGTCGATCCCGCCCGACAGGAAGGCCCCCACCGGCACGTCGGCCACCATGCGCCGGGCGACGGCGGCCTCGAGCGCCCCGCGCAGCTCGCCGAGGATCTCGGGCTCGGGCCTGTCATCGCGCGGCCCCTCGCCGAAGCGATGGTGAAAGTAACGTCGGATCGCCGGCGCCGGCTGCGCCGCCCCGAGCTCCAGCGTGAGCTGGTGTGCGGGCGGTAGCTGCGCGATGCCCCGGTAGAGGGTGCCCGGCGGCGGCGCGTAGCCGTACGCAAGCAGGCCCACGATGCCGCGCGGGTCCACCTCGAACGGGGCCCCGGCAGAGAGCAGCGCCTTGATCTCGGACGCGAAGGCGAGCGTGGGCGTCGGCCCCGCGCAGAAGCGGTAGAAGAGCGGCTTTTTCCCCGCGCGGTCGCGCGCCAGCAAGAGGCGGCGGCGGCGCGCGTCCCACAGGCCAAAGGCGAACATGCCATCGAGGCGCTCCACCACGCCGTCGCCGAAAGCGGCATAGCCGGCCAGGATGACCTCGGTGTCGCTCTTCGAACGGAACGGGTGGCCGCGCGCCTCGAGCTCGCGGTGGAGCGCCTGGAAGTTGTAGATCTCGCCGTTGAACACCAGCACCGAGCCGTCCGGCCCGTGCATCGGCTGCGCCGCCGCCGCCGACAGATCGATCACGCGCAGGCGGGTGTGCGCGAAGCTGAAGCCGTCCCCGGCGGCGATGCCGCTCGTGTCGGGGCCGCGGTGCCCGAGCAGGCCGAGCACGCGCTCGAGCCGCTCGGCAGGCAGCGTCGGGCCCCCGACCGCGCCGAAGATCCCGCACATGCGTCAGCTCCCCGTCCCGGTGGGGACCGCGGCCTCGAGCGTCGCGCCGAGCGTGCCGAAGTCGAAATCGCACAGCAGTCGCTCGAGCTTGGGCCGCGTGGTCCCGAGGCGTGCGTAATGGGTGGCCCAGGCCTTCCAGTGGAACCGGACCCGCGGGTGCCCGGGATCGAGCTCCCACGGGTGCAAATAGAACACCACCGGCCGGCCTTCTCCCTCCGCATGGCGGAAGTTCGCGCGCGTCAGCGCATACGGAAACAGCCGGAAATAGGCGCCGCCCGACACGGGGACGTTCCGGCCCGCGACGCGGCGCACGCTCATGGGCAGCTCGAGGATGGGCCCCGCCGGCGTGTGGACGCGCTGCGGCCTCGGATCGAAGTCAGGGATCCCGTAGCGCCAGTTGCGCACGGGGAAGATCGACGAATCGTAGGAAAAACCCAGGCGCGCCAGCTCCTCCAGCGCCCACAGCGACGCGCGCGTGATCGAGAAATAGGCGGCGCGATAGGCCACCACCGGGCGTCCGATCAGGTCCTCGAGCAGCGCCTTGGCGCGACGCGTCTCCTCGACGAAGCGCTCGCGGGTCATCGTGTAGAGCAGGTCATGCGACCAGCCGTGGCAGCCGATCTCGTGCCCCTCGGCGGCCAGCCGCCGGACCAGCTCCGGATACTCGCTCGCCACCGGGCCGAGCAGGAAGAACGTGCCCTTGTGTCTGCGCTCCGCGAGCAGCGCGAGCAGCACGTCCATGCTGCCCTGCAGCCTGCGCGCCGCCGTGGCGCGGGTCTCGGCGGCGATCGGGATGCCCTGGTACCAGTCCTCGACGTCGACGGTGAAGGCGTGGCGAATGCGCGATGATCGCATGTTCTACGCGAGGGATCGATAGATCTCGTCATACTTGCGCACCCCGACCGACAGGTCGAAGTGCAGCGCGGCCGCGCGACGACAGCGCTCGGCGAGCCCCTGCCGATCGCGCGCGAGCATCGCGAGGACCTCCTCGAGCGCGGCGCGCACGGCCGCACCGCTCCGCGGATCGGCGATCCGTCCGACGTCGTGGTCCGCAAGGATCCGATCGACATCGCCGACCCCGGGGCCGCAGACGACGGGGATGCCGGCGGCGAGGAGCTCGGCGAGCTTGGTCGGCGCCGAGGCGAGGGCCGAGTACGTCGGCCGCACGAAGTAGAAGGCGAGATCGGCGCTCGCGAGCCGCCCGGGCACGTCGGCCGGCGCCACCTGGTCGAGCCGCACACGGTCGGCTGGAAGGTCCGTGGCCTGCAAACCGGAAGCGATCGCCTCCTTGCCGTCCGCCACGAGCAGCTCGAAGCGCGCGCCCGGCAGGAAGCGCCCGGCCTCGCGCAGAAACGACAGCGTCAGCTCGGGGGGATGGCGGAGCCCGAAGGACCCGAGGTAGAGCAGCACCGGCCGGTCCGGGTCGGTCGTTCGCGAGAGCCGCATCCGGTACGCTTCTTCGAAGCGGCGCGTGTCGGTGCAGGTGGGGATGTGGTGCATGCGCCTGGCGATCGCCGGGTCGACGTACGGCCACCGGCGCATCTCGGCGATGCCGGCCTGCGAGAGCGAGACGATGGCGTCGGCATTGCGCAGGAGCGATCGCTCGAGGGCCCGCAGGGCCTGGCACAGCATTCCCGGGCCGAGCGCGCCGCCCTCGAGCCGCTCGTCGATCCAGAAGCCGCGCATGTCGAAGACCAGTCGCCACCCATGACGGCGCTTTCCGGCGAGCCCCAGCGCGCCGGCGATGTAGCTGCGACAATGAACGAGGTCCGGACGGTGGGCGCGCTGCACCCGCTCGAGCTCGCGCAGACCCACCGCCAGGTCGGCGGCCGTGGCCAGCGATCGGGGCCGCTTGTGGTAGCTGAGCGGCCGCCAGTCGATTCCCAGCGCGGCCAGGCGCCGCTCGAGGGCGGGACGGTCCGCGGCGCGACCGGGCTTCTCGAAGCTGAGGAGGCTGATCGCGTGGCCAAGCTGGGAGAGCCCGAGGAGGTAGGGCAGCACCTGCGCCTGCCCGAGCGGATCCGTCATGCCATCGTAGGAGACGTAAAGGACGCGCACGGGCAGCCACACTCTACCCGAGCTGGCGGCGGGCGCTCGGAGCTGCCGCGGCGCGAAGCCCTCTGCTACCGTTTGGCCGTGCGGGCTCTGGCGATGGTGCCCTATCCGCTCGGACGCGCCCCGAGCCAGCGCTACCGCCTCGAGCAGTGGGCGCCGCACCTGCGCGAGCGTGGGGTCGAGCTCGACTTCGCGCCGTTTCAGGACGAGGAAACGTTTCGGCTGCTCTGGGAGCCGGGCGCGCCGAGCTCGGCCAAGGCACGTCGCCTGCTCGGCTGCGTGGCGGCGCGCGTCGCGCTGCTCGGGCGGCTCGACGCATTCGACGTGGTGATCCTGCACCGCGAGGCGCTCTCGTTCGGCCCCGCGCTAATCGAGCGCCTGGTGGCGCGGCGGCGCCCGCTGGTGTTCGATTTCGACGACGCGATCTGGCTCCCCAGCGCAAACGCGGCCAACCCCCTCGCCCCGCACCTCAAGTTCCAGGGCAAGACGCGCGCGATCGTCGCCCGGGCGCGGGCGGTGATGGCCGGCAACGACTACCTCGCCAGCTGGGCGCGGCGCTACTGCGCGGACGTGGAGGTGGTGCCGACCACGATCGAGCTCGCGCACATGTATTCGCGTACACGCATTCATGGGCCACGCGAGGTCCCCGTGATCGGTTGGACGGGGACCGACACCACGCTGCCCTACCTCGAGGAGCTCGCGCCGGCCCTGCGGACGCTCGCCGCCCGCCGGCGGTTCCGGCTGCGGGTGATCACGGGGACCCGGACGCCCCGGCTCGAGGGCCTCGACGTCGAGGTCGTCCGGTGGAGCGCCGAGCGCGAGGTCGACGACCTGCTCGCGCTCGACCTGGGCCTCATGCCGCAGCCCGACGCCCCCTGGACCCGCGGCAAGTGCGGCATGAAGGCGCTCCAGTACATGGCCCTCGGCATCCCGCCCGTCGGGTCGCGAAACGGCATGCTGCTCGCGCTCATCGACGACGGCGAGAACGGCGCGCTCGCGGCGGGCCCCGCGGAATGGGTGTCCCAGCTCGAGCGCCTGCTCGACGACTGGTCGCTGCGCGCCCGCCTCGGGCTGGCCGCACGTCGGACGGTGGAGACCCGCTACGCCGCGAGCATCGTCGCCCCGCGGGTGGTCGACGTGCTCGCTCGCGCAATGGCGCGTTCGCGCGCCAGCGGCGAATAGCTGCACAGCGGAAAGCCTGGTCATGAGACTCTGTTGCCACCTCGACCGGGCTTGGCTTCGAGCGTGGCGCAATGGTGTTCGCGGGACTGATCTTGCTCGTGGCTCTGCTCCACCTTTTCACGGACGTCTCGGGTAGTCTGCTGTTCTGGTGCGCATACGTGCTGACACGCCCTCTCGGGGCAACCCTCGGAGACATCCTCACGAAGCCGCATGCCGAAGGCGGATTAGACTTGATCCGGATCTCGTCGGCGCTCGTGATGATGGCAGCGATGGTCATTCTGATTGGCGCGACACAACTCCGCAAACGTGGCGCGCCGATTCGGCGCGAACCTGTGCCTGCATCCTAAGGCGCTGATAAAGCACCGCGACGCGCAAGACCAATGGCACACGCCGTTCCGATCCGGATCGACGAGGAGGCACCTTGAATCATACAAGAATCGCATCACTCGCATCGGCTATCGTTTCAATGATCATTTCCACTTCAGCGTTCGCCCTAGAAGTGAAGGTGAAGGAGGACAAACCGGGCTTGCTCCAGAGAGCGAAGATCACGGCGGCCGTCGCCACCGCTACCGCCCAGTCCAAGGTGCCGAAGGGCAAGATTGTCTCCGCCGAGATCGAGGAGGAAGACGGCAAGCTGATCTTCTCGTTCGACTTCCGAACCAAGGGCAAGACCGGCATCGATGAGGTCGCCGTCGACGCCATGACCGGGAAGGTCTTAAACGTGCAGCACGAGACGCCCAAGGATGAAGCCAAAGAGAGGGCAGCGGACAGAAAGAAGCGCTAGCCACGGCTTGAGAAGTAGAGACCCGATCTGAAAAACACTCCATCGACCCGGAGCATTAGGACGGGGGCGATTGGCCTCGCAGGAGGAGGCCCTCGTCGATACCGCGCATGCGGCAGGTCTTCATGTACTCACCGACGGCCGTGAAGATGAACAGGAAGACGAAGATCTGTGCGCGCTGGCGGTAGCCCGATCCGACGTTGCCGTGGATGAGCGAGTAGGCGGCGCTGAGGAGGAAGGAGAACACGAGCAGGGGCGCCATCTCCACCAGACGCCGTCGGATCAGCATGCGTGTTCCCCGCACCAGCGCTGGAAAGCGGCTCCACCAGAAGATCATCTCGGGCAAGGTGAGGAGCGAACGAAAGGACGTGAACTGCCACGGGAACGGACCGAAGAGCAGCACCGACAGCCCGTACGGGAAAAAGACGATCGCCTTGCTCGGCGTCGAGATGTCGACGTCTTGCGCGAATCCGGAGACCGCCGTACTGGCCATGCCCATCCGGTAGGAGGAGGCCCTCGACAGCGTGAAATAGGAGGAGTCGTCTGCGGCCTGCCCGTTGACGCCCACGAGCGCGAGGGTCGCCACGACGGCGCCGCCGATGAGGAGATTCCGAGCCGTGCTCCCGACAGAGGTCAATCGCTTCGTGATCATGAGGGAGCCGAAGATGGCCGCGATCAGGAAATAGACGATGTAGAAGCGCACCGGATAGACCGCGAGCGGCAACAGGAACGTGCCGAGGACCGCGCCCAAGCTCAGCCGTTCGCGCAGTCGCATGCAGGAGCCGAGCGCCACGACGATGAGAAACGTGACGAGCGTGTCCTTGATGGCCGTCGCGCTCCAGAGGATCATCGAGGGCGTGATCGCGAGCAGCCACGTTGCACGCCGGGCAATGACGGGGTGGAAATGGCGACAGGCGATCTGGTGCACCATGAACAGCGTCAACACGGCGAGGATGGCGTTGACGAATGACGGCACGCATTTGTCGAGACCGAAGACGAAGCATTCGGCTCCGCAAACATAATAGTAGCCCCGGTTCTTGGTCCCCGGCCAGGTGAGGTACTCGGTGGACTCCCCTTCGCGCCAGAGCGTGGCGAGATAGACCCCCCGGTTCTCGGTGCCCTCCGCGTCTTCGTGGAAGACGCGCGTCTCCTCCACGAAGGCGAACATGGTCGCGGCCCCGAGGCGCAGGGCGAAGGCCAGAAGGAGCGTTCGCCTTAGCCAGGCCCGGTTCGGATGCGCCGGGCCCAAGGTGCCCACGCACGACAGGATCGCGATCGTGCCGATGGACCCGAGCACGAAGAGCGGAAGGAGGACGTGCATGGATCAGCCGGCGACCAGGTGCCGGATCGCTTCGGCGATCGCGTCGGCGGCGTGACCCTCGCCAAACAGGCGCGGCTGGGCGCCGCGCGGTCGAAAGGACCGGATGGCTTCGGTGATCCGGCCTGGATCGTGGCCGATGGCCACGTTCCAGCCAGCCTCCACCGTCTCGGGCCAGGCGGACCGGTTCGCCAGGTTGATGCACGGGACCTCGGAGAAGAAGGCTTCCTTTTGCACACCTCCTGAGTCCGTGACCACCACCTCGGCAGACCGCTCGAGCGCGACCATGGCGAGGTAGCCGACCGGTTCGATCGGGAAGAAGCCCGCCTGCCGTTCGAGCGCGATGCCCGCGGCCTCGGCGACCCGTCGGGTTCGGGGGTGGACGGGGAAGATCACCGGCAGCCCGCCGGCACGGACCGCGCGCACAAGGGTGGCGAGCTGAGCTGGATCGTCCACGTTGGCGGGACGATGCAAGGTCAGCAGCACATAATCACCCCGGGGCAGATCCAGGGCTTCCCAGGGACGGGTGGCCTCGGCTTGCGGGAGCGACGCGAGGTAGACGTCGTACATCGGATCGCCCGTCATGACCGTGCGGTCGCCGAGGCCCTCGCGCGCGAGGTTGGCCGCTGCGTGCTCCGTGGGCGCGAGCAGCAGCGTGGAGAGGTGATCCGTGGCCACCCGGTTGGCCTCTTCCGGTGAAGCAAAGCCATCGTAGAGGCGCGGGCCGGCCTCCACGTGCACCACGGGGAGGTGGAGCTTGACCGCGGCAATCGTCGCGGCCAGCGTCGCGTTGGTGTCGCCGAACACCAGGACGGCGGCGGGCGAGAGCTGCACGAGCAATGGCTCGAGCGCAAGCAGCGTCCGGGCGGTCTGCTCCGCGTGGCTGCCCGAGCGAACGCCGAGCAGATGATCCGGCGCCGGGATCGAGAGGTCCCCGAAGAAGACGCCCGCCATGCTGGGGTCGTAGTGCTGCTCGGTGTGGACGATGGCCTCGCGGAGAGAGCCGCGGAGCGCGCGCGAGACCGGCGCGAGCTTGACGAACTGGGGCCGATTGCCGACCACGGACACCACGAGCGGTGGCTGGCTCATGCCGCGCTCATTGTACATCACGGCCGCGAAGCGCGCTTCACGAGCCCGCGAGCACGTGGGCGAGCGCCGGGTAGTTCACGTCCGCGCGGAAGCGCTGGCTCCAGGTTTGCAGCGCGGCCTCCCGCAGCGCGATCCAGCGCGCCGGTGGCGTCATCGCCGCGCGCCGGAGCGCAAGAGCCAGCTCCTCCACCCGCAATGGGGCGGGCAGGAGAAACCCGTTCTCGCCGTCGTGGACGATCTCGCCCACGCCCCCCACCGCGGGCGCCAGGATTGGAATCGCGTACGAGCACGCTTCCATCATCGACACCGGCAAGCCTTCGTGCCGGCTGCAGCTCACGAGCAGGTCCAGGTCGGTCGCGTCCAGGAAGTCGCGGAGCTGCTCGGCCGTCTTGGTCCCATGGAAATGCGCCACGCTCGAGCCGGGCGGGCCGAGGCCGCGGCGCGCCCGATCCTGCAGCGCGGCCTCGCCAGGGCCGCCGCCGACGTGGTGCCACTCGACCGGGATGTCGGGCAAGCGAGCGAGGGCGTCGACCAGGAGCTCGAGCTGCTTGATCGGCGTGACGAAGGCCAGCGTCAGGATCCGCAGGCGGCCAGGGAGCCGGGGCGAAACGCGCGGCCGGCCCGCACGTGTGCCGAGATAACGAACCTCGATCGCGGCGGCGGCGACGCTCGAGGCCTTCAAGAGCGCGTCGCGCGCGCTCGACGACACCGCCAGCGTGCGATCCAGACCGCGCAAGATGGCGTCGCGCAGCGGCAGGTACGGCGGGTCATGCCGCTCCTCGTACACGTCCCAGGCGTGCGCCCGCGAGAACGCCCGCGTCGCCCGGTGCCGGCGGCGATAGGTGGCGATCGCGTAGCTGCCCTCGTCGAGCCAATACGAGTAGAGGGTCAGCTCGCGCGCCTTGAGCCGCTCCGCCTGGAGGGCGGCCGCGAGGCGCCGTCGCAGGTCCGTGCCCCGCGCGACAAAGGCCAGAAGGACTCGCCAATGGGCCAGCGTGGTGCAGCGCCGGGCCTCGCTCGCGAGATCCCCGAGCGCATCGGCTGGTAGCCTGGCCAGCGCCGCCCAGCGAGCCTTGCCCTCGGCCAGCGGGAGCGGGATCACCGAGCAGCGCTCGGGGAGCGAGCAGACCGGCCGGGCGCTCGCATCGACCCGGGCGGCGGTCGGCACCAGGATGACCCGCTCGAACGCCTGGTGGATCTGCGCCAGCTCCTCGGCAAAGAACGGCTCTCCCGGCCCGAGGGGAAAGAGGCTGGTCAGGACGACGAGGACCCTCGGCATGGTCTACCGGTGACGGAACAGCGCCCTGCGCGAAAACGGTCCCGCGTGATCCTCGCGAAGGATTTCCCGGTAGAATGCCACGAGCTCGGCGGTCCGGCGCCCCATGTCGAATTCGCGCGCGAAAGTCTGGCCGTTCTCCGCCAGCTGCGCCGCCAGCGCCGTCGAGCGCCAGATCTCGAGGATGCGCTCCGCAAACAACGCGGGATCCGGCCGCTCGAGCAGATAGCCATTGAACCCGTCACGGAGGACGTCGCGGTTGCCGCGGCCGTCCAAGGCGACGACCGGGAGCCCGGCCGCCATCGCCTCGAGAAACACCAGGCCCAGCGGCTCGTAGAGCGCGGAGTGCACGTAGAGGTCGCTCTCCCAGAGCCAGCGCTCGACGTCGTCCACGGTGCCCCGGAAGCGGACCGGGAGCCCTCGCGCGGACGCCACCGCCTCGAGCTGCGCCCGGGTCGCGCCGTCGCCGAGCAGGTCGAGCTCGAGCTCCACACCCGCCTTCGTCAGCGCGGCGGCGACCTCGAGGAGAAACGCCTGGTTCTTCTTCGGCTGGAAGCTGCCCACGTTGACGAGCCTGAGCGGCCGCCCGGGGCTGCGCTCGAGCGGCACCTTGCGAAAGAAACGCGCGAACTCGAAGCCGTAGGGGATGAGGCGGACGTCTCGCCTCATGTGCCGGGGCAGGACGCGTCGATAATAGGCCGCCGTGTCCTGCGAGTTCGCGACGAAGTACGTCCGCGTCCGCGCGTACTTGCGGATCTGCAGGGAGAGCACCTCGTACCGCCAGAGGAGCTTCTGCTTCTGCCAGGCCGATGCGGTCGCCAGCGGCTCGAACTGCGGCATGTTGTCGTGCCCGTGACAGACGTACACGGCGTCACGCTGGACGTAGAGCGCGCTCAGGAATTCCGCGAGGAAGAGGTTCGTGTGAATGATGTGAGGGCGGAATTCCGAGAGCAGGGCCCGGTAGGCGGGGCATTCGACCCGACGCAGGATCGAGTGAGGCTCGTAGCCCAGCACCACGACGGGCGTCGTCCGGGTCGCCTCGCGATATTCGTTCGTGGGATAGAGCGCCCCGATGCGCGCCTCGACGTCGGACCGTGCGTTGAGCTCCGCGCAGAGGCTCGTCACGAATCGCTCCGCGCCGCCCTTGCCGAGGTGATTGATGAGGTGCAGGACCCGGAGCGCCTCGGGCATCGGCTGGCTACCTCGACGATGCAGGCGGTGCGCTCTGCTCGACGGAAAACGAGAACCTGCGCTGCACCGCGCCGATGATCGCGTGGCTGTCCGCCGCGCCGTAGATGTTTCCGTCGGCCACCTCGAAGAAGACCTCGGTATCCACGAAATCCTGCTCGACCCCGTTGCTCTGCAGCCACACCCACAATCCGTAGATTCCAGGCTTCAATCCGAGGACGTCGAGCCCGAATCGATAGGTCGCCTGCTCGTCGAAATCGACCGGGGGCCGAGTGAAATACGTCCCCAGGTGATAGACGATGTTGCCGAGCGAATCGACCACGAAGACGGCCACGTGGACGGCGCTCGCGGAGAAATCCTGGGAGCAACGCCGGAGCCGGAGCCCGACCCCGAAGTCCGAGTCCGGCCTGTAGAGCTCCGCGGAGAGCTCGACCTCGCGGATCTCGATGAACCGCGCCCCCCGCCTCTTCGACACGGTCGAAAGGTCGAAAAGGCGCACCCGGCTCGCGCCGCTCTTCAGATAGCGCTCGATGGCCTCCGAGGGATCTCCCGAGAAGACCAGGCGACCCCGGTCGAGCACCACGCCGACCTTGCATAGGTGCTTGACCGTGGCCATGTTGTGGCTCACGAAGAGCACGGTCCTGCCGTCCTGCGAGCTCACTTCCTTGATGCGCGCCAGGCACTTCTTCTGGAAATCCGCATCGCCGACGGCGAGCACCTCGTCGATGATGAGGATGTCAGGCTCGAGGTGCGCCGCCACCGCGAAGGCCAGCCGCATGCTCATGCCACTGCTGTAGTGCTTCACGGGCGTGTCGAGGAACTTCTCGACGCCGGCGAAGGCCACGATCGCGTCCAGTCGGGCTTGGATCTCTCGCCTGGTCATGCCCAGGATGGCGCCATTGAGAAAGACGTTCTCCCGCCCCGTCAGATCCGAGTGGAAGCCGGTCCCGACCTCGAGCAGCGCGGCGGCCTTGCCGTCCAGCTCGACGTACCCCGTCGTCGGGGCCGTGATCCGCGCGAGGATCTTGAACAGGGTGCTCTTGCCGGCACCGTTGCGCCCGATGATGCCGAGGACGTCGCCTCGCTCGATCTCGAGATCGATGCCCTCTAGGGCCCAGAACTCGGCGGGTTGCGGCGCCCCTTTCCGCGAGAGGCCCGAAAAGAGCCCGCGGACGGAGTCCTGCAGGGACTCCTTCGGCCGCCCGAGGCGGTACCGCTTCGACACCTCGTGGATTCGGATGATTGGCATGGGGGGCGCTCTAGAGGACGTCCGCCATGGTGGCTTCCACTCGCCTGAAATAGGTCACTGCGCCGAAGAGCAGCGCCATCGTCACGAGCGCCGTCGTGCCGACGTACGGCCATGGAATCGGACCGCCGAGAACACCGTTGCGGATGCTCTCGACGACGCTCGCCATCGGATTGAGGAGGAAATAGTAGGTCTGGTACCGCTCCGGAATCACCGACGCGGGATACGCAATCGGCGCCGCATAGAGCCCGAATTGAACCAGGAAGGGCACGACATGCTGGAAATCCCGGTACCTCACGCTCAGGGCCGTGACCCAGATCGCCACGGCGAGCGAGAGCAGGACCACCAATCCGATGAACAGGGGGACCAGCAGAATGCTCGGGGCGGGAACGACCCGATACCAGAGCATGACGACGCCGAGGAGCCCGAGTGAGATCAGCAGATCAATGAGCCCCACGAGCGCCTTCGAGAGCGGCATGATGAGGCGCGGGAAGTAGACCTTGTGGATGAGGCTCTGGTCCTGGAGGATCGCCCGCGACGCCTGGGAGACGACGAACGAGAAGTACGCCCACCCGGTCATTCCTGCCAGGACGGACACCGGATAGGGAATGCCACCCGTATCGATCCGGATGGCCTTGCCGAAGATCAAGGTCAGGACGAGCGCGGTCATTAGTGGCTGCAGCAAGGCCCAGAGGACGCCCAGGAACGTCTGCGCATACCGGACCCGGTACTCCTTGTAGGCGAGCACCAGGAGCAGGTCCTTGTAGGAGAGGAGCTCGCGCAGGTACTCAGCGTCGAGCATTGCCGGGGAGCTGCGGATGATGTACTTCATCGGGTGCGCCTGGATACTTGCCGTAGACCACGTACTCCAAGGCCGGTCGTCAGCGTACCAGCACGCGCGCGAGCGGTCTAGACCGGAGAAGGCGCCGCCGCGTCCCTGAGTGCGGCGAGCATGCGAGCGCTCTCGGGGCGTCTCGCGGCGATCAGGAGCTCGCCATCCCGCACTGTGGAGAATTCGTGCCGGGCCAGCGCCTCCAGGATCAGCGTCTTGGTGTGTGGCGAATGCACCTCGATCGCCAGAAGGGCGATCCGCGGCAACCAGTCATCCACGCTGCGCGGGTCCTCGAAGACGGCCGCCTCGGCACCTTCGATGTCCAGCTTGAGCAGATCCAGCCGATCGAGGCCCGTTCGCCGGAGCAGGTCCGCGATCCCGATGCTGCGGACGATCGGCTCCGAGGCGCCCTGTCTTGGAGGCCTCACCGCGACGGACCAGCTCCTGCCATCCCGGAAGTCCTCGTGCAGCGCCAGCCTTTGCGCGCTCGACCAAAGCGCCTCCTCGAGGACGGCAACGTCGTTGAGGCCATTTTCGATCAGGTTTCGCTGACACATCGCCCGGGAATGCGGATCGGGCTCGAGGCACCAGATCCGGGCGGACGGAAAGCTCCTGGCGAAGAACAGCGCGGACATGCCGATGTTCGCGCCTCCGTCCACGATGGTCGCGGGACCTCCCGCCGGCAGACAGTGCCGAGCCAGGTGCGCGACCAGTCGGTAATGGCATTCGATCAGGCACTGTTGATACACGGCGAAGTCGCTCGTGCCGCGCCGGAGCCTGACGGTCAGCCCGCCGACCTCCGGGGTGTGGTGCTCGATCACGTTGTGCTCTCCGTCGCGGCGAAGGCTCCAGCCCCGGTTGAGCGCCAGGTTGAACGCGGCCAGCTCCTCGCCGAAGCTGCGGCGCTCGTCGAGGTACTTGCGCACCCGGGCGGTGACGAGGACCGAGATCCATTCCCGCGGCGGGTACTGGCCGAAGATGGCCCTCCTGGGGAGCCACGACCGCCACCCGGGATCCTTCATGGGGCGGGCCGAGCTGGGACGCGAAGCCTCGAGGGCGCCAGCATGCGCCCGATAGTAGCCCGACCGGTCCCGGGCTCGCCACCGGCCGCCGCGGAGCTGCATCCCCGGGGCTGGCGAACCGCTGCGTCGGAGGGATATCCTCTGGGGCGACGCGGTGGCTTCGCTGGAGAGGTGCGGTCAGGTGTGAGCGTGCGTTCCGAGATCGAGCGAGGTGTCTTTTGGGGCCTGGAGCTGTCGGGGCTCCTGGCGCTCGCAGAGCGATTCAGTCGGGGCCTGGCGATCCTCGCCTATCATGGCGTCACGGATGCGCCGGCACGCCCCGGTGGAAACCTGCGGCGGCTGCACATCCCCGGGGCCAGGTTCGAGGAGCACCTGAGGCTCATCACCAGGCGCTATCGCCCCGTGTCCCTGAACGAAGCGGTCGGGACGCTGACAGCCGGCGCCACCCTGCGCCCGCGCAGCGTCGTGATCACCTTCGACGACGGCTACCGGAATTTCCTCACCGCGGCGATGCCGCGACTTCTGCGCTTTGGCGTGCCGGCCACGCTCTTCGTCTTGACCGGCGCGCCGACGCAGCGCCTGTGGCAGGATCGGCTCGAGGTCATGCTCGAGGCCAGCCGCGAAGAGTCCATCTCCTGGCGCGGCTCGAGCCTGCGCCCTGGCAGCGGGGGCGATCCGTCCGCGCTGACGACGCTCCGTACCCGCCTGGCGCTCCTCGGGCCGGAGCGCGAGCAGGCGCTGGGCGAGCTGTCGGCGCTGCTCGGCTCGACGCCCGCCGAGCCGGACCCGGACCGGGACCTCTTGAGCTGGGACGAGCTACGGCAGATCAAGGCTGCCGGGTTCGAAATCGGCTCCCATGCCGACATCCACGAGCCGCTCACCGAGCGACCGCGCCAGCGGGTCGGAGGCGAGCTGCGGCAGAGCCGCGAGGTGCTCGAACGCGAGCTCGGTCCCGCGCGCTACGCCCTCGCCTACCCCTACGGAGCCCACGATCCGGGCGCGATGCACGCAGCCAAGGAGGCTGCCTTCTCCTGTGGGCTCACGACCGAGGCCGGCCTCAACGACGCGCGCACTCCCCTGTTTGCCCTGCGCCGGATGCTGGTGGGTCTGGACCATGACGCTAGTCGTCTGCGGTTTTCCTTGAGCGGCGCTCGCGCGCTCCTTCCCGCCCGCTCCCGTCGATCGGTGGTCTACGGTGGCTGACCGCGACGCGACCCACGATCTCTATGCGAGCGGCCGAGGAGCCGATTTCTATGCGCGCTCGACCGAGCTCCAGGGCGCCGAGGTCGCGCTGTTCGATCGTTTCGTCCGCCCCGGCATGCGCGTGCTCGACATCGGTGTGGGGACCGGGCGCACCACCCAGTACCTGGCGCCGTCGAGCTCCCGCTATGTGGGCGTCGACTACTCGGCGGCGATGATCGAGCGCAGCCGCCAGCGCTTTCCCGGCCTGGATCTCCGGCTGATGGACGCCACGGACCTCTCGGCTCTGGACGACGCAAGCTTCGATGCCGTCGTGTTCTCGTTCAACGGCCTCGGCTCGCTCCCCGACGACGCCTCGCGGCAGCGCTGCCTTTCCGAGTGCGCGCGGGTGCTCGGCCCCGGAGGCGTCTTCATTCTTTCCATGCACAATGCGCGGTACCTGCTGTTTCCGCCGGACCTGCGCGGCGTGTCCTTTGCGCGCGCGGCCTGGCGCATCCTGTACGCGGGCGTGGCGAGCGCTCGCAACGTCTGGCACCGGCTGCCCTCGCGCGCCTACCGGCGCGGTCGCGGCTTCGTGGTGGACCCGAACCTCTTCGGGCTGACCATCTACGCGACGGATCCGGCCGCATTCGCCGAGGAATTGCGCCAGTTCGGTCTCGAGGTGCGCGAGGTCCTTTGCGCCGCACACCCGGCGAAGCGGCCCTCGGCGCTCACGCCTTGGTACTATTACGCGTGCCAAAGAGTGCGCTGAATTGAGCATGCAGCGTCCCCCGTACGTCCCCATCGTGATGCTGGATGGGTGGGTCCTCGAGCGTTACTACGGCTGGAGGGTCGTCACGGCGGGCCCCCGGCTCAAGCTACTGCGAAAGCGCATCGGCCCCGTCGAGCGGTCCCTGCTCCTGTGCTGGGCGTGCGAGCCCAGGGACATCGAGCAAGCCGCGCGGAGCGGCCATCTGCTGGGCGCCTTTCAGATCAGCACGATCGTGGACCTCAGCGCGTCCGATCACCCTGCGTTCCTGCAGCTCGCGGGGCATCGCCTCGAGCGCGCCACCGAGCGTCCGTGGTTCGGAGCGGGCACGTTCGTGTTCGATCTGGCCGAGGAAGAGGGGGTCCTGTTCGGGGGGATGGCCGCACGAGAGCGCAGCAAGTGCAATCAGGCACGACGCGGCGGCATCGACGTCCGCTTCACGACCGCGCCCACCGCGGGCGAGCTCCAGCAGTTTCTGGAGCTCCACGGCAAGATGGCCAGCAGTCGGGCGCTCGAGATCCTGAGCCCCGCGGTGCTGCAGCACATGTTCGCCCGCGGAGACGCGCTCCTGGCCTGCTGCCACGCCGGGAGCGGACCGCCCCTCGTCATGAACGTCATCTACCTCTGCGGCGATCAGGGGTGTTTCCTCCACGGCGCCAAGGCCGAGGAGATCCCGGCAGGGGCGGGCCAGCTGGCGCAATGGAGCACGGTGCTCGAGCTGAAGCGGCGAGGCTTCCGCTGGTACGACCTTGGCCTCGTCGCGTCGGCCGACCCGAAGGACGGCATCTATCGGTTCAAGCGCGCGCTCGGCGGTTCCTTCGTGGACCTCGGCACGGAGTTTCGCTTCGTGGCTCCCTTACTTGCGGCGCCCTATCGCTGGGCCCACGCGCTCCGGCCGATGGCGCGTCGACTGCGAGGATGGCTGCCGGGTGGCACCGGCAGCGGATGACGCAGCCCGGACAAAATGAATGTCCAGGCAGCGCGCCAGGCGTCTGGCCTGGCGCTCCCGCGAGTAGTGCTGCAAGGCGGGACGGGGCGCCGGGCCCTGGACCTGGCTCGTCGCCAGGAGCTCCTCGTAAAGGCGCGTGACGAGCGCTTCGACCTCGGCCTCGTTCGAAAGCACCCATCCCACACCCGTGTCCGCAACCATCCGCTCGAGGACGCCCCCGTCGGATGGACAGATCACGAGTGGCCGACCGGATCCCAGGTACTCGAAGACCTTGCTGCCCACGATGCCTGCCTGCGTCTGCCAGCCCACCTGCAGCAGCAGATGGCACTGCGTCTGGAGCCGCGTGGCCTCGGCCCCCGAGATGCGGTCCATGAGGCTGAAATGCTGCTCGAACCCTCGGATCGCCTCCGCGACTCGCTCCTTCTGGCCGCGCATGTAGGTGATGCCAGGGAACAGCATCTGGAACCTTACGTCCGGGCCTTTCGCCTGAAGAAAGCGCAAGACGCCGCGCAGGAACACCTCGATACGCTGCCCGGGGTACAGCGTGCCGAGATAGGCCACCGTGAGCTTCGACTCGGGCGCCACAGGCGCAGACGGGGGTGGAGTCGCGCGCACGAACCCATTGTAGAGCGTGTAGCCGGGGCGGGAGACCGTCTCGCGGATGGAGCGCACGTACTCGGGGCTCACGCTCGTGAAGAAGGCGGCGCTGCGCAGCCAGTGCTTCTCCGCCAGCCGGTCTGCGCGCCGCAACACGCCGCTGACGATCCCCGCCGGATAGGCCAGGTCATTGCTGCTCCAGGAGTCGCGATAGTCGGCCGCCCACGGGATTCCGTAACGCTCGTGCAGCCGGTACCCCGTGCGAAAAAGGTTAAAGGGATTTCCCGTGACGAGCACGCCATCCACGTGACCTTCACGCACGAGGTCACTGGCGCACTCCCAGTAGGCATCGAGCGGATCGAGCGCGTCCCAGACCTTCTCACCGAGGAGCTGGCCAAAGGTCAATGCCTTGCGCAGGAGGACCAGACGATCCTTGCCGGCCAGTCGCCGCACGAGATCTCGCGGCGTCGGGCGATAAGGCACCCAGTGGACCTCATGCGTGGCGTGACGCTCGACCAGGAAATCCTGCCGAAGGGGCTCCGAGGCGGGATCGTCCGCCTCCTCTTTCGACCAGTGCCGGCAAACGACGATCGGCCGCCACCCGAGCCCGGGCAGGCACTCCACCCAGTTCATGACGCGGCGCGTGGGGGCGAGGTTGCACGGAGGGTAGTAGTAGGTGAGCAGCAGGAGGCGGCGCAACGTGAAGCTCCCCTGGCCAGGTTACCTCCGGGTCCAGCGCCGTTCAAGCGGCGACCGGTAGCCAATCAGGGCGGTCGAGTTCTAGAGCCTGCCCCTGACTCTCGCTGCGTCGCATCCGTTTCCGTTCCCGTTCCCGTTCCCGCTCCCGCTCCCGTTCCCGATCGTGTAGGAACCTGGCCGCGTTGCTGGCGAATCGGCGCCATCGGGCTACACCGGGCTACACCGAGGAATCAGGCTGGGGGAGGGCGGCCTCGGGAGCGGGTACGGGAACGGGAGCGTTTCCAGAGGCGCAAGACCGGAGCCTGCGTGCCGCCGACGTCGTGCGAGCCACTGCAGTTCGAGAACTGACCGCCCTGGGTAGCCAATCCGCGCTTGCCCGCCCGGGACCCGAGACGGTAACGTCGATTGGCCGGCCCCTGCCGCCGGTGAGCGCGAGACCCATGCGGATCGTCAAGGTCATCCCCTATTACGGCTCCTGGCCGGTCTTCATGCATCCGTATCTGGAGTCCTGCAGACGAAATCCGATGCTGAGCGTCACCTTTGTCACCGAGCTCCCGCCGTTCCCGCGTTCTCCTCCGAATGTGCGCTATTTTCACCTGAGCTTCGCTGACCTCCGGGCGCGCATCGAGCGCCTCTTCGGCCTTTGCCTGCCCGGGCTCATCCCCTACAAGCTCTGCGATTTGCGGCCCGCCTTCGGCGTGATCTTCGCCGACGTCATCGGTGACGCGGACTTCTGGGGATATGGAGACAACGACATGCTCCTCGGGAACGTGTCCGCGTTCCTCACCCGGGAGCGCCTCGAGGCTCACGACGTCCTGTCCTTCAAGAAAGGCCACTTGCACGGGCCGTTTTCGCTCTATCGAAACACGCCGCGCATCAACGACCTCTTCAGAGACGGTGGAGAGTACGAGCGTGTCTTTACGACCCCCGGCTACATCAGCTTCGACGAGTTCGGGCCGAATTGCTTCTACACGAAGATGAGCCGGCCCGAGGACGTTTTGGGTTTTCCGTCCGACAACATCTCGGTGATCGCCTTCAAGCGGGCCCTGGCCGGCGAGCTTCGCGTGTACAACGAGCAGCAGGTGAAAGAGGGGCTCCATCACGGCGACCTCCTGGCCTACCAGGACGGGCGTGTCGTCGACGTGCGAACCGGCCGCGATTACCTCTTCTACCACTGGGTGCTCGAGAAACGGGCCTTGTGGTTTCAGTATCCGCGCTGGTTCCAGGATCGCCCGACGCGCTTCTATGTCTCGACGACCGGGTTCTACTCCACGAGGGAATATGCCGCTTATCCGGCCCTGCATGCCTCTCGGCTGCTCAGAGGCGCGGTGCGCTGGGCAGGCTTGAAAGGGGCCAACTACGTGCGACGCCGACTCGGCCGTCCCGTCACCCTGGACACGCGTCCGAAGGTGGGCGGGGTCAAGCGACTGGATGCCGGGTGAGCCGTGCGAGATGACGTTCGAAAGCTCGCCGCGAGGCTGAAGGCGCGCCTGTGGAGGCAGCTCGAAGGCTCCCCGATGGGGGGGCTCGGGCTATGGCTCAAGAACCGGCTGCGCGACCCCTCGCTCGGGGCGCCCGACATCCGCACGCTCGACGCCATCTGGACCGAGGTCTTCGAGCAAAGAACCTACGATTGCCCTCGCTTCGACGTGCGATCCAGGGACGCCGTGGTGCTGGACGTGGGCGCCCACGTCGGCGTCTTCAGCGCCTGGGTGGCCGAAAGGTACCGCCCGAGAGCCGTCTTCGCCTTCGAGGCGAGCCCCGTGACCTACGGCTACCTGGTCCGGAACCTGCTGCGGTTGTCTCGCACCCATCCCGTGACGTCGTTTCTGCCCCTCCAGGGCGCCGTCTCCGAGCGCGCGGATCAGATCGTGACCCTGTATCACCAGCCTGGCAGGACCGCGACCAGCACCGTGCGCGCGGAGGGCCAGCGAGGCGGCGAGCCGCGGCTCGTGCGCACCACGACGGTCTCGCAGCAGCTGCTCGTTCATCGCATCGATCAGGTGGACCTCTTGAAGATCGACGTCGAGGGCCACTTCCTCGAGGTGCTCCGGGGCATCGACGAGCCGGATTTTGCCAAGATCCGCAACCTGGCGATCGAGTGCGACTGGATGTCGGAAGGGGCCCCCGAACGAGGCGCCGTCGAAGGGCTGCTCCGGGATCGAGGCTACAAGACCGAGGTGGATGATCCCCGCAAGCGCAACAACGTGATCGTGTACGCCTACCGCTGACTGGCCCGCTACTTCTGCAAGAGGCCCTTGGCCGCCTCGTAGACGGCGAAGCCAACGCCCGTCAGGCTCTCGCCCGCAATGAGCCCCGATGCCACCGGCGTCGTGAATTTCTGCCCGACCGTCTTCGCGAAGCGAAAGAGCAGCCAGCCCGCCAGCGCGCCGAGGAACATCGAGATGCAATTGAACCCATTGACGAGGAAACCGAGGCCAAACGCGCTCGGCAGAGGCAGAAACGGTCGGGCCTTCGGGAAGAGGCGCTCGAGGATCGGGATCAGCAGGCCGGACAATGCGCCGCCCGCGGCCGCCCAGCGTGCCGAGACGGGCAGCGAGTGGATGCCATCCGCCAGCACCTTGGCCACCGCGGCCCACACCTGCGCCGCGGGTGCCGGCCATTGCGACGTCCCCAGCATGTCGGCCCGGGGAAACAGGAGGTAATAGAATGGCACGACGACCGCGGCGCCGGCGAACACGCCGAGCAGCTGCGCGATGAACTGCCGCCGCGGGTTCGCACCGAGGAGGTACCCGCTCTTGAGCTCGGTGAGCAGGTCGCCGCTCGTCGCCGCCACGTTGGCCGTGATGGAAGCCGTCATGAGGTTCGTCGTGATGTTCGAGGGTGCGAGGATGCCGTAGGTGAGCTGCACGATCTTGCCCATCGGTCCCTGCGGCGTCGTGTCCGTCTCGCCCGTCACCCGGCACGACACGATGCACAGCACGAACGCGAGCAGCACCGCGATGATGCCCATCCACCACGCCACCGAAAAACCGAGCGCCGCCACGACGACCACGCCGGTGCCGAACGCGAGCGCCCCGCCCAGGAACCAGCTGCCCGGCACCTCGACCCGCTCCATCGGGTCCTCGGAGGCCTTCTTGGCCCCAACGATCGCGGTCAGGCCGGCAAAGGCGCGCGCGACCGTGCGCCACTCCATCGCGAACAGCAGCAGGCCGGAGCTGACCAGCATCGACACGCCCGGCCACACCGACCACTTGGTGATGTCGCGAAAGCCGAGCGCCGCCACGCCGTCCGCCGTCGCCTGGCCCGACGCGTGGATGTCACCGACGCTGTACATCCAGGGTGCCAACAGGCCGTAGTTGACGACTGCGCCGAGAAAGATGGACCAGCCGGCGCGCACGCCCATGAGGACCCCGGCCGCGAGCATCATGCCCGAGCCCTCGAAGCAGAGCGTGAACTCGGCCAGGGAGCGCTTGCCGGCGGAAAACGGCGCCGACACGCTGGTCAGGCCGAACTTGGCCGGGATCCACTCGAGGACGTCGCGCACGTACGCGATGGCCGCGCCGAGCACCCCCGAGCCGAGCAGGGCCCAGGTCGTCGCGCGCGACGTG
>JAHFDS010000452.1 GCA_023248855.1 Myxococcales bacterium
TGGCGGCATGGGCGGGATGATGGGGACGAACGGCGGCCCCGACCCGCGTTTCCCGACCTGCACCACCGCCCCGCTCTTCGACACGCTCCCCATTCCGCTGAGCGGCTTCATCGGCTTCCGTGCGCTCGGCTACATCGCCCCGCCCATCCACGTCTTTCCGGCCAAGCACTCCGCGTTCGCGCGCGCGCTGCCCGGTGAGATGCCGCCCCCCGTCACCGTGCGCGCCCCCGGTCACGTCTGGATGACCACCGTCGAGGAGTCGACCTTCCCGGCGGGCAACAAGGCCTACACGCTCTACTTCTATGGGTGCCGCGACGTGCGCGCCTTCTTCAACCACATCGGGGTCGTGTCGGCGCGCCTGGCGGCCGAGATGGCGACGGTGCAGCCGACCTGCCAGGACGTCGACACGGGCGCCGGCTCGGGCATCGTCCGGAAGTGCGGCTATGCGATGCAGCTCGAGCTGCAGGGTGGCGACGAGGTCGGCCAGAGCGACATGTTTGCCGGCGTGGACTTCGGCGCGGTCGATTTCCGACAGACCCCTTCTGCGTTCGCCGTGCCCACGCACTACAACCGCGACTGGCTCTACTTCGCCTCGCCGGTGCAGTACTTCACGCCCGCGGTGCGCGCCGAGCTCGATCCGCGGGTCGGCGCCTACGACGGGAGCCTGGGCCGCACGGCCGATCCCATCTGGGGCACCTACGTGCAGGATCTGCCCGGCACCGCGCAGGGCAACTGGTTCGTGCCTGGCAAGACGCTGGTCAACACCACCGAGGTCTCGTCCTTCGTGGCCCTCGTGCACGACTACGTCGATCCCACCGAGCCGGTGCTCTCGAACGGCACGTCGATCCCGGGCCTCGGGATGGGCCTCTACAGCTTCCCGCTCGAGACCACGGGCACGGTGAACCGCGACTTCGCCGACGTCCGCCCCGGCGGCACCTACTGCTACGAGCGCTTCAAGCAGGGCCGCACGCGCGGCGCGTCCCCACTCACCACGCCCGTGGGCGTGGTCCTGCTCGACATGCCGGATGCGAGCACCCTCCGCATCGAGCGCTCGACCGCCGCGTCCTGCGCCGCCGCCCCCGTGATCTCCGCCGCCGCCGTGACCTTCGTGCGCTAGCCGGGCACACTGCGCCAGGACGTGCCATCACTCCCGTCGTCAGGGCGCATCCAGCTGAAACCTCAGCATTCACGGCTGGTCTCCCGGATGCAGAGGCTGGCCCACATGCGGATGACGATCCTCTTCGTGGCAGTGCTGGCAGGTTGTGGCGCGGACAAGCTGGCGACCGGCGGTCCCGACGCGGCTCCCCGCCCCGACGGCGCAGGCCCCCGGCCCGATGGCCCCGGCCGCCCGAACACGGGACGCGATGGCGGTCTCCGCCCCGACGGTCGCGTCCGCGATGCGGGCATGCAGCCCGACGCGAACCCCGAGTGCCGCAGCCCGGTCGAGGGACAGGCCTGTGCGAGCGAGGGGCTGATCTGCCCGGGCAACTGTCCCGACCGCTGCCAGTTCTGCAACCTCTGGACGTGCAGCGGTCACGTGTGGACGCCCCTCGAGGCGTTCCCCGATCCCAGCTGCGGCCGCCCCGACGGTGGTCTGCCGGACGCCCACTCCCCTGACGACGCCAGGCGTCCGTCGCCCGACGCGGCGATGACTTGCACCAGCGCCGGCAGCGCCACCCTGAACGCGCCGCCGGTCGAGATCTCGTTCGAGGGCCTGCCCTGCTCGTTGTCCCTCGCGGAGGTCGCGCGCGGCGTGCGGCTGCCCTACGCCGTCCGCATCACCGCCACCACGCCAGGCGTGATCCCGGGGCCCTCGGATGCTGGCTCGTGCAACCGGCCCGGCCCGAGTGGCCTGAGCTTCTCCGTGACCATCGAGGGCAATGGCCAGCGCTATTGCCTGTGCGACGTCGGCCCCTGCCCGCCCGCGCCGGCCATGCCCACGACGCTGCAGCCGGGGAGCTGGCCGGACACCTACGAGTGGACGGGGCGCAACTGGTCGGGGCCTTCGGACACCAACAACCCGATGGGCGCGGCGTTCCCGCCGGGCCTCTATTCGTTCACCGTGAGCACGCGGGGCCTTCGCCGCACTCCGACCGGCGACGTGCCGTTCTCCTTGTCCGCGTCCCGCACGTTCTACCTCACGCGCTGACGCGCGCCGCTACTGCTGCTTCTGCAGCCTGTCCACGACCTTCTGGGCGAGCGCCATGCCCCACTTCTGGCCGGCCGCCATCGACTCCTGCGTGAGCTGCGGCAGCGCCTTGACGAACCGCTTGCCGGTCGGCGTCTCGTAGAACGCGATCACGGCCTTGATGTCCTCCTGCGACAGGTGCTTGTCGTAGATCGGAACGACCATCTCGATGAGGTCCTCCGCCTTGATCTCCTTGGCGAAGTCGTCCCAGAACTTCTGCGGGACCTTGGGGTTCTGGGACTTGAAAGTGCCGAGCAGCTGCGTGGCGACCTGCTTTCCGAGGTCCCCCGACCCGGTGAGGCGCAGGAGCCTGCGGATGTCGTCCTTCTTGTCGGCGTGGGCAGCGGGCGCAAACGCGCACAGAAGCGCGAGCGACAGGGCAATGCGAGCGATCGTTCGGGTCATGGTCCCTCCAGGGGGAGGGAGGATACCCTACAGCGACGACACCACGGTCGTCTTCGCGGCGCCGGTCTTGTCGAGGCTGAGCTCGGCGACGCCATCGGCGAAGCGCACCTTGGCCACCATCAGCTTCTCCTGGCGGTCCACGATGGCCAGCGTGTTCGCCTGCACGCGCTCGGAGATCTCCTTCATCTTCTGCTGCAGATGTCCCATCAGCGTGCCGCCGGTCTTGACCATCTGCAGCGACATGATCTGCCCGTGCAGCTCGTCGAGGCGCGTGCGGAACTCCTCGCCGCGCTGGCGCAGGTGGTCGATGGCCTGCTCGTGCACCGCGATGTCGCCGTGCAGCTGCACGAGGCGCTTCATCTCCGCCGCCACCTTGGCGTCGGCGGCGGGCGTGTCGAGCCACAGGCGCACGAGGTCGATGCCGACTGGCGAGCGCAGGTCGAGCGTGCGCGTCATCGGCGTCTGCTCCTCGAGCGCGAGCGTGCGCGTCTCGCCCGGCTGCAGCAGGAGCTCGAACACGCGCGCGTCGCCGAGCTGGAGGCTCGCCTTGGGCGCCTTCTCGAGCGTCCAGCCCTTGCCCACCGTGTGGCGCACCAGCACCGTCGCCACCACGTGGGAGCGGTTCTGCAGCTTGTATTCGATCTTGCGGACGTGCTGGACCTCGGCCGTGAGCACGCCGCGCACGAGCTTGACCAGGCGCGAGATGTGGTCCTCGTCGCCGCCCTTCTTCTCGACCACGACCTGGCGGTCGAGCGCGAACGGCACGAGCGCGATGCCCTTGGGCGGGATGGCCTCGGTCAGGCCCTCACCGATGAAGCGGCCGGTGCCGTACACGGTCATCGGCCCCGTCTCGAGCGTCGACTCGGTGGGATTTCGGAAGCGCACCGCGCGGAACGCGTAGCGCCCGTCGCCGCCACGTGTCTCGGCATCGTAGAGGTACACGATCTCGCCCTGGGCCGCGCCCTGGACGATCGACACCATCGCGCTCGTACCGCGCTTGACGGTCATGAGCGAGCCCGACTCGAAGTGGCTCTCGCCCACCGGCGGCGCGTCTTCGGCCGCCTTCGCGTCCGCCGCGCGCGGCTCGGCCTTCTCGACCACGCGCACGCCGGCGCGCTGCCCGGACTGGACGCCGCGGCCGATCGCCTCCACCTGACCCGGCGCCACGCCGCCCAGGATGAGCTGGTTTCGCAGGTTGTTCGCGCGGTCGAGCGCGTGCATCTCGGCGTCGGCCTCGCCCGCGTCCGCGTAGCCCTCGATGACGATGCGGCCCTTGCGGTTCCTCAGCGAATCCGCGAGCGCGCGCACCTGCTGGTTGTCGTTCGTGATCGGTCTTCGTGTCGCGGGCGGCGGCGCCGACGCCACCGTCTTGGCCGCGTCAGCGGGCGCATTGCGCTCGCGGCTCTTCTTGCCGCGCCTGCCGCCGCCCTCGCCCCGCGTGGCGAGGCCCGCGCCGGGTCCCCGGCTCGAGCCAGCCTTGCTCTCCATCGCGGGCGCCACCATCGCGAGGCCGTCGTCGAGGATGTCGGGGTGTCCCGCCTGCCGCGGGATGTCCTGGTCAGCGAACGTGCCCACGACCAGCTGCCGCTCGGCCTCCTTGAACAGCGTGCCGCCGACTGGCGGCGCCTTGGCGAAGGTGTCCTCGGTTTGCAGCGTCTCGCGGTGCACGAGGCGGATGCTGTGCAGATCATAGCGGAACGACAGCGCCGAGCTCGAGCCGACGCCCACCTTGACCGCGCGCCAGTCCTCGCCCGACGTGTTGTCGACGATGGCCCAGCCAGCGAGCTCGACCTGGCCGCTCGTCCCCACCGTGACGCGGTAGCTCGGCTTCCACGCCGGTGCCTCGGTCACGTAGGAGAGCACCACGTCGCGTGCAGCCGGCTGCGCGCCGGGGGCGGTCGGCCCCGAAGGTGGGAGCTGCACCGTCATGTCGACGTGGCCCTCGGTGGCCGGCAGCTGGCTCGGGAACGCCACCGGCAGCGCCTTGCCGGTCCTGGCGTCGGCGACCGACAGCGACTTCAGGAAGTCGTCGACCTTGTCGGCCGGCACGCGCAGTGACAGCGTGTCACCCACCACGCGCGCCTGGCGCTCGTAGTAGGCGATTCCATTGCGGTAGACGACGACCCGGCCGAGGGCCGCCTCGTCGGTGCGGACGAAGGTGGTGAGCCTCGGGCCGCAGGCAGTAAAGAGCAGGAAGAGTGGGAAGAGTCGTCTCATGCCCCGTTCGACGCGCGTCGCGCAGGGGAGATCCCGGGCCTGCGCGGCCGTGGCCGTGGGCCGCGCGGAAAAACTCGCCAACGCGCGCGCGTCATGTCATCGATCGAATCAGGAGATCGCATGCTCTCTCTTCGCACGCTCGTCCTCGCCAGCTCCGTCGCGCTCTCGTTCGGCCTGCTCCCCATCGCCGAGGCGGCTGCCGCCCCCGAGCCGCCCGCCGCCTGCAAGCGCAGCAAGAAGCTGCGCAAGAAGGCCAAGGGCAAGCGCAAGCATCACCGCAAGGGCCGCAAGGCCCACCGCAAGGCCCACCGCCGCGCGCACCACCGGTAGATCCGGCCCGCGCCCGTCCGCGTGGAGTATCCTCTCGCTGTGGCGGGCGCAGCGCAGCGAGCGCCGGGGACGTGGCACGACCTCGACGCGGTCCCCGAAGGGTCCATCGGCGAGATCGTCGGTGGCGAGATCGTCGTGCACCCCCGTCCGGACCCACCGCACACCGATGCAGCGTCCGACCTCGGGACGCTCCTGGGAGGATGGTTTCGCTTCGGCATTGGCGGCCCGGGCGGCTGGGTCCTGCGTGATGAGCCCCGGGTGCGCTTCGGGTCCGACATCCGCGTGCCCGACCTGGCCGGCTGGAGAGCCCAGCGCTTCGTCTCGCCGCCCCTTGGCCCGTACACGGTGATCCCCGACTGGATCTGCGAGATCCTCTCGCCGAGCACAGCCCAGGGGGATCGCACCGTCAAGATGCCGCTCTACGCCCGAAGCGGCGTGCGGTTCGCCTGGCTGCTCGACCCGGTGCTGCGCATCCTCGAGGTCTATCGCCCCGAGGGGGCATCGTGGCTGCTGCTGGGCACGTTCGGGTCCGCAGCGCGCGTGCGGGCCGAACCCTTCGACGCCGTCGAGCTGGACCTTACCCTGGTCTGGGGCACGGGATCCGAGCCACCGTCCCCTGATGACGGCTGACTCGGCCGTGAGCGCGCTCACCAGTCAGCCCACGCTTCGCAGGCGCCCGTACGTCGATTTCCGCCGGGAAAAGCATCCCTTGCAGCTGACATGTCACCACCCTTACGTTCGGACCGTGTCACCCGCAGGAGTTTCCATGATGCCTCGCCCCTCGCTCACCTTCGCACTCACCGTCGTGGCCGCCTTCGGCTGCTCCAGCAGCACGCCGGCCGGCACCTTCGGCGGCGGCTTCGGCGGCTTCGGCGGCGCGGCCGGCTCGGGCG
>JAHFDS010000453.1 GCA_023248855.1 Myxococcales bacterium
GACCGGGAGGCCTGCCGCGGAGAGCAGGGCGCGCGCGACCTCGGCCGGGCGCGCGCTGCCGTCGGAGCTGGCGCGGACCCTCAGCAGCACCAGGGTGTCGCCGGTGTCGGGCCACACGAGCCGGGCGCGCACGAGGTCGGCGCCGCCGAGCGGCTCGAGGCCCACCAGGAACTTCCGGACGTCGACCGCGCGGCGCTCCTTGCCCTCGCCTCGCTCGCTCGGCAGCGTGTCCCGCGCCATCACGGCAGCGCACGCCGCGGCGGCGGCGGCCTCGTCGAGCGGCAGGCCGAGCGCGAAGTCGGCCAGCGACACCAGGCGCGCGATCGGCGGCTCGCCGTCCGCGAGACGACGCGCCTCGAACACCAGGCCCTCGGGCGCGACGGCCGTCAGGCGCGCCGCCAGCTCGTCGGCGTCGAGCGCCGTTGCGACTCGCAGGTCGACACATTCGCCCAGGCTCGGAAAGCCGAGACCCAGCGCCGGCCCGAAGCTGAAGTCGGGCTTGGGGTGAAAGCCCTTGGTGTAGTTCACCTCGATGCCGGCGCGGCGCAGCGCGCGGCCGAGGTGGCGCGCCATGTCGAGGTGCGAGAGGAACGCCGCGCGGCCGAGCTTGGTGTAGCGCAGGCGATAACGCACGCCCTGGCCTTGCGCAAAGCTCGCGGTCGGAAGCGGCCGCTCGCGATCGGGCCGGACGTGCTGCTTGACCGCGCCCGGCGTCAGCGCGCCCATGCCGCGCAGGAACACCAGGCGCTCCTCCTTCATCTCGCCGAGGTCGCACGCGATGCCGCAATCGTAGCAGACCAGGCGCCTGCCGTCGGCGAGCGCCTCGGCCTCGTTGGTGTGGTGCAGGAGCTTGCCGAAGGGCTTGCCGCAGGGCGGCGAGAGCTTGTCCTTCAAGGCCTTGCGGTACTCGTCGGCCAGAAAGCCCGGCTCGAGGCCGATGTCGATGTGGTCCCAGGGCACCCGCGCGTCCACGGCGATGGTGCCGAGAAACGCGGACGGCTCGAGGCCGGCGTCGCGGAACACCTCCATCCAGCGCAGGAAGTCGAAGGTCTCGTCCCAGCCGTCGAAGCGGGCGCCGCGCCGGTACGCGAGCTCGAGCGCGCGCCCCACGCGCCGGTCGCCGCGCGCGAACACCCCCTCGACCAGCGAGCTGCGCGCGTCGTGGTGCTTGAGCGTCACCCGCTCGCGGAAGGCCACCTCGCGCAGCGCGTGCTGCTTGGTCTCGATCTCGCGGAGCGTGTCCATCGCGCACCACTGGAACGGCGTGTGGGGCTTGGGCACGTGCGTGGACACCGACACCGTGACCGACGCCTGGCGCGTGATGCGCCGGCCGATGCGCTGCGTGCGCCCGCCGAGCTGCGCGATCGCGCGCACGTCCTCCTCGGTCTCGGTGGGAAGGCCGATCATGAAGTAGAGCTTGAGCCGGCCGAACCCTCGCGAGAACGCGTTGGTCGCGCTCTTTTCGATGTCCTCTTCGGTGACGTTCTTGGTGATGACGTCGCGCATGCGCTGCGTGCCAGCCTCGGGCGCGAAGGTCAGGCCCCCGGCGCGCACGCTCGCGATCTCGTCGAGCAGGTCCTCGGAGAGGCCGTAGGCGCGGAGCGACGACACCGACACCGACACCTTGCGCGGGCGCAGCTCGCTCATGACCTTCTGCACGAGCGGCGTCACGCACGAGTAGTCGGCGGTCGACAGCGAGGTCAGCGACACCTCGTCGTGGCCGCCCTTGTCGAGGCTCGAGAGCACGGTCGAGACCACGTCGCGCGGGTCACGCTCGCGCACCGGGCGGTAGATCATGCCGGCCTGGCAGAAGCGACAGCCCTCCGTGCAGCCGCGCGCGATCTCGATGGCGAAGCGGTCGAACACCGCCTCGGCGATCGGGATGGGCGAGTCGTCGGGGAAGGGGAAGGCGTCGAGGTTCTCCACCCACGCGCGCTCGACGCTGGCCGGCACGCGCGAATCGACGGGACCGGTCACGACCTCGAAGCCGCTCGTCGCATCGACGGCGGTCGTGTAGAGCGCGGGGACATACCAGTGGCCGCGCGCGGCCAGCCGGATGAGCGCCTCCCTGCGCGAGCAGCCCTCCCCTCGCCAGCGCTTCCAGTCGGCGAGCGACTCGCCGAGCACGCCCTCGGCCTCGCCAATCAGGAACGCGTCGATGAAGTCCGCGAGCGGCTCGGGGTGCGTCGCGGTCGGCCCACCCGCGATGACGAGCGGCGCATCCTGCCCACGCTCGGCCGAGCGCAGCGGGATGCCGCCGAGCTCGAGCAGGAGCAGCACGTTCGTGTAGGTAAGCTCGTACTGCAGCGAGAAGCCGACCACGTCGAAGGCCGACAGGGGCCGGCCGCTCTCGAGCGTCACGAGGGGCAGCCCGCGCTTGCGCAGCTCGGCTTCCATGTCGGCCCACGGCGCGAAGGCGCGCTCGGCCAGGAAGCGCGGATCCTTGTTGAGCAGCGAGTAGAGGATCTTGGTCCCGAGGTGGGACATGCCGATGTCGTACAGGTCCGGGAACGCGAGCGCGATCTGCACGTCCACCGACGCGGGGTCCTTGCGGATGCTGTTCCACTCGCCGCCCAGGTACCGGGCCGGGTGCTCGACGGTGTGGACGAAGGACTCGTAGGGGTGCCGCATGATTTGCGCGGTCTAGCATAGATCGCCACATGGGGCTTGCGGCCACGCCGCCGCTACCCCGCGCGGACCTCGACGTCGAGATCGAAGCGCTCGGCGACCTCGTCCATCGCCTGCCGCACCTTCGCCACGGCGACGCCGCGCGGCACGTCCAGGTGAGCCTCGAGGCGGAACAGCGGATGGCCCGACATCGCGGCGGGGTAGGCGCTGGTCTCCAGCGAGACCACGTTGATGCCGAGCGCGTGCAGCGCGCCCGCGATCGAGCGCACGATGCCCTCCTGATCGAGCGCGCTCGCCACGATGGTGACGGGCATCGCGGCTTCTTTTCTGTGCTGCTCGGGGCTGACGGTGCGGCGCAGGAGCGTCCGCATGCCCGTCGCTTGCTCGAGCATGGGCAGCTCCGCCTCCATGCGCGCGATCTCGCCCTCGGTGGCGGCGACGAGCATCATCACGCCGAACTCGCCGCCGAGGATGGCCATGCGACTGTCCTCGACGTTGCCGCCGCGATCGGCGAAAAAGCGCGTCACCGCCGCGACCAGCCCGGGGCGATCGGGGCCGAGACCCGAGAGCACGACGTATCTGCTATCGCTCATACGCGGGACTATAGCGCTGCTCGCCGCGCCGTCACGGCCGGTCGCGGTGGGCGCTACAGCCCGCCGCCCGCGACCGAGATCGCGATGGCGCCGGCGCCGCGGTCGAAGCCGTAGCCGTAGTCGATCTTCACCGCGGGGATGGCGACGCCGGGGACGAGGATGCGGACGCCGACGCCCGCAGAGGTGTGGAAGTCGTCGAGCGTGGGGCGGCTCTTGGCCGAGGGATTGAGCGGGTCGATGCGGCCGCCTGGGTGCCGGTCGAGCAGCGCGCCGACGTCGACGAACCCGGCGACCGCGAGGTTGAGCTTGACCGAGGTGAGCGGGACCTTGAGGCCCTTGATGACGGGGATCTGGTCCTCGAACTGCGCCACCATCAGCGTGTCGCCGTTGAACTGGTTGACGTTGTAGCCACGCAGATCCCCGCCGCCGAGGCGCAACAGCTGCGTGAGCGGCACGCCGCGCTCGCTGGTCGGGAAGTTCAGGATGGTGCGGAAGTTCACCGAGGGATAGGTCTTGGCGACGTAGCCGTAGAGCTCGCCCTGGAACTCGAGCTTGGCGTAATCGTAATCCGAGCCCCAGAAGTTGTCGGACACCTCATTGTGCAGCTTGACCTTGGCGCCGCGCCGCAGGCCTTCCGGCGCGATCGTGCGGTCATAGTCGAAGTACAGCTGCAGCGTGACCACGTTCTCGCCGTTGCAGAATTTCTCCGGTGCCGGCGTGGCGTCGGTCGCCGAGACGGTGCACCCCATCGCGGGCGCGTTGTAGAGCTTGGCCTCGGGGTATCCCGCGATCTTGTCCTCGGCGTTCCGGAGCCACTGGCGGTTGTACATGCCGCCCACGATGGCCTTCATGTGCGATGAGAAGACGTAGCCGACCTGCGCCTCGCCGCCCGCGATGCGCGTGCCGACCTGCTGCACGACGTCGTCCTTGGTCGGTCCGTTGCCGTAAAAAAGGAAGGTCTCCTGCCGGAAGATGCCCGCGGTCGAGTACGTGATGGGCGCGAAGGTGGCGATCGGATCGCGAAAGCCGACGAAGCCGAAGCTCTTGAGCTTGCCGACCTGACCGGCGCTGATGAGCTGCGAGCCCGTGCCAGCGAGGTTCATGTCCGCATACACGAGGCCGCCCGCGACGTCGCCGCCGCCGACCGCGAAGTTCGGGATGATGAACCAGGAGTGCTTCTCCTTGACCTCGACGTGCACGTCGATCGAGTAGGTCTGATCGGACAGGTACATGAGCTGCACGGCCCAGTCGCGCGGCGTGTCGAGGTAGACGCGCACGCTCTGGAACAGGTCGCTCGCGACCAGGCGATCCTCCGCCACGCCGAGGATGCCGTACTCGATCACGTCCCCGCGGTGCAGGCGCATGCGCGCCTCGACGGCACCTTCGCTGGTCTTCGACGCCCCGTGGACGATGATCTTGTCGAGGACCAGCTTGGCTTCGGCCGCGCGCGCGGCCAGGATGCAGCCGAGTAGCGCTGCGGCGCGGATCACGCCAGCGTAACGTGCTCTCACCCGAGACCCCCTCTGACCCACACTGTAGTACGCGGGAAGCCGGGTGCGAAGTTCGGTGCCTCACGGTTTTTCGCCAGCGCGGGGGGCGCGTGTAACATCGGCCCATGCGCACCTGGTTTCTCCTGTTCGCGGTGCTCTCGGGCGTGCCGGTCCTGGGCTGCGGAGGCGACGACCAGGCGGCGCTCGGGGAGCCGGGTGTGCTCCAGGCCACGCTGTCCGCGGCGGAGCGGCGAGCGCGCGCGATGGCGATCCGGGATGCGGCGGCGGCGCGGGGATTGACCAATGGCCTGCTGCTCGCCGGGATCGCACAGGCGGAGACGGGCTTTGCGCATTGCTGGAGCGAGGCCATGTGGGCGTGCCAGGGGCCGGCGTCGAGCTCGTGCGCGGGCGGCCCGGTCATCGCCGGGGCGGGCGATGGCCCGTGCGCGGACGAGCAGGGGGGGCTCGGCATGTTCCAGTTCGATGCGGGCACCTACGCCGACACGCTGCGCGCCTACGGCAACGACGTGCTGACGGTCGAGGGCAACACGCAGCACGCGGTCGACTTCGTGGTCAGCATGGTGGTCCGCTCCGCGTACGCGATGGGCGTCGACACCCCCGAGCAGGCGCTCGCCTGGATGAACGAGGTGCGCGTCGGGGGCCTGCACGAGATGGAGTGGATCCAGACCGTCACGCGCTACTACAACGGCTGCGTCCCCGGGCAGTGCAGCGTCTACGACACGCGCTTTGCGCACTACCAGACGGCGCTGCACACCATGCTCACCGAGATGGGGGAGGACTTCTGGTACGGCATGGTCACGCCGCCGCCGCCGTGTGGAGACGTGCCGGCCGAAGGCCGCCTGATCGAGGAGACGGACGCTTGCTTCACCAAGGGCGGTGACCCCATGTACTGGCGGGGCGCGATGGCGGGCTCGGCGGGTGCGCTGCTCTGGACGCACACGACCGACGCGGCCGCGCCCGCGAACTATGCGTCCTGGCGCATGCGTTTCTCGGCCGCCGGCAGCTACACCCTCTCCGTCTACACCGACGCGCAATTCGCGCAGAGCCGCCGGGCGAAGTACGTGGTCAAGCACGCCGGAGGCGACACCATTGCCCTGATCGACCAGACCGCGGTGGATGGCTGGCAGGCGCTCGGGACGTTCCCCGTCGAGGCCGGGGTCGACTACCCCGTGACGCTCGGGGACAACACGGGCGAGCCCGGCAGCGGCAACGTCCAGCTCGTGGCGGACGCGCTTCGGATCCGTCCGCAGATGGGCGCGGGCGGAGGCGGCGCGGGCGCTGCGGGCGG
>JAHFDS010000454.1 GCA_023248855.1 Myxococcales bacterium
GGTGACGGCTATTACAGAAAAATGGGCTCTGCGCGTCAGGGTAGCGCGCACATCGGGGCGTAGTCATGCAGGGGCGAGCCGTGGGACGAGCGCTCGAGGCCGCTGCCGCCAGCGCCGCCATCTCGCCGCGCACCCGCATCCGGTCCGGACGCAGGCGGCGCTCCGGAGGAGCCCATGCCCTCGCACGCGCCGTTCGTCGTGTTGCACGCTGTGCCGGCCGGGCAGGCCGGGTTCGAGCTCGAGCACGTGGGTGCAATGTAGATCCGGTAGGTGCCCGTCTGCACCAGGTTGCCGCCGAAGGCGACCAGGTAGACCCGGCCGGTCGCCGTCGCCGTGAAGCGCACCTCCTCCGCCACGTCCTGCGGATGTGCGGTCTCCACGACGCGCCCGCCGGTCAGCGACTCGCCGAGGCTCCGCAGCGCCGGATCCACGACGGACATGTCGAGATCGCCAAGCCGCTTGTCGTAGATGAGCACAGCCCGGTACGCCATGCCGACCTCGACGTCGAAGCCGATGTAGTCGACGTCGCCCACCGGGCAGATCGAGAACTTGGTCCAGGTGCCGAAGCCCGTGAGCACGTCGCCGCCGAGGAACGAGCCGTGATCGTCGGCGGCCTCGGGGCAGTCGTTGGGCTCGAGGTCGCGGTCGAGGCAGTTGTTCTCCACGGCCTTGGCCGCGCAGTTGGCCTCCGTGCAGTTGTAACCGACGCCGTCGAACACACCGCCGTCGCCCGCGCGCACGCCGGTGATGGGCCGGAGCGACGAGGCGCAGGTGCGCTTGACGCCAGGCTTGATGCACAGCTTGCTGTCGCCCGAGCCGCGGCACACGTATCCTTCGGGGCACTTCGGCTCGGCGTTGCCGCACTTAAAGGGGATGTCGCCCAGCTTTGGCTCGTAGCCATTGCAGCCGATCGCGAGCACCAGACCGGCGAGCAGCGGCGCGAGGCGCATCAGAACTGCACCTGGCCCGCGAGCCCGACGAAGCCAGCGCCGATCGCCGGCGCGGCCAGCACCCGCGCGGTACGGGTCCGGGGCGCGCCTTCGGCCCGCTCGCCGCCGTGATCCGCGCGGTAGTCGAGGTAGGTGAGGGCCCCTGCCGCGACCGCAAAGCCGATCCCGAAAGACGTCATGAGCGTCGCCATCGATTGGGCGTCACGCCCTTCCTTCTCCTTGCCGGACTTCGTGCCGTCGAAGAAGCTGCGCGGCTCGCCGCTCGGCGTGTGGCTCATGGCCGCCTTCTCGAGCTCCTCGCTGGCGCTCGAGGCGGCGCTGTTCTTCGCGATGGCGACGACGAAGCACAGCACCGAGGCACCGGCCGCACCGTACTTCCCGTAGGTCATCCAGGTCGGCCCGGCCGAGCCCGTGGGCGCCGCGGCGGGCGATGGCGGCGGCACGTTCTTCGCCAGCGGCGACTCCGTGTCCTCGGCCTTGGCAGGCTTTTGCGGCTCGGCGGGCTTTTGCGGCTCGGCGGGCTTGGCGCCCTCGGTGCCGGTCATGCCCTCGCCGAGATCCGCGTAGAAGGCCGGCTTGGCGCCCTCGACCACCAGCACCAGGTTCGGCTGCGTGGGCGATCCGGCCTTTGCGTACGTCTTGCCAGCCGGATCCTTGACGATGAGGTAGTACTGGACGCTCTTGCCGCCCATCGCCGTGGCGGGGACGCGCCCGACGTACTCGAAGTAGCGCCGCTGCATCTCGACGATGGTGAAGTCGGCCTGCCCGGCGGCACGCCAGTACATCATGAGCTTGAACGGACCACCCTTCTCCGGGACCATCGCGCGGATGTCGAGGGGCTTGCCCGGCGGCGTCTCGTCGGGCGGCAAGTGCTCGAACTTGTCGACCGTCTTCCACTGCGGGGGAGCGGCGGGTGCCGCAGGGGCCTCGGGGGCCACCACCGCGGCGCCCTGGCCCTTGAGCTCGGCCAGCTGCTTCTCGGCCTCGGCGCGGTTGGCGGCCTTGGCGTCCGCCTCCTTGAGGAACTTGTCGAGGTAGAACGCCGCGAGGTCCTTCTCGTCGAGCTTGCGGTAGCAGATGGCGATATTGAAGAGCAGCGCGGGCGCGGCCTTGTGGCCGTACGCCTTCTTGAAGCCCTTGACGGCCTCCATGAAGTTGCCGCCATTGAACTGCTCGAGGGCTTTCTGGTACTCGGCCTTGGCCGCAGCGGTCTTGTCCTCGCCGGGATTGGATACTCGCGACTTGTCTTCACCTTGGGCGCTCACCACGCCACTCGAGAGCACGAGCGAAAGTGGCAGCAGCGACCTGCACCAGAACCGTCGGAACGTCATGGGATTCGGACTTATCGCCCGAAGTGCTGCGGCGGGCAAGTGGAAGAAGTTGCGGCGCGGCGGCCGCGCGCGGTCTGGCGAGCCCGACTGTGCTAGAAGCCGGGATCCGCGAGCTCGTTCTTCTTCGGGGACGCGGCAGGCTTGGCCGCCGGGGCGGCCTTCTTGGCGGGTGCGGCAGCTCTTGCCTTCGCAGCGTGGGGGGCCTTCGTCGGCGCCTTGACGTGCTTGCCGGCTTTCACGGGCGGCTCAGCCTTGACCGGCGCCGCAGCGGGCTCAGCCTTGACCGGCGCCGCAGCGGGCTCCACCTTGACCGGTGCGGCCTGGGCAGGTGCAGCCGGGGGCAGTTGCTCGACCGCGGGCCTGGTCGGCTCGGGCGGTCGCGGTGCCGGTACGGCCTCGACCTTCGTGATCGGGGCGGGCGGAGGCGGCTCCTTGGCCGAGAGCTTGACGACCACCACCGCGATGACCGCGGCGAGCACGCCTGCTGCCGCGATGGCGCCGAACAGGATCCCGTAGGAGATCCCCGGGGCCGCCTGCGGCGCCGTCGTGATCCGCGGCTGGCTGGCCGAGATCGTGGACGCCGGCATGGCCGACGACAGGTGCGAGAGGCTCGAATCGACCCGTGGCGCCTCGACCACCAGCGAGGGCTGCGAGGCCTCCGGCGCGGCGTCGAGATCATCCGTGGTCGGCCCGGCGGCCTGGCGAACGAAGTCGTCGAGCGACTGCTCGACCGAATCGTCACGTCGTGAGGTTGCGGTCCCGTTCAACGTCTTGCCACCGAACGGTCGGGCGGCGCTCTCTTCCACCTGTTGCATCTTGTCCGTCCGCTCTCCTTCCTCATCCTTGCGACGCGCCATTGTGAGTCTCCAGCCTACAATGGCCGAAACCAGCGGGGAGTCTAGCGGATCCGCGGAGATTTGGCTAGGTGTCTTCGTATCCTGGCTTTCGACTAGGGTGGCGCCGCCATGACGACTCCCCGCGGCAAGGGCCCGCCACGCCGTCCGCCCTCGACGCGGGCTCAAAGGCCACAGACCTCGAGCGCCCTGCCCACCTCGGCGGGGTTGCGTCGCGGTCAGGTTCGCATCGCCCCGGAGGCCGTGATCCGCGTCCGCGCGGGCCATCCGTGGGTGTTCAAGGACGCCCTCGGCGGCCGGGCGCTCCACGACGCGCCGGGCACCCACGTGGACGTGCTGGATCCGCAGGGCCGGTTCGTGGCGCGCGCGCTGGTCGACAACGCGGGGGCGATCGCGCTGCGCGTCCTCGGGCGCACGCCGGGGCTGGAGGTGGATCCGCCGTACCTGCACGGGCTCGTCCGGCGCGCTCGGACCCTGCGCGGCGCGCTCCTGCCCCCTGACGTCGACGCCTACCGGCTGCTCGCCGGCGACAGCGAAGGCCTGCCGGGTGTGACGGTCGATCGCTACGCCGACTACGTCATCGTGACCGCGCTGTCGGACGCGATCGTGCCGCACCTCGACCTCGTCCACGATGCGCTGTTCGAGCTGCTCTCGCCCGCGGCCATCTACGAGCAGCGCCGGCTGCGCCCGATGGCGGGCGAGGGCCCCCCCGAGCCGGCAGCGCTGGTGCGCGGCAAGGCCGCCCCGACGGAGGTCGTGGTGCGCGAGGGCAAGGTGCGCTTCGCGGTGGATCCCACCGCGCCGCTGCACGTCGGCATGTTCCCGGATCTGCGCGAGGGGCGAGCCCTCGTGGGCGCGCGGGCGGCCGGCCGGCGCGTCTTGAACCTGTTCTCCTACTCGGGAGGATTCTCGCTGCATGCCCTCGCGGGCGGCGCGAGCCAGGTGGTGGCGGTCGATCTAGCTGCCAAGGCGCACGCGAAATCGCGGCGCAACCTCGAGCTGTCCGGGCTCGACCCCGAGCGCGTGGAGCACCTCGCGGGCGACGTGTTCCCGGCGCTGGCGCGCATGGCCGAGCGCGGCCGCTCGTTCGACCTCGTGGTCTGCGATCCCCCGTCGTTCTCGCAGCAGAAGGGGACCTCGTTCGTCGCGACCCGCGACTGGGCCGAGCTCGTCGCCACGATCTCGCCGGTGCTCGCGCCGGGCGGGCTCCTGGTCGCGTGCTCGAACACCGCCAAGCTCGCCCTGCCCGATCTCGAGCGCGCCATCGGCGAGGGCGCCCAGCGCGCGGGCGCCGACCTGGTCGTGGTGGGCCGCGCGGGGTTGCCACCGGACTTCGCGCTCGCCCCGGCCTTCACCGAAGGCGCGTACTTGAAGGTCGTGCTGCTCTACCGTCGGTAGCCGGTCAATCGAGGCCAAGCTCTGCGAGGCCCTCCTCGTCGAGGCCGAAGAAGTGGCCGGTCTCATGGAGGATGGTGACGCGGAGCTCCTCCTGGGCCTCCTCGGCGGTGTGCGCAACGCGGTGGATGTTGCGTCGGAACAGCACGATCACATCGACGCCCGCCGGGCCCATCGAGCTCTTCTCGGTGATGGAGGTGCCGGAGAAGACGCCCAGGAGCCGCGGATCGAGGCCGTCCTTGATCAGCTCCTCGGACGGGTATTCGTCGATCTGAATGGGCACGTTCGTCAGGCGCTCCCGGAAGACGTCGGGGAGCTTGCCGAGCTGCTCCTCCGTGATGCGCGCGACCTCACCCGCGGGCAACGCCCACGCCTCGTCGGGCGCGGCGAGATCCAGCTCGCGCACGCGCAGCATGGCCGCCGTGCGATCGTCCTCGCGGCCCGCCTGCTCGTGCACGAGGCCGAGGCCGTGCCACGCATCGGCGAGCGTGTCGTCCGCCGCGAGCGCTGCGCGCAGGCGCTTCTCCGCCTGCTCGAGCTCGCCGAGCTCGAGCCACAGGTGCCCGGCACGCATCTCGTAGCTCGCGTCGGGCAGGGGCACCTCCTCGGGCAGCTCGCCCATCGCGGCGGCCGCGGCCTCGTCATCGTCGGCCAGGAGCGCCACCTCGGCGCGCAAGAGGAGCGCGTCCACGTACTCGTCCTCTTCTTCGGCCAGCTCGAGCGCCTGCTCGGCGAGGCGCTCGGCCTCGTCGAGATCGCCGAGCGGGCCCATGCAGAGCTCGGCGGCGTACAGGACCGGATCGAGGTACTCCGGGTCGGCATCCATCGCCTTGCGGAAGTGATCCATGGCCTCCTCGGGCTCACCGCGCGCGGACGCGACCGCGCCGAGCAGCGTGTGCGCCTCTGGCTTGGCCTGCTCGAGCACCTGACGTGCGGCCTTCTCGGCGCCCTTGAGGTCACCTTTTTCGATCAGCTCCCAGCCTCGATCGATGTGTGCGGTCACGGGGTCCATGGGCGGCATGGGGCAAGATAGTGTCAGAGCGTGGGAAAAGATCACTGTTTGCGGGCGGCGGTAGGGTTCATCATCCAGCCATGCGCCGGGTCCTCGGCTGCCTCGTCCTCGTGCTCTCCAACTGCGCGGCTCGCTACGACGTGGCGACGCCCGAGGTGCCGAAGAGCGCCGATCAGGCCGCGGAGCAGGCTTTCCGGCAGGCACGCGGCCAGCAGGAGAGCGGGGATCTCGCCGGGGCGCGGCAAGGATTCGGCGACTTCATCGCCCGCTACCCCGACGATCCGCTCGCGCCCGTCGCGGCGCTCGAGCTCGGCCGGCTCGAGCTCGCGGGCGATCGCCCGGAAGCCGCGCGCTCGCGCTTCGAGGCGGCGGCGCGCTCACGCGCCGAGGCCATCGCGCGCGCCGGCAGGTTCTGGCAAGCAGTCACCGACGCGCGCCTCGGCAGCTGCGA
>JAHFDS010000455.1 GCA_023248855.1 Myxococcales bacterium
CGAAAGTCAAGAGCAGGGCGCCAAGCATCTCTGAGCGAATCCCGGGAATCCAACGCTTCATGTGCAGCTCCTAGGTTGTGGCTGGTGGCCCGGCATTCCTAGCGAGGGACGGCCATCCAAGTCAAGCATTGTGCTCCACGTCGCCTCTGACGCCGCAGCGTGGCAACGGATGGCGCGATGCGTCGAAAATCGCGATTTTTGACGGGGGTGTCGGGACGCTGGGGGCTCGGGTGCCGGCTGGAGCGCGAGGGCGCCGCGGTGCAAGCTGCGTCAGGCACCGCCGCCGCGGAGGACCTCCGGCAACGTGGCGAGCAGGACCTTGAGGTCCTCGTACAAGCTCCACTGGTCGATGTAGGCGAGGTCGAGCTTCATCCATTCGACGAAGCTCGTGTGGTGGCGTCCGCGCACCTGCCAGTAGCAGGTCAAGCCGGGCCGCATCGAGAACCGACGGCGTTGCCAGTCCTCGGGCAGCAGATTGTAGTCGCGCAGCGAGAGCGGACGCGGCCCGACCAGGCTCATGTCGCCGATGACCACGTTCCAGAGCTGGGGAAGCTCGTCGAAGCTGTACTTCCGCAGGATCCTCCCCACCCGGCTGATGCGCGGATCGTCCTCGAGCTTGAAGGCCGCCCCGTCGCGCTGGTTTCTCGCCTCGAGCTGGCGCAGGCGCGCCTCTGCATCGACCGCCATCGTGCGCAGCTTGTACATCCGGAACGTGCGCTTGTTGTAGCCGACGCGCTCCTGCGTGAAGAACACGGGGCCGCGATCCTCCAGCTTGATCGCGATGGCCGCGAGCAGCAGAATCGGCGCCGCGAACAAGAGCAGGATCGGCGCGATCAGTCGGTCGAGCAGGAACTTGAGCCGCAGCGCGAGACCGCACAGAGGCGCCGTGTGGAGCGTCATCGTGAGGACCCCACGCTCGACGCGTAGGCTGGCCATGCTCCCGGTGTGAAACGGATTCGCGGGCAGCTCGACCGGCACGCCGTGGGTCTCGCAGATCTGGATGACCCGACCGATGTCGTCGTAGTGCGAACGCAGGGGGAGCCCGACGTGCACGACGTCGACCACGTGATCGCGCAGGATGCTCGCGAAGGACTCGAGGCTGCCGAGGTAACGCACCCCCGGTTGCTGGCGAGAGGGCTCGTCGACGAAGCCGATGACGTCGCTGGTGGGGGCCTGCGGGTGGGCGAGCATGCGGGACGCCTCGAGGGTCTTCGGGTTCAGGCCGACGAAGAGGACCTGGCGGCGCCGGAGCAGGAGCTCGACCCGGGGGCGCGCTTTCGGGAGCGCTTGACGGCGCAGGGCGAGGGGAGTCATGCCTCCATCCCTGGCAAGCGGCGGGCCACGGCCAACACCACGGAAGTGCGCCCCACCCTGCGGAACAATCTTCCGGTCGCGCGCCGAAGGCCACGTGGTCTTCCGGTTCCTGGCGGGACAACCCTTGCAACGACTCGCTCGCGGCCGGGCACGTCGCTTGCTCCATCACCCGGCCATGCAGCGCTCGCGGGCCAACATCGACTACGACTCGTTCGAGTGCAGCACGATCCCCACGGGTCCAAAGCTGGCCTCATCCGGCGATCCGGAGACCGTGCCGTACCTGGTCATGACCTCGGGGCCTCGCCCCGGCAGCACCGCCTATGCCGTGAACGGACGGCCGGTGATCCTCGGCAGCGATCCAGCCGCCGACATCGGGATCCCGGACCCCACGATCGCCCCGGCGCACGCTCGCATCAGCGGCGACGCTCTCGGCTATGTCGTCGACGATCTCGGCAGCCCGTCGGGCACGTTCGTCGATGGCGAGCGAATCACTCGCGCGGTGCTGCGTGACGGCGATCGATTGCGCCTCGGTGCAGTCGAGCTCACGTTCTACCTCCGACACAAGCCAGGGGCGGGCCATGAAGCGCGCACGCAGGCCCTGTTGCCCCCGCCGACCGAGCCCGAGCCGATCGTCGCGCAGGACCAGCGTCCCCCGGAGCTCGCGGCTCCCGACCAGCTCGGCCCCGCGCGCGCGTCCGCCCTTCCGGACGCGGGGCCCTCGGCCGAGCAGCTTGCGCGCAAGCTGTTCGCGCTCTCGACGCTCGTGCGCAGGCACCTCGGGCTCCTCGTCGCGTGCGTGGGCACCGGGATGGCCACCGGCCTCACCAGCTTCTCGACCCACCCGCCGCCGGCTCGCGCCAGCTGCGAGATCGCGCTGCACGTCGATCGGGTGAGCCCGCTCGAGCCGAACCGCCTGTCGGGCCAGGCCGACCTGCTGCAGTTCTTTTCCAGCGCCGAGCAGGCGTTCCGCGGCCAGGATCTGGTGCGCGGCACGCTCGCGCAGCTCGGGGCACCGAGGGACGACGAGAGCGCGGGTCGCGCCCTGTCGGGGCTCGAGCTGAGCAGCCAGGGCACGACGTGGAGCGCGAGCTACGCCGCGACCGCGCACGACCCGGTCGCCTTCCTGGAGCAGCACCTCGCGCGCTGGGTCAAGGCCGAGGTCGGTCGCAAGCTCAAGGTCATGACCGCCGAGGTGGACTTCCTGCGCACGCAGATGGCGAGCCTCGACCGGGAGATGGCCGAGGTGTCCGCGCGGGCGGTGGCGTTCCGGGAGCAGCACCTCGACCGCCTGCCGGACCACAACCCCGTGACCGCGGACACCCGCGCGCAGCTGGAAGCGCGCCGCGTCGAGGTGAGCGCGACGGTGGTCCGGCTCGAGGGGGAGCTCGAGGGTGTGCGCCGCCAGCTCGACCGTGGCTCTCCCTTCATGCAAGCGAAGGTGCAGTCGTCCCAGCGGCACCGCGAGGCATTGACCCAGGCGGAGCACCGTCTGTCGGAGCTGCGCGCGCAGGGGCTCGCGGACGGTCACCCCGAGGTCAAGCGGATCCTCGAGCAAGAGCGCGACCTGCAGCGGCTCATGAGCGAGGAGCTGGTGCGGCAGACCACGCCGGTCGATCGGATCGCGAACCCCGACTACGAGCGTCTGCGCATCCAGGCAGAAGGCCACCAGGCCAGCCTGCGCGCCGCCCGCGCGGAGCTGCGCGACCTCCAGGGTGGCCTCGGCCGTCTGCAGCGGATCAGCAAGGACCTGCCGCGCGTCAGCGCGCAGCTCGACGACCTGTCGAAGACCGAGGGGGGCCTCCAGCGCCTGCACGTGCAGCTGTTCGACCGCCTGCGCAGGGCCGAGCTCGAGCTCGAGCTCGAGCGCGTCGCGGCGGCGTCGCGCTTCGAGACCGTGGTGGCGCCCCACCTGGAGCCGGCGCGGATCAAGCGCCTCCTGGCCATGCGGCTGCTCCTCGGGGTCGGCCTCGGCCTCTGCGTGGCGCTCGGCGTGCTCGGCGTGCGCCGGATGCGGGAGCTCCTGGCGCGGGTGGCCAGGGAGGCGGCGAGCCACCCGCAATGACCCGCGCGCCTATTCAGGCGGGCTGGAATGACGGCCGCCGAGGTCCGTGTACTGGTGAAGCTTGGTCTGGATGGTGCGCGCCGTGATGCCCAGAATGCGGGCCGCCTCCACGCGGGAGCCGCCCGTGTGCTCGAGCGTCCGCAGAATGAGGAAACGCTCGAACTCCGCCAGGCTGGCCCCGGGGATGGGCGGCATCTGGTCGCTCCGGATGCGTTCTGCGCTCGGGGGCAGCGACAGGTCACAGCCGCGCACGTGCTCCTGCGAGGCCAGCACGACCGCCCGCTCGATCGCGTTCTCCAGCTCGCGCACGTTGCCGGGCCAGCCGTGCGCAAGTAGTCGCTCCATGGCGTCCGCGGAGAATCCGACCACGTCGCGCCGGTTCTCCCTGGCGAACCGACGCAGGAAGTGCATCGCCAGGACCGGAATGTCCGGGCGCCGCGAACGCAGCGGAGGCACCTCGAGCACGACCACGTTGAGCCGGTAGAACAGGTCCTCGCGGAACAGCCCCTGCCGCATCTGCTCGCGCAGCTCCCGGTGCGTCGCGGCGATCACCCGGACGTCCACCTTGAGGGTCTGGTTGCCCCCCACGCGCTCGAGCTCGTGCTCCTGCAGGACCCGCAGGAGCTTGACCTGGATCGAAAGCGGGATGTCGCCCACCTCGTCGAGCAGCAGCGTGCCGCCGTCCGCCGCGTGAAAGCGCCCCTCGCGGCGGCCGAGCGCGCCGGTGAAGGCGCCGCGCTCGTGGCCGAACAGCTCGCTCTCGAGCAGCGTCTCCGCGAGCGCCGCACAGTGCAGCTTGACGAAGGGGCGGCGCGCCCGCGGGCTGTGCGCGTGAATGGCGGCGGCGACGAGCTCCTTGCCCGTGCCGCTCTCGCCGGTGATGAGGACCGAGGCGCGTGACGGCGCGATCTGCCGGATGGCGTCGTAAAGGACGCGCATCGGCGCGCTGTCCCCGATGAGCCCCGGCAGCTCCTGCAAGCACGGAGGAGGCTCGGTCCGGCGCGCGGCCCGGCGCAGCCCGCCACGCGCGAGCTCCCGCTGCACGGTCTTGCGCAGCCCTTCCAGGTTGAAGGGCTTGCTGAGAAAGTGCGCGGCCCCGCGGCGCATCGCGGCCACCGCGGTCTCGACGTCCTGCGAGCAGGTCAGGACCACGATCGGGAGGTCGGGATCACGATCGCGCACCTTCTCGATCAGGTCGAGGCCATCCATGCCGGGCAGGCGCAGATCGGTCAGGATGAGGTCGGGGCGACAATCCTCGAGCTTGGCGAGCGCCTTGAAGGCGTCTTGCGCGCTCGTGACGTCGTAGCCGCTGCGCCCGAGCCCCTCGACCAGCAACGCGCGCACGTCGGCGTCGTCCTCCACCACCAGGACGCGCGCGGCTGCGGCGGGCGGCCGGCTGGGCCGCGAGGGACGAGGGACAGGAGGGGAAGGCTCGGGGGGTTGTGAAGCGACCTGGCACGAGGACATGGTCAATCACCTCGTGAGTGGCTAATCAATTCACGTGCCGGACAGCGTCAGACCAAGAGGGCAGCCGGCTGGGTGCAATTTGCCGGTGATTTCCGGAAGCAAACGGACCGGGCCGCGCAGGACTTTCCGCCCGGCCCTTCGCGTCCGAAAAGACTTGCGTGGACGCTCCGGAAACACCGACGTGCGGCGTCGTGAGCTGGCTTTCCTGTTCCAGGTCGCGGATTGCGTCTCGGATTGGCGATCAACCGCCGCGCGCGCCACGGAAGGCATACTGCTGCAGGCCCGTGGAGGACAGGAGCCCCAGGAGCTCGCTCTCCGCGGTCGACAGCGGGCCCTCGCCGGACAGCAGGCGCACCAGGCCCACGAGCGAGCTCGCGTCGATGCGCGCATTCGGGTGCAGGACCGCTGCGAGCGCCTGGCAGTCGGGCGCGGGCATCGGGCGGAAGGCCTCCCAGAGCGCCTCGCAGGCCTCGGGGCGCGCGTGCGCGGCGCGGAAGAACGCGACCACGGAGTCGAGCGGGAACGTGAAGATCCGCTTCTGCCCCTCGGTCACCGACGACGTGTCGGCCGCGACGCGCAGGGCATTGACGACCGTGCCCCAGACCTGCGTGAGCGGATCGAGCAGCGAGTAGCGCACGTTGTCCCAGTAGGCGTTGACCTCGACGTGAAGGCGGCGGACCTCGTCTCGCAGCGTACCGGGCACCTCGGCGAGCGCCCGCTCGTCCTGGCCGAAGGACCGCGCGAGCTGCAGCTGCACGACCCAGTAGAGGACGTCGCGATCGCCGTTCATGTGCTGGCCCCAGGCGCGCATGACGTCGGACAGGCTGTTCGAGAGGATCTGGGTGGGGGTTCCGGTCACAGTGGTCGGATTGTAGGCCGACGAGCGAAGTGAACAAGGGCTTCGGGGCTCACGCGCCGCAGGCCACGTTCTTCCTCTGCAGGGCGACCGCCTCGGCGTCGCCCGCGGCCTGGGCCTCGGCCAGCAGGAACTGGAACATCGCGTGCCCGAGCGGGCGCTCCTTGCGGACGTTGAACAGCCACACCGCCTGCTTGCAGACGTCACGGTGCAGCGTCGGGAACGCAAGCCGGCGCGCCTCGACCCCCCCCGCGCGGACCACGCGCTCGTGCAGGCGGCGGATCTCG
>JAHFDS010000456.1 GCA_023248855.1 Myxococcales bacterium
CCCCCGGTCCGCCGCTGCCAGCACCGCCGGCTCCCGCCGCGCCGCCGGTCCCAGCGCCGCCGGTCCCAGCGCCGCCGGTGCCGCCCATCACCACGTTGCGACCCGAGAACATGAGCACGCGATCGCTGAGGTAGCTCTCCGTCGCGCCCGCCGGCGCGGTCCAGCCCGGCTCGGGATCCATCGCGCCCCGCTCGTGCATCATGAGGTAGGCCTTGATGTCCGTCTCGAGCATCGGGGCGGCCGGATTCGAGATCAGCCACTCCGTCATGCCCGTCGTCGCCACGTTGTAGTCATCGAAGTAGTAGTTCTCGTGGTCGTGGCCGGGCACCTCGGAGCCGTAGAACCACCGCTTGCCCATCATCAGCGTCCACAGATAGCGATTGCCGGGGTTGATGCCGGTCGTCTCGTCATTCTGTCCAATGATCGAGTAGATGAGCTTGTCGTCCCACATCCCGCTCTGCGCCGCGGCGTAGACCATCATCGTCGGCTGCTGATAGTTCGAGCCCTGGCAATCGGGTGGGCCGCTGTCGCTGTTCATGCAGATCGCCGCCACCGAGCCGAGCGCGCCCGAGAAGCGCGCCGGGAACTGCGCCTGCAGGCGATACGCGACCACGCCGCCCATGCTCGCGCCGACGGCGAACACGTGCGAGACGCTGAAGCGGCTCGTGAGCTGGTTGACCAGCTCGTTGACGTCCTTTTGCGACGCCGCCGACGACAATGCGTCGTTGCGGTTGCCCATGCAGGGCTCCTCGCAGCGCTGCGGATGCCCGATCACGATGGCGCCGTAGCGGCTGCCGACCGAGTCGAACATGCGCGGATCCGACAGCGCGCCGCCGCCCTGCCCGTACGCCCGGTAGAAGATGAACACGGGCACGGGGCGCGTCTTGTCGTAACGGGGCGGGAACTTGATGAAGAAAAAATCGCTCGCGTTGTCGAACTTGCTGCGAAAACGTGAGCACCAGAGCTCCGCCTGGTTGGCGCCGTCGCAGTCGTTCATGAAGAACGTGTTCGAGCCGCAGCAGTCCTCCGCGGCGCGAGCCGTCGAGCCGACAAGGAGCGTCGCGAGCAGGGGGACCAGGAACCGAGCCGCCTTCATGGCCGCAGCATAACGAAATCGAGGCATCGCGTCCCGCGATGCAGGTCACGGAAAGCGGCCCTCGGGCCGAGTCGCGTCAGATCTTGCCGACCTTGATCTTGAAGTCGAACGGCACCTTGGGGGGCTCGCTCGCCGGATCACAGCGGTACTTGACGAAGTCGGTCTCGCCCTCGGCGCGCAGGAAATCCTCGTCGATGAGCGCATGCCCGGTGAAGTCCTTCGGCGTCTTGCCGAAGATCTTGAGCGTCGCGTCCGCCAGGATGTCGGGCTTACGCCACACCGCCGGCCCGCCGAGGCCGAAGTTGATGGTCGCGTAGCTCTCGATCATGGTGATCGGCCACAGGGCATTGGCGGCCACGTTGTGCTCGCGCACCTCATCGGCGAGGCCGTGCGCGATGAGCGTCATCCCGAACTTGGAGATCGCGTACGCGATCTTGCCGCCCGCGCCCTTGGGGTCCACCGGCGGCGACATCATCAGGATGTGCCCGAAGTTCTGCTGGATCATCGCGGGCAAGAGGTGCAGCGTGCACGCGTAGGCGCCGCGCGCATTGACGCCCATCACGAGGTCGAACTTGTTCAGCGGCGCCTCCGTCAAGGGACGCCAGTGCAGCGCGCCCGCGTTGTTGACGAGGAAGTCCACACGGCCGAAGTGATCGAGCGCCATCTTGCACCCGCGCTCGACGCTCTCGTCGCTGCGCACATCGAGCTGCACCGCGAGCGCGCGTCGCCCGAGCGCCTCGACCTCCCGGGCGGCGTCGTGGATCGTGCCCGGCAGCTTCGGGTTCGGCGTCGCGGTCTTGGCGGCGATGACGATGTCGCAGCCCTCCTTCGCCAGCGCGAGCGCGATGTTCTTGCCGACCCCGCGGGAGCCCCCGGTGATGAACGCGACTTTTCCGGCGAATTTCATGGCCTCATCCTACTCGCCTTGCCTCCGCGTACTACCGATGAAAGCGCACTCGACCGAGCCCGCGCGCGGCCTTCTCCTTGAGGGCGCTCTGCACGACGTCGGCCTCCGAAAAGGCGAGATCGAAGGCCTTGTTCTTGCGCCAGAGCTCCATCTGGTCGGCGTAGTGCGGTGATGACGGGTCGAACGTCTCGCCGCCAGGGAGCACGTTGCGCGCGCGCGGGCCGCCCGGATCGAGCTCGCACACGAAGCGGATCGCCGGTCCGGCTGCGTAGGTGAAGTCGTCGGTGGAGATGCCGTGGTAGCCGACGTCGACGGTGCCATTGCCGCCATGCCGCGGGAACCCCGCGCCGTACTTCGGATCGTCCTTCTGCGGGATGCGCAGCGCGTCCATCGGCGCGGGGAACTCGAGCGCGAGCGTGTGCAGCTTGCCCCAGCGCCATCCGGCCGGGTCCGCGCCCAGTCGGGACACGAGGTCGCGAAGAGCCGCGAGCAGGGCCTCGGCGGCGATGAAGCGCTTCGACTCGACCGCGGGTGTGCCGAGGCGATCGAACAGCACCGGGTCGCCCGTCGCAGTGGCGATCGGCGTGGCCAGCAGCTCCGGATGATTGCACATCCGGATGAGCAGCTTGAGCACGTACTCGCCCCCGTAGGGCGCGTCGAGCAGCGAGAGCTCGTCGCCCAGCGCGGCGCCCGCGAAGCGCGAGGTCCACGACGCGACCACCGCGGCGGCCAGCGAGTCGGTGAGCTGTGCGGCGGTGGGCTGCTCCTCATCCATCGCGGCCGGGGTGTCGAAGCTCCAGCCGCGCACCGCGGCGACCGCGCGGGCGAGGGTCGCCTTCGTATTCGCCTGGGCAGATGCGATGAGCGGCGCCAGCTCAGGGTGGCTGCCCGGCGTGGCCAGCTCGGCGAGCAACGCGTCGCCGGCGTCGAGCAGGGTCGGCGCGAGGTGCTGGCCGTACTCGCTGACCGCGTCGGCCTGGATCGCGGACATGTCGTCGAGCGTGAGCTTTTCCTTGGCCAGGACCCGCTTGGTCGCGCGGCCCTCGCGCGTACCGGGATCGTAGAAGCCTCCGAGGTAGAGCGGCGCGCCGTCGACCACGGGCTCGTTCCAGGGATCGCCGTCGTCGGTGGTGCCGATGGGGTCGGCATTGGCGGTGACGACGTAGCCCTGCGCGGGGTTCGTGGCGTGGGGCACGTATCGCAGCGGCAGGTCGCCCGTCCAGTCGGCGCTGCCGTCACCGGGCAGGACCTTCCACGGCGGCGGTGAGCCGGCGGGGCGGCGCGGCGCGCGCACGGCCTGCGTCCAGGCGATGTTGCCGCCGTCGTCGCCGAACACCCAGTTCTGACCGCCGTACTTGAAGTCGCGCTCGAGCGACGCGACCCCCTCGGCCGCCGTCTTCGCCGTCACGATCCCGAGCACGCCGCGGACGAGGTGCGCGGGCTCGTGGCCGGTCCAGCGGATCGAGAGCTCGCTCGAGCCGAGCGCCTCGATCGTGTGGTCGGCCCGGATGCGCGGGAGGATCGGCCCGTGGTGCGGCACGTCGTAGAATGTGATCGGCACGGTGCGCTCGACGTGGCCGAAGCGACCGATCTCGAACATCTCGGTGCGCGGGACGAGCGGCACCTTGCCGCCCTTCCAGGCGACGCAGGCCGAAGGGCCGCCGCCGTCGCACGGCACCACGACCTCCTTGTAGATGTCGGAGACGTCGACGTAGCTGACGGTGCCGCCCCACGCGACGTGCTCGTTCATGCCGAGCACGATGCCCGGAATGCCGGGGAACTGGACGCCCATCGCGTCGAGCGGGTGCGCCGGATCGCGCACCACGAGGTGCACGAGGTAGAACGTCGCGGGATTGCCGAGCGACAGGTGCGTGTCATTGGCGACCATGGCGTGGCCATTGGCGGAGCGCGAGGGGGCGATCACCCAGTTGTTCGAACCGATGGACGGCGCGACGAGCGCGTCGTGGCCGATGCCTCGCACGGCGCCGCGGGCGGCCGAAAAGAGCGCGAGGTCGGCCGCGTCTGCGGGGTGCGAGGCGCCGCCGGAGCCAGGCGGCGCGGCGATGCTCGAGAAGCCCCAGCCGCCGGGGATCGAGTACGTCGGATCGACCGGCGCCAGGATCTGCAGGTCCTTTGCGATCCCCTTTCGCGCAATGAGGTCGGGATCGGTGGAATTGCCGAGCTTCGCGGCCTCCGCCGCGTCCAGCGCCGACAGCGCGATCTCGGAGTCCGCGTCGAACGACAGCTGAAAGGCCTGCAGGTGCGCGAGCGCCACCGAATCGACCTCGGTCCACGGCGTGGTGCCACTCGGGTCGTAGACGAACAGGAGCTCGGCCGGCAATCGCTGTGAGCCCGCATTGAGCTCGGCGACGTACGCATTGACGCCCGCGGCGAAGCGGCCGAGCCCCTCGACGATGATCTTGTCATTGGGGTCGTTCGAGGCCTCGAGCGCCTCGAGGCTCGCCTGTGCCGTCGCCTTGAGGTGGTGGATGCGCATCCGGATGTCCTGATCGAGCAGCGCCGGCGAGATCACCCCCGCGAAGCGCGCGAGGGTGCCCTCGGCGAGGAAGCGGCCGAGCTCCATCTGGACGAGGCGGTCCTGCGCCATCACGTACCCCTCCGCGTAGGCGACGTCGGCGAAGGTCTGCCCGTAGATGTGCGGGATGCCCCACTCGTCACGCACGACCTGCACGTCGGCGGACAGCCCCGGCGCGGTGACGTTGCCGGTCTCGGGCACCTGGAGGATCGCGGCGCCACCGTCGGCCGCGCCGCCGTCACGTCCGGCCGCCGCGCCGTCGGCGCCCGGGCCGAGGCCGCCGGAGCGCTCGCCACACCCAAGCGCGACGAGGAGGAGCGAGAGGGCAAGGCTGCGTTCGGTGCGCGTCATGGCGGGATGAGAGCACACGCTCGCGCCGGGGCGAAGCGGCGAGCCGTGCTGGGAGCGGATGTGCGCGCGCCATCGCCCTCGATGTGGAAATCACATCGTCCGACCCAGGCTGGCCAGCCATTTCAATTGTTTGTGCGTGGCATGCCGCCTGCTTTGGTGCCCTGCCAATGCGCCTCTGGCTTCGGCTCCCCGTCACCCTCGCGCTCCTGCACGGCGGCCTGGCCGCTGCGCGGCCGGACGTGCCGTTCGAGAGCAGCCCGCCCAGGGCCCCCGACCCGGGCACGCCCGAGTGCACGCTCACCGAGGAGCTCGACCTCGCGAGCACGCTGCGCGCGCTGCGCTTCGCCGCCGACGGGGCCGGCCAGCCCATTCGCGAGGTCCAGCTGCGCGGCCTTCTGACGATCGCCGAGCCGGCCCTGTGGCGCGCGGTGGGCGGCAAGCCCGCCGACGTCCTCGGCGCCGAGCCGGCGGCGATCCTGCTCTCGCGCTTGTCGTCGCTGGGGGTGTTCCGCCGCATCGTGCCCACCGTGCGGGTGCTCGCGGATCGCGCCGTCCTCGAGCTCGAGCTCGAGGAGCACCCGACGCTGCGCAAGGTGGTGATCGCCGGCCTGCACGAGCTCGAGGCCGGTCCGATGCTCGAGGTGCTCATCGACACCCCGTCGGCCATCGAGATCGAGCGCAGCCGCCGCACGAAGCGGCCGCGCCGGGGACGGCCGCCCGTCTGCTCGATGCCGCTGCCCGATCGCGAGTGGCTCGCGCTCGCCGACGGCCCGGTGCTACACCCCGGCATTCCGTGGCGGGGTGTGCCCGAGGCGCTGCACCGCGTCCTCGTGCACCTGCGCGACGCCGGCTACTTCATGGCGTCGCTGTCGGCCGAGCTCGGCCAGGACGGCACGCTCGTCGTCCGCATCGACGAGGGACGCATCGAAGGGCTCGACCTGTCCGGCGTGCACCCACGCATCGCCGACGCGGTGCGCGCGGAGCTCGGCGTCAAGCCCGGTGGCGTGTTCCTGCTCGCGGACCTCGAGGCCGGGCTCGATCGCGTGCGCCGCAGGTTCCCGTTCCTCGCACACGATCCGGTCGGCGCCA
>JAHFDS010000078.1 GCA_023248855.1 Myxococcales bacterium
CCGAACCCGCATTGCCGCCCGATCCCGCATTGCCGCCCGAGCCCGCATTGCCGCCCGTCCCCGCATTGCCGCCCGTCCCCGCATTGCCGCCCGCGCCGACACAGGCGCCGAGGTAGTCTCCGTGCGCCAGGTGGGCCCGCACGGCGGGGTCACCCACCGTGATCGTGTGTGCGTTGGCGGGATTGCCCGGCGGCACGTGGCAGATCGTGGTCTTTCCACCGGGCGTGGGATGCGCCAGGCCGCCGCTGCCCGCGGCGCCGATGGGGGGCGGCGCCGGGCGAGGTGTGATGAGGGTCTGGTCCTGCGCAAGGGGCTGATCAGCACCGCAGCCCCAGAGGGCAGCGCTGCCAAGGCCAAAGCAGAGGGTCGAGACGGAGTGAAGGATGCCGAGCCTCATGGACTTCATGCAGGGCTCTCAAAGCCAACTTCATGCCAGAGGGCACGAGCCGCCAAGTCCTGCGCTTCCGGGGACTTGGCACCCGAAGGCTCCCCTGCGACCTTCTCCTGGAACCGCTGGGCTCCGAAAGCGGAGCCGGATGGCTCCCGGCAGGGGGCGCGCCAATCGACGCGCTCACCGCCGATGCTGGTCCGGATTGCGTACCAGACGGCCCCTGCTGCGAGCCCTATGTTGTCCGGCGTCGCTCAATCGAGAGCGCGAAGGAGACGAACCATGAGCTCGACCGCCCATCTGCTGGTGATGTACCCGACCCCCAAGGACCCGAGCGCCTTCCAGCGCGCCTATCGTGAAGAGCACCTGCCGTATGCCCGGCCGCGCCTCACGGGCGCCACCGGGGTGGTGAGCAAGCGCGTCGCGGCCACACCCGGCGGCGGCCCCGCCTACCACGCCATCTCGGACATCGCCTTCCCCTCGCTCGAGGCGCTCAAGGCCTGCGCTGCCTCGCCGGGCGGACAGGAGGCGCTCGCGCACGCGGCGTCGATCTCGACCGGCGGCCCGCCCGTCATCCTGGTCATCGTGGACGACCTGGCGGCCTGACGGCTTCCCGCTCCGACCGCGTTTTTCTGCTTCCCCCGCGCCCGATCCTGTCGCATGCATAGGGATCCATGTTCGAGGGTCTCGTAAAGCTGCGCCGCCCCGCGGCCCCCACCACCGTGCCAGCGCCCGCACCGGACGCGCCCCGCGTCTACCTGCAGACCTTCGGCTGCCAGATGAACGTGGCCGACTCCGACCTCATCGCCGCCGAGCTCCTGCGCGCGGGGTTTGCGCGCACCGAGGACCTCGACGCGGCGGACGTGGCGCTCGTGAACACCTGCGCCGTGCGCGAGCAGGCGGAGGAGAAGGTCGCGCGCCGCCTCGAGGAGCTGGCGGCCTGGAGACGCCAGCAGCCCGGCCGCGTCGTCGGCGTGACCGGCTGCATGGCCGAGCATCTGCGGGACGAGCTCCTGGCCATCGCGCCCGGCGTGGACCTCGTCTGTGGACCCGACAGCTACCGCCGGATCGCCGATCTGGTGCAGCAAGCGCGCACCGAGGACGCGCGTGGTCCCCTTTTCGATCTCCACCTCGACAAGCGCGAGACCTACGAGGGCCTCGACGTCTCGCCCGGCGGTGACGGGGTCTCGGGCTTCCTCACCATCCAGCGGGGCTGCGACAAGTTCTGCACCTTCTGCATCGTCCCCTACACCCGGGGGCGGGAGCGCGGCACACCCCCGCGCGAGGTCCTGCGCGCCGCGCGCGCTTTTGCCGAGGCCGGCTATCGCGAGGTGACGCTGCTCGGTCAGACGGTCAACTCGTATCGCTGGCAAGACGTCCGTTTCTCCGATCTGCTGCGGGCAGTCGCCGCGGTTCCCGGCCTCGAACGTATCCGCTTCACCTCGCCCTACCCCATCGACTTCTCTGCCGACCTCATCGAGGTCATCGCCTCGGAGCCCAAGGTCCAAAAGCACGTCCACCTGCCGCTGCAGTCCGGTTCCGACAGCGTGCTTACCCGCATGCGCCGCGGCTACGGCTACGCCGAGTTCGTGGGCATCGTCCACGCGCTGCGTGCTGGTGATAGTGATATCGCTATCACCACTGACATCATCACCGGCTTCTCCGGCGAGACCGAGGCGGAGCACCGGGCCACGCTACGGGCGCTCGAGGAGTGCGCGTTCGACGGTGCGTTCACGTTCAAGTACTCGGAGCGCGACGGGGCCAAGGCCGCCCGCGATCTGCCGGACGACGTGCCCGAGGTGGTCAAGCAGCGGCGGCTCGACGAGGTGATCGCGATCGTGCGGAGACTCCAGCTGGCCAAGAACGAGGCGTACGTCGGCCGCACAGTGGAGCTCCTCGTCACCGGGCAGGCCAAGCGCGGCGGGCAGCTGGCCGGCCGCACCGGCACATTCAAGCAGGCGGTGTTCGCCGACCCGACCGGCACCACGCGGGCCGGCGATCTGGTGCGCGTCCGCATCACCGGGACGACCAGCGCCACGCTAAGGGCGGAGCTCGTCCGGTGACCGCGCGCCCCGAGCCCGAGCAGGCGCTCGAGGGCAGCGTCGCCCGCATCGTCTACCACGCCGCCGACAGCGGCTACACCGTGCTGCGCCTCGAGGTCGCGGGCAGAAGCGAGCCGGTCACCGTGGTGGGCCGCATGCCCGGCGTGCGCGAGGGGTCGCACGTGCGCGTCACGGGTCGCACCAGGAAGCACCCGCGCTTCGGCGAGCAGCTCGAGGCCGCCTCGATCCACGAGGTCGTGCCCGCCACCGCCACCGGCATCGAGCGCTACCTCGGCTCGGGCCTCGTCCCGGGCATCGGTCCCGAGATGGCCAAGCGCATCGTCGCCCGCTTCGGCGAGCGCACGCTCGAGATCCTCGACCGCGAGCCCGGGCGTCTGGCCGAGGTGACGGGCATCGGGCCGGTGCGGCGCGGCAGGATCGCCGAGGCGTGGCAATCGCAGCGCGTGATGCGCGAGGCGATGGTGTTCTTGCAGGAGCGCGGCGTCTCGCCGGCGCTCGGCGTGCGCATCTGGAAGCGCTACGGCGAGGAGACCATCGGGGTCGTCCAGCAGAACCCCTACCGCCTCGCGATGGACGTCTGGGGCATCGGGTTCCGCATCGCCGATCGCATCGCGCTCGAGAGTGGCATCCCGAAGGGCTCGGAGCTGCGCGCGATCGCGGGCCTCTATCACGTGCTCTCGGGCACGACCGAGGACGGCCACTGCTTCGCGCTGCGCGAGGCCCTGCTCGAGGAGGCCGCCAAGGTCCTCGAGATCGACGACCGCCCGCTGCTCGAGCGGTGCCTGGACGCGCTCGCGACCGACGGGCGCATCGTGGTCGAGAACATCGGCGGGCCCGACCGGGCAGTCTACGACGCGCCGCTGTGGCACGCGGAGACGCGCGCGGCCGACAAGCTACGCACCCTGGCCGCCACCGCCACGCAGAGCTTCGCCGACACCGACGAGCTGGTCGCGCGCATCGAGCTCGAGCTGGCCCTGCACCTGGCGCCGCAGCAGCGCGCCGCGGTCGCCGCCGCCCGAGGCGCGCGCCTGCTCGTCGTGACCGGCGGGCCCGGCACCGGCAAGACCACCACGCTGCGCGCCATCCTCGAGCTGCTCGACCGCACGCACGCCCCGGCGCTCCTTGGCGCCCCGACGGGCCGTGCGGCCAAGCGCATGAGCGAGGCCACCGGCCGCCCCGCGCAGACGCTGCATCGGCTGCTCGAGTTCGACCCGCGTCGCGGCGGCTTCGGCAGAAACGCCAGCGCCCCGCTCGACGCCCCCGTGGTGTGCGTCGACGAGGCCTCGATGATCGATCTGCCGCTGTTCGATGCGCTGACCGATGCGCTGCCCCACGGCGCGCGCCTCGTGCTGCTCGGCGACATCGATCAGCTGCCCTCGGTCGGACCAGGCGCCGTGCTCGGCGACGTCATCGCCTCGGGCGCAGCGGGCGTCGTCCGCCTCACGGAGGTCTTCCGTCAGGCGAACGAGAGCCAGATCGTTCGCGGCGCCCACCGCATCAACGCGGGCCTTCTGCCGGAGCTCACCGGCGACGGCGATCTCTTCTTCATCGAGCGCTCCGATCCCGAAGCGGCCCTTGCGACCATCCGCGACCTGGTGGCCACGCGCATCCCGCGCCGGTTCGGCCTCGACCCGACCGCGGACGTGCAGGTGCTCGTGCCCATGCACCGCGGCGTGTGCGGCGCGCAGAACCTCAACGCCGCCCTGCAGGACACGCTCAACCCCGGGGGACCCGAGCTCCTGCGCGGCACGCGGCGCTTTCGCCTCGGCGATCGTGTCATGCAGATCCGAAACGACTATGAGCGCGAGGTCTGGAACGGCGACGTCGGCATCGTGCGTGGGCTCGACTCCGAGGCGGGCTCCCTGCAGGTGGAGATCGACGGGCGCTCCGTCATCTACGAAGCCACGGATCTGGACACGCTGCAGCTCGCTTATGCCTGCACCGTGCACAAGGCCCAGGGCAGCGAGTTCCCCGCCGTGGTCGTGCCCATCCTGACCGAGCACTTCCTCATGCTGCAGCGGAACCTCGTGTACACCGCGCTGACGCGCGCGCGTCGACTCGCGGTGCTGGTGGGCAGCCGGCGGGCCCTCGAGCGCGCCGTGAAGAACGATCGCATCCGGCAGCGCAACACCCACCTCGCGGCGCGCATCGAGCGGGCTACCGAGACATGATGCTGACGGTGGACTAGCGCTTCTTCTTGGCCGGCTTCTTGGCGGCGGCCTTCTTGGCCGGCTTCTTGGTGGCGGTCTTCTTGGCTGGCTTCTTGGCGGCGGCCTTCTTGGCCGGCTTCTTGGCGGCCTTTCTGACCGTCTTCTTCCGCTTCTGTCCGCCGACCGCGCGGGTGGAGCGGCCGACGTCGCCGTCCTTGTCGAGGAAATAGACAAACGCTGTGTCCAGCGCGAGCCCGTGATCCGACACCTTTTCCTGCTTCCCCTTGGGCTGACCTGCCTTCTTCCGCCCCACGCGATACACGCCGTCCGGCTTCACGAAGTACAGATAGTCCAGGTCTCGTTTGATGCCGAGCTTCGCGACTTTCTCCCGCATCGAGAACCCTCCTCCTCGAAAAACGCCCGTCGCAGCGATTTCAAAGTAAGCGCTTGCTCGTCGAGTGTGTCAACGGTTTTCCGTCGAGAAAGCCGGCAAATCAAGGGTGCCCTTCGCGCACCCGGCGCGCGCGTTTCGGGCGCCTGAGCACGACCGCGGGCGGACCTCGGATACACTCGCCCGATGTCCCCATTCGACGAGATCCAGGCCACCGCAGCCGCCGTGCGCGCACGGCTCGGTGGTCGCAGCCCGCGCGTGGCGCTGGTCCTGGGCAGCGGCCTCGGCGAGCTCGCCGATCGCCTCGAGCAGGCCGTGCGCATTCCCTACGACGAGATCCCGGGGTTCCCGCGCTCGAGCGTGCACGGCCACGCGGGACGGCTGGTGGCCGGACGAGCGCCCGGCGGACGCCTCGAGGTCGTGGCGATGCAGGGCCGCGTGCACTGCTACGAAGGTCACAGCGCCGCGCGCGTCGCGTTCCCGGTCCGCGTGCTGGTCGCCCTCGGCGCGCGCACGGTCGTGCTCACGAACGCGGCCGGCGGATGCGACCCGCAGATGGCGGGCGGCGACCTCGTGCTCGTGCGCGACCACCTGAACCTCACCGGGCAGAACCCGCTGTGCGGCGACAACGACGACCGGCTCGGGCCGCGCTTCCCGGACCTCAGCACCGTCTACCACCCGGACTTGCGGGCGCTCGCGCAGCGTGTGGCTTCGGCGCGGCTCGGGGGTCCGCTGCGTGAGGGCGTCTACGCCTGGCTGCTCGGGCCGAGCTACGAGACGCCCGCGGAGATCCGCATGGTGCGGGCCCTGGGGGGCGACCTCGTCGGCATGTCCACGGTGCCCGAGGCCATCGCCGCGGTCCACATGGGCGCACGCGTGGCGGCCCTGTCGTGCGTGACCAACCTGGCGGCGGGCCTGTCGGGCCAGCCGCTCTCGCACGACGAGGTCATGGAGACGGCAGCGCGGGTCCGGGGCCGCTTCCTCGACCTGGTCGAGGGCCTGCTCGGCGCGCTGGAGGCCACCGCGTGAGGCCCGACGCCCCCGACACGGCACCGCTCGAGGCAGCGGCCCGACGCATCCGCTTGCACGCATATGCGCCCTACTCCGGCTACCAAGTGGGCGCGGCGCTCTCGGCCGAGGACGGCCGCACCTTCGTGGGCGTCAACGTCGAGAGCGCGTCCTATCCGCTGACGACCTGCGCGGAACGGGGCGCCGTGATGGCCGCGGTCGCGGCGGGGGCGCGGCGCTTTTCCGCCATCGCGGTCGCCACGGCGAGCTCGCCGCCGGCCGCGCCGTGCGGCGGCTGCCGGCAGGTGCTGCGCGAGTTCGGCCCGGACCTCCTCGTGGTCGCCGTCAACGACGCGGGGGAGCGCCGCAGCTGGCGGCTCGGCGAGCTATTGCCCGAGGCGTTCGCGCCGGACACCGTCGGCCAGGACCTGCCGCGAGGCGCGACGTGACGACGCTCGTCGTCTCGGGCGGCACCATCGTCACGATGGATCCCACCCGCCGCGTGCTGACCGGCGACGTGGTGGTCGAGGACGGTCGCATCACGGCGGTGGGTCAGGCCGGGCCGGCGACAGCTGCGCAGGCGATCGACGCCAGCGGGTGCCTGGTCATCCCGGGGCTCGTGCAGGCGCACGTGCACACGGTGCAGACCCTGGCGCGTGGGCACGCCGACGACCTCGAGCTCCTGCCGTGGCTGCGAGAGCGTATCTGGCCGTACGAGGCCGCGCTCGGACCCGAGGACGTCGAGGCCGCCGTGGAGCTCGCGTGCGCGGAGCTGCTCGCCGGCGGCACCACCGCGATCCTCGACATGGGCACCGTGCGACACACCGACGTGGTGTTCGAGGCGGCGCGGCGTGCAGGGATACGCGCCACCATCGGCAAGTGCATGATGGACGCGGGCGACGCCGTTCCACAGGGGCTGCGCGAGACGACGCGCGCTTCGCTCGACGAGAGCGAGGCCCTCGCCAGGCGCTGGCATGGCGCACAAGGCGGCCGGCTGCGCTACGGCTTTGCGCCCCGCTTCGTGCTGTCGTGCACCGAGGGCCTCCTGCGCGAGGTAACACATACGGCCAGGCGAATGGGTTGTGTCCTGCACACACACGCCTCCGAGAACCCCACCGAGTGCCAGGTGGTGCGCCGCGAGCGCGGGGGCGACAACATCGACTACCTGGCGGGGCTCGGGATGGCGGGGGCGGACGTGGTGCTCGCGCACTGCGTCTGGCCGAGCGAGGCCGAGAAGGAGACGCTCCGGCGCACCCAGACGTCGGTGGTGCACTGCCCGTCGTCGAACCTCAAGCTCGCGAGCGGCATCGCCCCCGTGGTCGAGTACCTCGCCCGGGGGATCCGCGTCGCCCTCGGCGCCGACGGCGCGCCGTGCAACAACGAGCTCGACGGCTTCCTCGAGCTGCGGCTCGCGGGCCTGTTGCACAAGCCCGCGGGAGGCCCGACCGCCCTGCCCGCGCGCCAGGCGTTCGAGCTCGCGACGCTGGGCGGCGCCCGCGCGCTCGGCCTGGCCGACGAGATCGGCTCGCTCGAGGTGGGCAAGCGGGGCGACCTGGTGGTGGTCGACGTCGACCGGCTGCACGTGGTGCCGACGGCCGACCCCTACTCGATGCTGGTCTACGCCGTGCGCGCCTCGGACGTACGCGACGTCGTGGTGGATGGCCGCGTGGTGGTGCGTGGCGGCGAGCTCAGCACGCTCGACCAGGGCGCGGTGATCGCCCGCGCGCGCGCGGCGAGGCAACGGATCGACGGGCGGCTGTAGAGCAGACCGACTTGCCTGCGGCTATTTCGGCCGCTCGGCCAGGCCGCTACACGTCGGGGTATTCAAGCTTGCCCGGCTCGATCTGTATGCCTGCCTTCACCTTCGTCTTGGCTTTCATCATCACCTCCGGACCGCTCGTGGTCGTGGTCGTGGTCGTGGTCATGGTCTTGGTCGTGGTCGTGGTCGGGGTGGTAGTGCCCATGCGCGTGCCCCTCGCCTACCTCCTCCTCACCCCATAGCTGGGTGACGAAAGCCCGCGGGCCCTGGCGCACCGCGGACGCGACCATCACCACGCCCAGCACGATCGCGCACAGGGTTCCGATCGTGCTGTCGTCGGCATGCGCCAGCGCGCTCGATGTCCTCGAGAGGGCCCGGCCCATCACCGCGTCGATGCCGAAGCCGAGGCCGATCGCCGCCCCCGCGACGGTGGCCCCGAAGCCGACCGCCACGGCTCGCCCATGCAGCCGCCGGAGCGCCAGGTACGTGGTGGCGTTGGTCGCCGGGCCCGTGAGCAGAAAGGCGATCGCCGCGCCCGGCGAGAGGCCCTTGGCGAGCAGCACCGCGACGAGCGGCGTCGCACCCGAGGCGCAGACGTACATCGGCAGACCCGCCACCGCAGCCACGGGCACCTGCAGGAGCGCCGGCACCTGCGGCAGCCAGTCCGCGTGCAGGATGGGCTCGACCACCGCCGCGAGCGCGAGCCCGAGCAGGATCCACGCCCCGGTGTGATCGGGCAGCTCCACGGTCGCGACGCGAAGCGCCTCCTTGACGCGTCCGCCGAGCGTCGGCCGGCGCGCCGGCAGCGCTCCCAGACCCTGCGAGATCGGCTGACGCTCCGCGAGGCGACCCACCGCGACGCTCGCGATCAAGGTGACCGCCACGACCGCCCCGATGCGCACGAAGGTCAGGGTCGGCCCGAGCAGCGGCCAGGACAGCATCACGGCATCGAGGCCGAGCTCGGGCGCCGAGGTCAGAAAGGCCAGCGCCGCCGTTGCCGGAACGCCCTGGATGACCAGGCTTCGGTACACCGGGATGACGCCGCACGAGCAGATCGGCAGCGGCAGGCCGAACACGAGCCCTCGCACCGCGCTGCCCGCGCCGCGGCCGCGCGCGAGCCAGCCCACGGACCCACGCGGCAGCATCGCCTGCACCAGGCCCGCGAACAAGAGGCCCACCAGCAGCGCCGGCGCGCTCTCGATGGCGAGCGAGAGGAACGCGTGCGCGGCGCCGTGTCCCGCGCTGCCAGTACCGCCGACGCCAAAGTTCGCCTGCTCCACGAGCAGGAGGAGCAGGCCGCCGAACAAGCCCCCGAGGCCGGCCGCGCGGCGGGCCCCGCGCGCCTCGGCCGGGGAGCCGGCCGGCAACATCGGGCGGTGGAAGACGACGTGCAGCAGCACCGACGAGAACAGCGCGGCGAACAGCTCGGCCGACTGTCCCTCCGCGATCGCGCGCAGCTGCGGCCCCGCCGACCAGCCCGCCCCGATCGCCGCGGCGACGGCCAGCAGCACGGCGATGGACCACGCCCGCCCCTGCAGCGGCCGCAGGAACCACCACACCGCCAGGCCCACGGGCAGGTGATGCAGCGCGATCGCGAGCGCCAGCAGCGGATCGACCCGGCCCGTGACGCCCGGCGCGAGCACCGCGCCGTCGAAGAAGCCGTGGAACCCGAGGCCCACCATCGCGATGCCCACGGCCGCGCGCTCGGCGCGATCCATGCGGTGGCCGATGAGCCGGTGGCCGGCGCGCAGGCCGACAAGGACGATCGCGGCCAGCCCCACGGGCGCGAGCCCCGCGAGGTCGAGCTTGTGCGGCAGAAGGTGCAAGAGCGCGAGCCCACCGAGCGCGACGAACACGAAGCCGTCGAGCGCGTGCAGCGCGAGTCGCGCGCGCAGGAGCGACGCGTGCAGGAGCGGCCCCAGGAACAGGGTCACAGCCGCGAGCGCGGGCAGCCAGAGCGAAGCCTCCACCGTCGGCGGAGTGTTCGGGGTGAAGGCCCGAGATGCAAGCCCGATGAGCGCCCGCGCGCGTCAGGGCGGCAGAGCATTCGGTAACGGCGCATCGATGCCTGGTGCCGCCCGCAGGCTGTGCCGAGGACGGCACAGGGGCCCCACGCAGGCCGGAGGCCGAAGTGGGGAGAAACACAGCTCAGCTGCGAGTTGCTCGAGGTGCGCATCGAGGCACCGCCGGATCCGCGTATCGATGTGGGTTCGGACTAGTGCTGCCCGCCAGTAGTTGGACGGCATTTGAGCTCGGAGCAGCCTTCGCCTGCCAGCTGGCCGGCAGCACTCGCGCACGCGGAGCGTGCGCAAGACAAACACCTAGGGCCGCTCGTCGAACCAGTGATTTCACGGGAATCGCGGACAGCACTAGGTGTCTCGTTTGCTCGCGCTCTGCGCTCGCGAGTGCCGCACGCAGGGCGTTCGACGATTTCTCTCCACAACTCTACTCCGGTCCAACTTCTGACGAGCGGCACTAGCCGCAGCGCATCGAGATGGTGAAGCCGTCGGAGACGTGGACCTTGCGCACCGTCCCGGGCTGGCCACAGGCGGCCTTGGACGAGGCCGGGATGAGGCACATCTCGTGGGGGCCAGCGCTGGTGCGGAAGGCGCCGCGGTAGCTGGGGCGTACCTCGCCCGAGAGCGCGCCATCCACGAACACGCGCACGCCCTCGTGGCAGCGCAAGTTGTCGATGAAGAAGCCGACGCTGGCCGCCAGCTTGGGCGGCCCGGGCTCGGGCTTGCCCGGCCGGGCCGTGACCTTCTTCTCGGGCTTCTTCGGCTTCCTCGGCGCCTCCTCAGGCTCCTTGTCGATCACCGTCTTCGCCCGCTCGACCAGGCGATCCGGGTCGCAGCCCACCGCACGCACCTCGGCGGAGAGCTGATCGTGAAAGACGATCTTCATCTCCTTGTAGTCGGTCAAGAGCACCTTGTGGTTGGCCAGGATCTGCTTGACCTTCCAGCGATAGTCGGGCGTGAGCGCGTCGGTCTCGCCGAGGCCGGCGAGGTCCCGAACCGAGTCGAAGTGCCGGCCGATCTCGCGGCCGAGCTTGAGGTACGCTTGCCCGATGGCGTGCGCGCGTCCGAACGGCGCCGCCACGTCGGCCTCGGGACACTTCTTCGGGCGCGCCGTCTGCCCGTCCGGGCTCGGCAGCACGTGGCGCAGGACCTCCTGCACGGCCGCCGAGAAGTCCTCGCGCAGCTCGCTCATCTCGTCGTAGATGGCCTGGTAGCGGTCGATGCTCTTGCGGAACGTATCCGCGTCACCGAATGGTTCCTCGATGGCCGGCTGGCCCTCGAGGCGGAACCCACCGCCCTTCTTCGGCGCGTCCGAGGGCGCCGGGGCCGGATCGGCCGCGCCGGCGGTGCTCGGCCAAGCGCAGAGCACCCCGACCAGCAGCCAGCCGCGCACCATCCCTCAAGTATTTCCGAGCATGCTCGGTCCCGCAAGAACCCGTACAGGGGCCTAGTGCCGCTCGTCAGAAGTTTGACCGGAGTAGGGCTGTGGAGAGAAATCGTCGAACGTCCTGCGTGCGGCACTCGCGAGCGCAGAGCGCGAGCAAACGAGACACCTAGTGCTGTCCGTGATTCCAGTGGAATCATCTGGTTCGACGAGCGGCCCCAGGTGTTTGTCTTGCGCACGCTTCGCGTGCGCGAGTGCTGCGGCCAGCTGGCAGGTGATGGCTGCTCCGAGCTCAAATGCCGTCCAACTATTGGCGGGCAGCACTAGCAGGGTGTGTCGTCGAGAAACGCCCAGAGCGCCTGCCCGAACGTGGTGGGCCGGAGCGCGCCGGCCGTGCGCTCGGCGAACGCGCCGGCGATGAGGTCCGCGGCGAGCTTGACACCGGCGTAGTCGGGGACGCCCGCCGCGCGTGCGAGCGCCTCGTCGGAGCTCGCGCCGCGGCACAGGGCCACGAGCGCGCGCAGCGGCCCGGGACGAAGGCTCACCGCGGACTCGGCGAGGAGCGCCACCTCCTCGGGCAGCGGCACCCGCTGCGTGTGCAAGCTCACGACCGCGTTCTGCAAGAGGCGCAGGCGCTCGACGTCGGACTCGTCGAAGGCGGCGCGCACGAGCTGCCGCAAGACGGCCAGAAAGCGCGCGTCGCGCTCGCCGTGGGCGTCGCCGCGCTGGATGGCCTCGAGCTGGCCGAGGCGCTCGTCGGTGCCGGCGATCCACTGCGTGCGCAACGAGATCTGCTCGAGCATGCCGCGCCGCTCGGCCGCCACGTCGAACACCTCGCCGAGCGTGCGCTCGAGCAGGCTCCCCATCGCAGCGCTCGCGAACGGGCCGCCGCGGCCGGGCCTGAGCGCGCGCACGATGAGGCCGCCGAGGCCCGTGGGCCTGCCGAGGGGGATGAGCCCGCGCCGCTCGCGGCTCACTCGCCGTCCGAGAGCAGCCCGCGCGGCCCGGTGAGCTCGCGATAGCCGGTGCCGAACCACGCGTCGAGCTCCTTGCCGCGCAGGATCGGGTACGGGTGGGTGCGGCCGACGGTCAGGAGCGCCTTGTACGCCTTGTTCAGCGTCGAGCGGTCCGCGTCCTCGTAGGCGCGGATCTGGCTCAGGAACTCGTTGTAGTCCATCTCGGCGTACAGGCGCTGGGCGCCGCCGGCCATCTTCATGAACGTGCGCATGCACGGCTCGATGTCCTGCACGCACAGGAGGGCCGCGCGGTCCGAGGACAGCTCCGCCTTGCGGTACCACTCGTGCAGCGCGAGCACGAGGCCCGAGCCGAGCAGGCTCCCGATGCCGAGCGTCGCCTGGCCGATCATGGCGACGATGGCCGCGATGTTGCGCGCGAGCAGCATGTAGAGCGTGTGGTCGCACTTGATGTGGCCGAGCTCGTGGGCGATCACGACGAAGCGCTCCTCGTCGTCGAGCATGTCGACGAGCCCCGAGGTCAGCACGATGAACGGGCGCGTGTGCCCGAACGTAAACGCGTTCGGCACCGGATCGAGCGTCACGTAGAGCTCGGGCTCGACGACGCCGAGGATCTGACAACCCCACTTCAGGCTCTTGTGCATGCGCTTGAACATGCGCGGGGTGACGCGCACGTTGCCGGCCACGTTCTCGAGGTAGTAGACGCGCTCGAGGCCGTACTCCATGACCTTCGACATGACGGTGTCGAGGCCGGGGATCTTCTTGAGCGTCTCGGTGGCGGTGACGTCCTCCGGGTGCTGGAAGTCGGTCGCCTCGAGCCCGGGGAACGTGCGCAGCTTGCGCTGCTTCTTGCCCTTGCCTTCGCTGTCCGCCACGAGGGGATACTACCGCAGACGGTCGAGCGCGCCCTCGACCTCGGCGAGGAACGCCGAGGCCGAGAAAGGCGCCGCGTAGCCGCGCGAGCTGTGCTCGCTGATGCAGCGGCGCGTGAGGCGGAACGGATCGCCCGTTCGGGCCTGCTCGGGCATCGCGACCACGGCGTAGCGGTAGCCGGCCTGTCGCACGAGCGCGACCGTGCGGTCATCGCAGTCACCGTTCGGATACGCGAACCCCGCCGGAGCTCGACCGATCGCGTCCGCGAGCTCGGCGCGCGAGCGCGTGATCTCCTCGCCGGCGGTCGGACCGTCCGTGCGCGGCAGGATCGGATGCGTGCGCGAGTGGCTGCCGATCTCCCAGCCGGCGTCCCGCAGATCCCGCACCTCGTCCCAGCTCAGGTAGCGGGGCAGGTCGGCGGCATCGGGCGCGCCCACCACGCGCTCATAATCGCCTATACGCATAAGTCGGTCGGGCGTCGGCAGGTCCTTGAGCGCCTCACACAGCGCGCGCGCCAGCGTGGTGGCGTCCGTCCCCGCCGGCGGGCTCGCCGGCAAGATGGCGGCGGCGGCCTTCTGCGCGCTCGCCTGCGCCCCGCGCCGGTACGCCCCCTCGAGGATGGCGCCCACGCGCTCGAACCACAGCACCTGGCCGCCCCCCACGGGATCCGTCGACACATAGATCGACGCGGGCGCCGAGAAGCGACGCAGGACGGGCAGCCCGTGCTCGAGGTTGTCGGCGTAGCCGTCGTCGAACGTGATCGCGCAGCGCGGCCGTCCGCCCAGATCGTCCTCGGCGATCGCGCGGGCGAGCGCCTCGGCGGTCACGAAGTCGTAGCGGCGACTGAGCACGTCGAGCTGGCGCTCGAACGTCTGGGCGCCCACCACCAGCCACGGATCCGACGCGCCGAGCTCGGGCAGCACGCGGTGGTAGCAAAGGCACAGAAACGGCGGCCGGCGCGGGCGGCCCAGGAGCGGGCGCGCGGCGCGAAAGCCCATCGCGAGCGCGGCCTTGGCGGCCCTGCGCGAGGGTCTGGCCCGGGCCTCGCCGGCGGCGCCGATCTCGCCGAGCGTCTCGTCGAACAGCGCCTCGTAGCGCCGCACCATCCGCCGCTTGGTGAACACCGTCTGCGCGCGGCGGCGGCCGCCGTCGCCCAGCTCGCGCCACCGATCGGCCGACTCGAGGAGCGGCCCGAGCGCGCGCACGATGGCGTCCGGGTCCTTGGCCGGCACCAGCGTACCCGAGCTGGCGTCCAGCGTCTCGCGGTTGCCGCCGACGTCGGTCGCGACGCAGGGCAGCGCGCACGCCATCGCCTGCAGGAGCGCGTTCGAGAAGCCCTCCGAATGCGACGACAACAGGAACACGTCCATCGCCGAGAGCACCTCGGGGACGTCCTTGCGATTGCCCGGCATCACGAACGCACCCGGGCGCTTTTCGGCGCGCGCGCGGAGCTCGCCGAGGAGCGGGCCATTGCCGGGCAGCAGAAAACGCACTCGCCGGCCGCCCGGGCCGCGGGCGTCGAGCAGCCGCTCGGCCGCCTCGAACAGCACGTCGTAGCCCTTGATGGGGTCGTAGTTCGCCAGCGTGCCGACGACGAGGTCGCCCTCCGCGAGGCCGAGCTCCGCGCGCACCGCCGCGCGCGTCCCCGGCGGCCGCGGCGCGAATTGACTGGCGTCCACGCCGTTCGCGATCACGCGGATGCGATCGCGCGGGTAGCCCTCGGTCTCGGCGACCCGATCGCGCACCGCGCTCGAGACCGCCGCCATGCCCGACAGCAGGCGATTCACCCGCTTCTGCACGCGCACGTGGACGGCCTTCTTGGTAAACCCCATGTCGCGCCGGCTCGACAGCGACGCGGCGCCTGCGAGCGCGGCCGACGGCGGGCCGAGCATGTCCGCCGACGTGTGGTACGTGACCACGAGGCGCACGCCGCGCGCACGCATGAGCGACGCCAGCTTCGCCGTCATCCGGGCCCCCTCGGGGTGCAGCGTGCGCCGGAGCGGCAGGGGGAGCACCTCGAGGCCCGCCTCGGCGAAGCGGTCCGCCACGGTCGTGCCGTGCAAGACCCCGATGATCGACTGGTAGCGGTCCCGATCGAGCGCGAGGCAGAGCTCGTGGAGGTGCCGCTCGGTGCCGCCCCAGGTCTCGAGCTCGTCGATGAGGAAGAGGATCGGGATCACGCGTAGACCTCGTCGATGTAGCGCGTGGCCATCGCGGCCGCGCTGTAGCGGGCATCCACGCGAGCGCGCGCCTTCTGCCCGAGGGACCGCGCGCCGGCGGGATCGTACGTGGCGCGGGCCAGCGCATCGGCCAGCGCCACCACGTCCCCGGGCGGCGGCAACGCGACCGCGCAGCCCTCGAGCACCGCCGGGATCTCCCCCACGGCGGACGCGATGGTGGGCGCCGCCAGCGCCGCCGCCTCGAGGATCGCCAGCGGCAGCCCCTCGCGCAGCGACGGGTGCACGAAGATATCCGCCGAGGCGTATAGATCGGCCACGTCGTCGCGCCCGCCGAGCAGCTGCGCCCGGGCCGCCAGGCCGAGCGCGTCGATCTTGCCTCGCAGCTCGCCCTCGAGCGGCCCCGAGCCGGCGATCGCGACGAACAGGCGCGGCACGCGCGCGGCCGCCTCGAGGAGGGTCGTGTGCGCCTTCTCGACCGAGAGCCGCCCCACGGCGATCGCGAGCGTGTGGTCCGCCGGGACGCCGAGCTCGGCGCGCAGGTCGCGCCCCGGCGTGACCCTGCGCCGGAGCGCCTCGGTGTCGATGCCGTTTGGCACCCACACGGCCTTGTCGGGCACGAGGGCTCTGACGCGCAGGAAGATCTCCTGGCTGACCGTGGCGACCTTGTGGGCGAGGCGCAGTGCCTGGAACGAGGCCTGCTCGTAGCGCGTCACGCTGGCATTTTCCTTGGTGTCGCCGTGCAGCGTCACCACGAGCCGCGCCCCACCGAGCCGGGCCGCCGGGATGCCGTAGAGGATCGTCTTGTAGTCGTGCACGTGCAGGACGTCCCAGCGCCCACCGCGGCACAGGCGCGCCACCCGCGCCACGGTCCGCGGATCGACGCGCCCCGCGCAATCGATGGCGTGCGTCTCGAGGCCGGCCGCGCTCGCGCGATCGAGCAGCTCCAGGTGGGGCTCACGCGCATCTCGCAGCGCCCCCACGGCCACCGGGAAGCGCCGCTGGCACTCGCCCGCGAGCTGCAGGATGACGTTCTCCGCGCCGAAGATGCCTCTCGACGATCGCAGATGGAGGACGCGCATGGAGGTGGGCCTCACCACGTGACCTTCTGGCGCGCGGTGATGAAGCGCCAGAGGCCGACCACGGCCGCCCAGTTGAGAACGACGAAGGTGTTGCAGAGGCCCAGCAGCTTGCCGGGGGGGCCAGGGAGCTTCACCCGTCCGCCAATGGTGGCCCCGAAATAGAAGGCCGCCTGGCCCAAGAGAAGACCCCACCAGACCCACATCGGAAACCCGCTCTGCACAATGCCGCCAGCCACGAGCCCGCTCGCGGCCAGCAATGCCGCCAGCGTGTACGGCACGAGCAGGCGGAACAGCTTGTGCGACCAGAGCTGGAAGAACGAGCGATTGCGCGGGCCGAGCAGCGAAGGCTCGAAGCCGATGAGCTGGAAGTTGCCCGCCAGCGTGCGTACCTTGCGGTGGAAGTCGCGCGTCAGCTCCACCTCCTCGTCGATCGCGCGCGCGCCGGGCTCGTAGGCCACCCGCCGACCGGTCAGGTGCACACGCAGCGGCACCAGCATGTCGTCGAGGATGGTGTCGATCGGCATGGGCCGGTAGTCCGCGCGGCGAATCGCGTAGAGGCATCCGGAGAGGCCGAGGGTCGAATCGAACCGCGCCTCCTGGTTGCGGATCCAGCGCTCGTAGCGCCAGTAGGCGCCCGCGCCGCCCGGTCCGGGCAGCTCGTACTCACCGCCGACCGCGCCCACCGACGGATCCGCGAGCGTCGCACAGAGCGCCCGCACGGTGCCCGGCGTCACCTCCTGGCGGATGTCCATCATCACGAGGACCTCACCGGTGGCCTGGGGCACCGCGTGGTTGAGCGCATTGGGCTTGCCCGCCCGCGACTCGACGCGCACGAGCCTGATCGGCCGATCGGCCCGCGCGGCCGCCGCGCGCACCAGCTCGTCGGTGCGATCGGTCGAACCGTCCGACGCGATCAGGATCTCCATCCGGTCGGCCGGATAGTCCTGCGCGAAGAGCCAGCCCAGCTTCCTTTCGATCCACTTCTCGGCATTGTAGGCAGCAATGACGACGGACACCGTCGGTGTCCAGTCCGCCCGCGCATAGGGCCGAGGACGCAGACGTGCCAGGACGGCAATCAGCGCCGGATATCCCGCGTAGGTGTAGACCACGAAGCCCACGCAGCCGAGGGCGATCCAGTCGAGCGCCGTCATCGCCATCGCATCAGGTCGAGCCTCCGGTTGCAGCCGAGGCCAACGCCCCGCTCACCGTGAGCCGATCTTGAACATCATCACCTTGACCGTGTCGAGGATGACGGTGAGGTCGTACCAGAGCGACATGTTCTTCATGTAGAAGAGGTCGTAGCGCAGCTTCTCCAGCGCATCCTCGACGCTCGCGCCGTACGAGTACTTCACCTGGGCGAGCCCGGTCACGCCGGGCTTGACGCAATGGCGCTGATTGTAAAATGGGATTTCCTTCGCCAGCTGCTGCACGAAGACCGGCCGCTCGGGCCGCGGGCCGACCAGGCTCATGTCCCCGACCAGCACGTTCCACAGCTGCGGCAGCTCGTCGAGGCGCGTCTTGCGGATGAAGTTGCCGACGCGCGTCACCCGGTCGTCGTTCTGCTTGGCCCACACCGCCCCGTGCTTCTCCGCGTCCGTGCGCATCGACCGGAACTTGTGGATGGAGAAGGGCTTGCCGCGCTCGCCCACGCGGATCTGGGAGTAGAACGCCGGCCCCGGCGAATCGAGCTTCACCACGATCGCGGTGAGCAGCATGATCGGCCCGGTCAGCATGAGCCCGAAGGTGGCCGCGACCGCGTCGAAGACGCGCTTGGCGATGCGCGTGCCCTTCGACTGCGCGAAGCCGACGCCGAAGACCATCGTGGTCGGCGACAGCTCGTGCACCGAGATCTTGCCCGTGAGCTTCTCGAGGAACGACTGCGCGTCGATGACGTCGATGCCCTCGAACTTCGCGGCCACGAGCTCGGCCACCGGCAAGAGGTGCCGGTGCTCCTCGCCCGGCGCTACGATGGCCTCCGCGATGCGGTGCGTGCGGCACACCTGCAGCAGGTCGTCGTACGTGCCCACGATCTCCTCGCGAATGTCGGCGTACTCGATCGACCGGTCGGGCGCGAGGAACCCCACATGCGAGAGGCCCAGCTCGGGATGATCGCTCACCATGTCGGCCACCTCGCGCGCCTCGTCGCCCGCGCCGAGGATGAGCAGGCGCCGCCGGAAGGCCGGCCGGTCGAGCATGAAGACGATGACCCGGCGCCACGCGAACATGACGCCGAGGAGCAGCGCGATGTTGATGAGGAAGATTCCGCGGCCGATCTGCAGCTGCGGCACCACGTAGAAAAGGCCCGTCAGGAGGACGCCGGAGATCGCGAACGCGCCCACCAGCCGCCGCAGCAGGCCCCGCCGCTCGGCCATCCCGGTGAAGGTGTAGAGGTCGTTGTAGTAGAAGCAGATCTGGATGACGGTCGTCGCGACCAGGGACTTCAGGATCGCGTAGTCGTAGCCGGCCAGATCCTCGCGGCCGAGGCGCAGATAGATCGCCGCGATGACGCAGGCCGAGATGAGCACCGTTTCGACCAGATAGAGGACGATGGCGCGGCGCGCGAGGCCCATTGCGATCCGATCAGGTGAGCAGGAGGCCGAGCACGTTGTGCGGCGACAGGCGCTGCAGGGCCTTTCGCACCTGGCCCCGATCCGACGCGCCACTCCGACAGACCAGGATGACGCCGTCCATGAGGTCCTGGACGATCGTCATGTCGGTGTTGTCGAGCATGGGCGGCGTGTCGACCACGACGAAGTCGTAGTGCAGCCGCAGATCGCCCATCAGGCGCGCGAACTCCTCGCTGTTGAGCATCGCCGCCGGGTTCTCCGCCGGCTTTCCCGCGTGGAGCAGGTGGAATCCATTGGCGAGCTCGAGCACGTCCCACGGTCCATCCGGGTCGCGACGGCGGCGCCGCAGCTGCTCGGACAGGCCCGAGCCGTCGTCGAGGCCAAACAGGCGCGGCAAGCCGGGCCTTCGGAGGTTGGCCTCGACGATGATGACGCGGGTGCGTCGCCCCTCGGCCAGCGCGAGCGCGAGGTTGGCCGCCGCGATGTGCTGGCCCTCGCCGTAGCCCGCGCTCGTCATCGCGAGCACGCGCGGGTCGCCCGCCTCCTTGAGGCGGAACTTCAGCAGGCGATACTGGGCCGATTGCTCCGAGTCCGGCGAGTGCACCATGAAGAGCGACTCGTCCGGGCACATGTTCGCGACCTCGTGGGCGCGAAACGGCGTCGGCATCTGCACGGCCGGCAGATTGCTGCTCGGCGGCCGGCCCGAGCGTTCACGGTCGTAGCCCCCCCGCGGCTGTGCCGTCGGCACCGGTGCGCGACGGTGGTCGTCCTCGTCGTCGTCGGCCGCCGCCCGGCCCCGCGTCGTGAGCGCGCGCGACCGCGGCACGCCGGCCTGGCTCTCTCCCGGGCGGGCGCGCTGCGGGCCCGCTGCCTGGTAGCCCGTCTGCTGCGTGGATCGCCGCGGCCTTTGCGCCGGCTCCTCCGGCTCCGCATCGACGAGCTCGTCCTCCGCCATGTCGATGACCTCGAGCGTGCCCGCGGGCGGGCGCGACCCTCGACCAGGCGCGGCCGGGCCTCTGCGTCCATCAGGCGCAGGCGGGGCGCCTCGACTCGGGGCGATCAGCGTCGCCGCCTCGTCGATCCAGCGACCTTTGCGCTTGTCGTCCACCGCCACGTCGTCAGGTCGCTTTCCGCCCCGCTCGCGTCATCCCGACGCGCGGGATCACCGCCAGGACCGGCAGACTGCTCGCCGCCTGCAGGTCCGTGACGTCGTAGATCTTCGGGTCCAACAGCACGCGCGCGGCAGCATAACCCAGGCCGAGGAACAGACCGAGGCCGAAGCCCATGCCGAAGATCTTCTTCTTGACCGGCTTGATGGGTTTTTGCGGCAAGAGCGCCGGATCGCGGATCTCGAAGAAGCTCTCCACGAGCTGGCCCCGGATGCGCAGGTCCTCCTTCTGCTTTCTGCCCTCGAGGTCCTCGAGCTCGCCCTTGGCGATCTTCTCCTCGAGGTTGAGCCGCTGCCACTCGCCCATCAGGTCCTTGGGCGCCTTCGGAACGTTGGCGATCGGCATGGCGGGCGTCGGGGCCTCCTTGCTGGCCCTGTCGTGTCCGCCGCTCGCCCGCGCCGTCGCCCGCGCGATGCGCTCGTCGAGGTCCCGGATCTTGGCGTTGAGGTCGATGACCTGCGGATCGCTCGACGCCGCCGCCACGGCCGCCGCCGCGAGGCCCGGCTTCTTGGCCCTGGCGCAGACGGACTTGGCGCTCTCGAGCCGCTTCTTCGCGCGGATCACGTCGGGGTGCTGGTCGGTGTACTCGGCCTTGCGCAGGTCGTACTCGCGCTTGGCCTCCTTGAGGTCCTCCTCGCAGGGGTTCGGCCCCTCGGGCGCCGCCTCGGCCTTGGGCGCCGCCGCCGGTCCGAGGATGAGGTTGCGCTGCGAGACCAGGGCGCCCTTCTCCCGAGCCAGGGCGGCGATCTCCGGGGTCATGATGATGGTGCGCTTGGGCCCCTTCTTGCCCTTGCTGCCCGGCTGGCCGAGCGTGAAGGAGAGGCCGCCCATCGTCGTCGTGCCCTCTGCGTTCGCGACGATGTCCTGGTGCTCCTTGGCGAAGCGGCCCAGGTCGTTCGCGATCTCGGCCAGCCGTTTTCTCGACTTGGCGACGTTCTCCTCGAGGTAGATGAGCGTGCTCTTGAGCTTCTTGTTGCGGTTGTCCGAGTACGTCCGCATGAGGTAGTCGGTGATCCGCTCGACAGTGCGCTGCGTGCGCAGGGCGTCGGAGTCCTCGTAGGTGAACCAGAAGGTGTCGCCTCCCTTTTGGCGCATGAGGAACTTGCCCTGGAAGGTCTCGAACAGCTGCTCGGGCGCCTGGAACTCGCGGAACTCGCGCAGGATCTTCAGCTCGTCCACCAGCTTGAGCATCTCCGAGCGGCTCGACAGCAGCTTCTTGAGCTCTCCCTCGACGTCCGGGTGCTCGACGTCGCCCGAGGTGACGCCGCGCTGGTCGACCGCCTCCTTGTAGACGATCATCGTCTCGGATTGATAGACCTTCTTGGCCTTCATGGCGGCGACGACGCCGCCGCCGGCGCCGAGCGCCAGGCAGGCCCCGACCACGGGCCAGTGCTTTCTGCCTCGGCGAAACAGCTCGAGCGCGCGCTGGATCTTCTGCTCGAGGGACTGGCCCTCTTCGGGGGGTGTGGCTTGTGTGCTCACGGTGACCTCGTGGTCCCCTCTATCTCGATCGCCGGGCCTTTTGGCCAGCCGGAGGGGATGCCCTCTTGCTGGCTGCTGTGCCAGGCACGACGATGTCTTGAAATCGCTAGGTTAGCCTACTCTCGGCAACCCGTCGAGTATCCGCGACCCTGGCCGGCTGGGGTCCGCGGACCTCGTGGGAATCGCTGGTCCCGTGCCTCCTGAGGCTATGGACCGTCGGTCGGCGGGCGCAGGATCTTCAGCCGCCTGGCCATGCCGGCGCTCTGGTGGACCTGGTTTCTGTCGTCCACCAGCACCATCTCGATGCCGGGGAGCTCGGCAAGGAGCGCGGCAGCCCGCTTCGGCCCGAGCAGGAACAGCGTCGTGTCCCACGCGTCGGCGTCGAAGGCGTTCTTTGCCAGGACCGTCACGCCGCGAGCGCCCTTGGCCGGCATGCCGGTCCTGGCGTCGAGGATGTGATGGTAGCGCTGGCCGCCCCGGATGACGAAGCGCTCGTAGTCGCCCGAGGTCGAGAAGGCCTCGTTGCTGATCTCCGCCATCGCGAAGTACTCGTCGCGCCGGCCGCGCGGATCGCGCACCCCCACACGCCAGGCGCGATCGCCGCGCTTGCCCGACGCGTAGAAGTCGCCCCCGGCCTGCACAATGAAGTCGGAAAGGCCCCCTTGGCGCAGCTTCTCGACGGCACGGTCGACCGCGTAGCCCTTGGCGATGCCACCCAGGGTGACCCGCTGGCCCTTGCGGCGCAGGCGCGCCGCGGGCTTTCGGGCGTCGAGCAGCAGATCCTTCCAGCCGACCAGGCGCGCCCGGGCCGCCACGTCGGCGGGCGCCGGAATGGTGCCGTCGACGTCGTTGTCGAGCTTCCACAGGCCGCGGAACACCCCGACCGTGATGTCGAAGGCGCCGTGCGAGCGGCGCGCCACCTCGAGCGACTTCTCGAGGACGCGGGCGGTGTCGGGGTCGAGCGGCACCCAGGTGCCATCACCGGCGTGCTGGTTGAGCTTGCCGACGGTGGAGTCGTCGCGCCAGTCGGTCATGAGCGCCTCGAGCCGGCGCAGCTCGGCGAACGCGGCCTCGGCCCCCCGGTCGGCCGCGCCCTCGTCGGCCGTCCACACCTGGATCTCGACCACGGTCCCCATGATCTGGGCCTGCTTCCTGACGAGGTGCGGCTCACCCATCAGCGCAAGGAGGAGAAGGAGCATCCGCGCAAGCCTACACCGTGCAACTTGGCTTGGCAGAAGGAGCCCGTGCTAGGCTGGCCGGACAGATGGGTCAGGGACGCGATCGGGACAAGCCCACGTGGCGCGACCGTGACGCACGCGGAGGCAAGCCGCGCGAAGAGCGCGATCGCCCCGATCCGTCACCAGCCGGCTATCGCGCGCAGCTCGAGAAGCTCTTCGCCACGGGCGGCATCGCCAAGCTGGTCTCCGACCGCGAGAAGGCCCAGGCCGAGGGGCGCGATCAGCTCAAGGTGCCCCTGCCGGGCGAGTCCACGACGCCAATCGCGGACCGTGTCCCGGGCGCCACCACGGCGCCTGCCCCTTCCGCGGCGGTTGCGACCGCCGCGCCGGGCAAGAAGAGTCGCAAGAAGAAGATCGAGACCGAGCCGACGCGTCTCGAGCTGCTCGAGCGGGTGCGCAGCGCGGTCGGACGCGACGAGATCTCGAAGGCGTTCGAGATCTACCTGGCCAAGCACGGCTGGCCGGAGGACTTCGACGCGCTCGGGCAGGTGCTCGAGCACCGCAACCTGGACCGCATCGGCGAGGCGCTCGGCAACATCGAACGCCTGCTGGGCCGGGGCGATCAGCCGCGCCGGCGCGGCTCGCTCCTGGCGCGGCTCAAGTCGCTGGAGGAGACGAGCGGCGACCCCGAGCTCGGCTCGCTCGCTGCGCGGGTCCACGCGCGCCTGGGCTGAGGGCGCAGCCTACCTCCGCTGCGCCGCCGTCGTGATGGCCAGGACCGCGGCGGGGCCGAGGCGGTCCTCGAGCTGCGCGAGAAACAGGCTCGACGGGCTCGCGTGCCGGCCCTCGAGCTCGAAGTGGCCGTCCTCGCGCGCGAGGCGCCCCGGCACGTGCCGGCCGAGAAGGCCAATGCACCAGTTCTCCGCGCCGGGTGGGCGCTCGCACGCGAGCGCGCTCGCCTCGGGGTTCCAGAAGACGATCTGCGCGCCCGCCCAGCCGTGCCCGGTGCCGTAGTCGCCGCGATCCTGCACCGCCATCTCGCCGCCACGGATGCGGTCGAACAGCGTGCCCGTGGTCCAGCGGTGGTGCGGCCCGATGTCCGCGTGCGTGTCCTCGGCCACGCCGTCGAGGAACACGTTCGGACCCAGCACGCGCGCACCGTTGACGAAGTCGTGCCTGCCGCCGCGGGTGTGCACGCGTTGCACCAGCGTGCGCTGGCCGTCGACGTTGAACGAGTAGCGCCGCCCACCCGTGATCTGCGAGACCGGGTCCAGCATCTCGCAGTCCTGCACCGTGACGAAGCGCGCCTTGCTCTCGACCGAGACGGCGGCCCAGCCGAAGTGCAGCGCGGTCACGTCGCGCACCCACGCGTGCTCGAGCGCGTCGAGCTGCACGCCGATCCACGCGTGGGCCTCGTCGGAGGTCTCCTTGCCTGCCACGTACGTGGAGTCGAGCCGCAGCCGCTCCACACCCACGTTCGCGATGCGTCCCGCGAACGTGTAGCGGTACACGGCGCCGCCGCCCCACAAGGCGTCGAGCGCGTTCATGACCGGCGCGTCGAGCGTGATCGCGTCGCCGTCGAGGGCCGCCACCACGCGCTCGTAGTGCAGGTCGTACTCGCCGGCCGCCCACTGCACCGTGTCGCCGTCGTCGTGGATCTGGTCCATGCCGATCGCGTGGATCCAGGCGGCCGTGCTGGGCCGGTACACCACCACCGCGTCGCCCACCGACAGCCCCGCCGTCGAGGCCAGGCGCAGCCGCGTGGCCCCGACCGGCACGCGAGGGTCGGCGACGGCGCGCCGGCTGCCGGCCACCTCGCGCAGGCTGCCCGTC
>JAHFDS010000457.1 GCA_023248855.1 Myxococcales bacterium
GCGCGGACAGCCGCGCAGCCTCGAGCACCAGCGTCGCCCGGAGGCCCTGTCGGAGCAGCGCGGCCGGCACGACCAGCGGCGCCGGACCTGCGGCGCGCCACAGCAGCTTGCCGTCGGCGGTCCGCAGCTCGCAGGCGGCGTCGTTGCCCCAGGCAGGTGCAGTCCAGCGCACCGGAAGGTCCTGGCCGGCGAGCACAGGCTGACCGGGCGCCGGGGAGCCCAAGGTCGGCAGCGCTCCGAAGCTCGCAGGAACCACCTGGCGCTTCGCGCTGCCGCCGGGCAGGGCCGCGTGGGTGACCTCGACGAAGTAGCGCGCGGCCACCGGGTCGCCGGGCCTGGCCGGCCCGGCCGGGGTCGTGATCTTGAGGGCCGCCGGGCCGAGCGCGCCCTGCCCCGCGAACGACGCGTACGCGCCCTCGAGCACGTGGCGCGGCGGCGTGGTGTCGGTGCCAGCGAAAAAGCGCGTGCGCAGCTCGACGTAGAGCGGGTCGACCTCGACCTCGACGGTCATGAAGTCACGCACCGCGTCGACCTCGATGGGGTTCGTCGGGGCGGAGACGCCGCCCAGCTCACGGTCCGACTGCCACTTGCCGTCGCCGTCTTGGTCGACGAACGCAGCCACCCAGTACTGTCCGGGCGACGCGCCCGAGAGCAGAAAGTGGCCGTCGCCGTCGGCCGGGACGGTGAGCGCAGCGACGTGCGCGCCGGAGCCAGCGTCCGTGCGCGGATAGCTCCGGTAGAGCGCCGCCAGGAGCGGCTTGCCGGCCGGTCTGCTGGCGCCGACGACGCGTCCGCGCACGCGCAGCACGCCGTCCTGTGGCAACTTCTGCCGGTCGAGCGCGGCGATGCGCCGGGCCCGGGTGGAACGGCGGCTCGTCACTCGCCCCTTCTTGCCGCGGGACTTGGCCAGCCTGGCGCTCGCCCCACGCCTGGCCCCGGCTTCCGCGGGCGCAGGCCACACGAGAAGGCACGCCGCCAGGACGGCGAGGACACGAAAACGCGCGCGCACGAGTCGAGGATACCTGGATCCTTGCGCTGCGGTCGAAGCACTACGATGGGGGAATGGTCTCCCGCGAAGCGGTGGCGGCGCTCCTGCACGAGCTCTACATCGGCGAGCCGCGCGCGCGGCTGCGTGCGGACGACGAGCGCAAGGTGGACGAGGTGACGGCGCTGCTCGACGAGCTCGACCGCGTGCTGCCGCGGGTGCGGCCGGCCACCGTCGTCGATCTCGGCGCCGGGCGATCCCTCGTCGGATTCGCGGCCGTGCTGCTGCTGGCGCCCGATCGGCCGGTGTCCTACCTCGGCGTCGAGCGCGACGCCGCGCGGGCCGCCCGAGCCGAGGCGCTCGCAGCCGGGCGCGGTCGAGGCCGGCTGGCGGTGGTGGCGGGAGATGCGGCCGTCGTCCCGCTGCCGGTGCGACCCGACGTGGTGCTCGCCCTGCACGCCTGCGGCGAGGCCACGGACGACGCCATCGCCCGCGCGATCTCCCTCGAGGCCAGGCACGCGCTCATCGTCCCGTGCTGCCGGCGCCGGCGGGAACGCGCCTCCTTCGACCGGCTCGGGATCCCCACTCACGCCGGGGTCCGGACGCCGCTCGACGAGCTCCTCACCGACGCAGAGCGGGTGCTCGAGCTCGAGGCCGCGGGCTACGAGGTCACCGTCCTGCCGCTCGTGCCGGCCAGCACGACGCCGCAAAATCGCCTGCTGCGCGCCCGCCGCATCGCCGAGCCGCGCCGCGCCACGGGCGCCGCCCGGGGCCTGGCCCGGCTGCGCGCCACGTTCGGCTGACGGACCGACCGTGCTTTCTTGCACGAGGCGGTCCGGCCCGGGACAATGAGGGGAGATGTACAGGCTCTGCTTCGCGCTCGCTGCCGCGCTGCTCCTTTCCGCACCAGCGCCGGCCGACGCCGGCAAGAAGGGCGCGCGGGTGGCCGCCAAGGCTCGCCGCCAGGCGCGATCGATCCGCGCCGCGGCGCCGGCCCGAAAAGAGCCGGCGGACCCGGGGGCCAAAGCACAGACGGCCGAAAAAGCCAAGGGCAAGGGCGGCAAGAGCCGGAAGCGTCCGCCCCCGAACGATCCCGTGCGCTCGCGGGGAGAGGTCGTCATGCCGGTCCCGCCGGCGAGCGACCCCGATCGCGCCCGGATCGAGCAGCTCCAGCAGGCGCTCGCGATGCTGCTGTCGCGCGGCCCGCTGGCGCGCACGCACGTGGGTGTCGAGGTGCGCCGGCTCAAGGACGACCGGCTGCTGTTCGCCCAGAACTCCAACGTGCAGTTCGACCCTGCCTCCAACGAGAAGATCCTCACCACCGCCGCCGCGCTCACGCTGCTCGGCCCGAGCTGGACCTACCGCACGGTGCTGGCGGGGCCGCGACCGCGCGCCGACGGCATCATCGCCGGTGACGTGTACCTGCGTGGGTCGGGCGATCCGATGCTGTCCTTCGAGCACCTGGTGGAGATCGCCCGGGAGGTCCAGGCGCGCGGCGTCACGCGCATCACGGGCGGCATCGTGGTCGAGGAGACGGGCTACCAGAGCGCCGGCGCGCCGGTCGATTCGTCCGACGAAGAGGACGAGCTCGGTTACGCGCCGCTCACGCTCAACCGGAACCGCGTCGTCATCCGCGTCGCGCCCGGGCCGATCGGTGCTGCGCCGTCGGTGACGGTGGATCCGCCGGTGTTCCAGGTGTCGAACACCGCCAGGACCGTGGGCCGCGGGCGCGGCCTCCGCGTCGAGATCGTCGGCGGCCCCGGCGCGGGCCTGGTGCGCGTGTCGGGCAAGGTGGCGCGCGGCTCGCTGATCAAGCGGCGGCCGCCCAAGCCCGCGCTCTTCACGGCGGCGACGCTCGGCAAGATCCTCGCGGACCTCGGCATCGTCGTGAACCGCCCGGTGCGCACCGGGCGCGTCGGCAAGACCGAGCTGGTGCTCGGCAGCCACGACACGCCGATGTCGATGGCGATCCGCCCGTCCAACATCTACTCGAACAACTTCTACGCGGAGCGCATCTTCCAGACCCTCGGTGTGGAGATCTACGGCGCGCCCGCCACCGCGGAGAAGGGCCAGAAGGCGCTGGCGGAGCTCATGCGCCGGGCGGGGATCGCCCCCTCGGCCTACCACGCCCAGAACGGCAGCGGGCTGGCGCACTGCAACCGCATCACCCCCGCCGCCGTGACCAGGCTCCTTCGGCACGTCTACTACGACCTCGAGGTGGCGCCGGACTTCCTGTCGTCGCTGTCGGTCGGGGGCATCTCGGGCACCACGCGGCGGCGCTTCATCGGCCATCCGGCCGCGGGCCTGGTGCGGGCGAAGACGGGCACGCTGCGCTCGAAGAGCGCGCTGTCTGGCTTCGTCGGCGACAAGGACGACGTCCTGGTGTTCTCGATCCTGGCCGACTCGTTCCGGCATGGCCGCCAGAACCAGATCCGCGGCGCCGGCGCCTACCTCGTGGACGCGATGTTGCGCTTCGCGCGCGGGGGCTCGCCCGAGCCCCTGGTCTTCCCGCCCGAGCTCGAAGAGGATGGCGACGACGGCGAGCAGGCCGAGGGGCCCGCCTCGCGAGGCGGGCTGAGCGCGCCTGCGCGCGCCGGTGTGACCGTGGCGCCTGCGCGGCCTCCGGCTCGACCCGCGCCCGCCGACGACGACGAGGCCGACCCCCGCGCCCGGCGCGACGACGACGACGACGACGGTAACTGACCTCACCGGGCGAGGGCGCCCTATACTCCCGCGATGGGACGCTTCGAGGACAAGGTGGCTTTCATCACCGGCGCGTCGAGCGGCATCGGCGCCTCGATCGGTCGCGCGTTCATCGCCGCGGGCGCGAGGGTGGTGCTGCTCGCGCGGCGCGTGGACCGCCTGGAGGCGCTGGCCAGCGAGCTCGGCGCCGACCGCGTCCTCGTGCAGGCTGCCGACGTGACCTCCGAGGCCGCCCTCGAGCGCGCCGTCGCGGCCACCGTCGAGCGATTCGGGCGCCTCGACGTGGTGGTCGCCAACGCCGGCTTCGCGGTCGCGGGCGGAATCGATCGGCTCACGGTCGACGACTTCCGCCGGCAGTTCGACACCAACGTCTTCGGCGTGGTCGCGACCATCCGCGCGGCGCACGAGGCGCTGCGCCAGAGCAAGGGCCAGGTCGTGCTCATCTCGAGCGTGGTCGGCCGCGTGGCGGTGCCGCGCATGAGCGCCTACGTCGCCTCCAAGCACGCGGTGTCGGGTCTGGCGCTCGCGCTGCGCCCCGAGCTCCACGCCGAGGGCATCGGCGTGACGCTGGTGTGCCCCGGCTTCGTCAAGAGCGAGATCCAGATGGTCGACAATCGCGGCGTGTTCCACGCGGGCTCGAAGAACACGCAACCCAGGCTCGCGGCCGATGCCGACGCGTGCGCGCGCGCGATCGTGCGTGCCGCTGCCGCGAGGAAGCGCGAGCTCGACTGGCCAGGCCACGCCAAAGCCATCGTCTTTCTGGGCACGAACTTCCCAGGCGTCTGGGACCACGTGATGCGGCGCCAGCCGAAGCGAAAGCGCGCCTCCGGCGACGACGCCTGAGCCTTCATCCTGGCGCGGCGCATCGAGCGGGCCTTGCGCGCCGAGCAACGGCTGCGCCCGTCGGACCCACGGGTTCACGCAAGGGTCGCTCGAATCGGCGCCTCGATTGCCGTTTCTCGCGCGTTGCGCGCTGGCACGCGGGGTGCTCAAGGCGCCTCCGAACCCGCGGCCCTGGAAGGGTCGCCAACCTCGGAGGAAGGCCCATGCTCACGCACCGCTCATTGAAGAACCTGCTCGTCGCCCTGGCCCCCCTGTGCGCGCTCGGCGCATCCCATCCGGCCGCCGCGGCCATCACGACCGTCGAGCAAGTCCCGGTCTGGCGCCTGCAGGTCCTCGTCCAGACCTGCGACGTCAGCGACGCCGGCACCGACGACGACGTCTACCTGCAGTTCAAGAACGACAGCACCAAGAGGTTCTACCTCGACTACGGCGGCGACGACTTCGAGCGCAACACGAGCAAGGTGTACGACATCGGCAACGTCTCGAAGGTCGGCGTCAGCAAGGTCTCGGACATCACGCAGCTCACGATCGGCAAGGTCGGCACCGACGGCCTTTGCCTCAAGAGCCTCCAGATCCGGGTCAACGGCAGCACCCGACCGATCTTCTCGCACACGTTCTCGTCAGCGCAGTGGATCGACGGCGACGACGGCCACCTGCCCACCTACACGTTCAGCTCGACCACGCTGCGAGCCAACGCGTACTGGACGCTCAGCGGCAACGGGGCGATCGTGCTGCCGCCGTTCTCCGTCGCGCGCGCCGCTCTCGAGAGCATCATCGAGAGCAACGTCGGCCACTACATCCAGTCGAACTCGCTCTACTGGGGCAGCTTCTTCAGCCCGCGCTGGGTCGAGCTCAGCCGTGTCACGAGCGACGCCACGCGCCACACCGCGCACGTCGACCTCGACCTCGCGTACTCGCTCGACTACCTGCCGGATCCCGAGGTCGACGTCGACTTCGATCTCGTGCTCTCGTGCGCCAACAATCACCTCAAGATCGAGGCCAAGAACATCAAGGTCGACGTCAACTACCCGACCATCCTCGACTTCCTCACCCTCGGCCTGTCCTGGGTGGCCACCGACATCGCGAACTCCATGATCGGCTCGTTCGCCAACATGACGCTGCTCACGACGTCGGTGCCGCTGTGCCCGAAGTCGTACCAGTTCAGCGACTTCGGCGATCTCTCGATCCAGTGGCTGTGATCCGCGGTTGAACCCGGGGCCGGCGGAGCTACCGCCGGCCCCTTTGCCTTGCGCCTTTGCGGAGGACGCGATGAAGCTCTCCACCGTCTGCTTGGGGCTCCTGGGTGTGGCGACCCTGGGCCTCGGGGTCGCGACCGTGGCCGCGGCACGCAGGCCGGCGAACCTCGCCGAGCTGCCCGGCGAG
>JAHFDS010000458.1:0-4241 GCA_023248855.1 Myxococcales bacterium
CCCCGCGGTCCGTCGGAAGGCCGGGGCCCATCGGTGCGGGGAGCATCGACCCCCGCGTCGCGCACCGGCGAGCCCGCCCCGCCCGCGCCGCCGCCCGCCGCCCCCTGGCCCGCCGTCCCCGCCGTCCCTGGCTTGTCATCCCCGCAGCCGAGGGCCAGCGCCCCCACACAACCGAGCAGCCACGGGGTCACCGCGAAAAGGCGCATCATCGGCCGGAAGGATAGCGGCTTTCCCGGGGACCGTGCACGTGACACGATGCACACATGCAGACGCTGCTCTCGCTCACCCTCGCGGCATTCACGTTCGGATCACTCGGGGGCGTCGCCCGCGCCGAGGGTGAGCCGGGCAAGGAAGACAAGCCCAAGAGCGGCAAGAAGAAGTCGAAGAAGAAGGGCGGCGACAAGCACTGCGGCGCTGAGGAGAAGAAGGGCGGCGACAAGCACTGCGGCGCCGACAAGGGCGCGGGCAAGGCCGAGGCCGGCAAGGGCGAGAAGACGTGATCCTGCCCGACGCCCCGTGAGCGAGATCCACACCCTGAGCCTCCCGGCGCCGGGCGGCGACGGCCGGCGGACAGTGCGCGTGTACGTCCCGCCGCGCACCCGCAACGAGCGCTTCCCGGTGCTCTACCTCTGGGACGGCCAGAACGTCTTCGAGGACGACGGCAGCTTCGCCGGCGGCTGGCGCGTGCACGAGCTCATGGACCGGCGCGCCCGCGGCAAGCGACGCGCGGCCATCGTCGTGGGAATGTTCCACGGCGGCGAGGAGCGCATCGCGGAGCTCGCCCCCTTCGATTCGTCTCGCTTCGGACAGGGCCGCGCGGACGCCACCCTCGACTGGCTGACCGGCACCGTCAAGCCCCACATCGACGCGACGTTGCCGACGCTACCGGATCGGCTCGACACGCTGGTCGGCGGCAGCTCGATGGGGGGCCTGACGTCGCTCTATGCCGTGTTCCGCCAGCCGCAGGTGTTCGGCCGAGCCCTCGTCATGTCGCCGTCCCTGTGGTTCGCGGGTGGCGCGATCCACGAGGTCGTGCGATCGAGCCCGTTCTGGGCCTCGGGCCGGCTGTACCTCGACGCCGGAGCGCGTGAAGGTCGCCTTGCGCGCGAGGCCACGCGGCTCGCGGAGCATTTGCGACACCGGGGCCTGCGCGATCGCACGCACCTCTACTTCCGCATCGACCGGCGCGGCGCGCACAACGAGGCTGCCTGGCGGCGGCGCTTGCCCGGCGCGGTGCAGTTCCTGCTCAAGCGCCCCCACCGGGTGGCATGAGGTCCCTCGCGGCCACGCTGACGGCGTGCTGGGTCGCGCTCGGGGGCTGCGAGGACGCCACCCCGAAGGACACCAGCGGCGGGGCCGCAGGTGCCGCGGAGACGGGCCCGCCGGCCGTGCGAGGCGCCTTCGCCGTCATGACCACGAAGGACGCCCCTGGCGGCCGCATCCTGCCGGGGGCCACCTGGACTGGCAGCGAGATGGTCGTCTTCGGCGGCGCGGTGCCGCTCGGGCCGATCCAGAGCACGTTCCGCTATCAGCCCGGCGGACGGCCCGAGGACGAAGCGTGGCATCCGCTGTCGCGCTCCGGCGCCCCTGGCGCCAGGCGAAACCCCTTCGTGCTCTGGACCGGCAGCGAGGTCCTGGTCTGGGGCGGCGAGGTGCTCGGCATTCCCCAGTCCGGCGGCGCGCGGTGGGATCCAACGAAGGACACCTGGACCCGGATGAATGCGACGCACGCCCCGGCGCCGCGCCTCGGCTGGTCCGGAATCTGGACCGGCAGCGAGATGATCGTCTGGGGCGGCACGCAGGAGACGAGGCCGGTAGCGCGCGGGGCACGCTGGCGGGCGGCCACCGACGACTGGGTGGAGACACCGCTCGAGGGGGCGCCGACGCCGCGCGCGGGGCACACGGCCGTCTGGACCGGCAGCGAGATGGTGGCCTGGGGCGGCGCCGAGCTGCACTCCCCCGACGGATCGATGAGCGGCGGCGCGCTCGATCCCAAGGCGGGCATCTGGCGTGCGCTCGCCCTCGCGGGCGCGCCCGCGGCGCGCACCGACCACGCGGCCACGTTCTGTGGCGGGCACATGCTGATCGTCGGGGGACTCTACGCGACGCTCTCGCGCAACGACTCCGCGCGCTGGGATCCTGTCACGGACACCTGGACCACGCTGCCGCGCAAGCTGGCGCCCTCGCCGCGCACGGGACACACGCTGGTGTGCGCCGGAGCGACTGCGATCGTGTGGGGTGGGCTCGAGCTACCGCGCGGCCAGGAGACCGACTCGGGTGCGATCTACGACTTCGCGGCCGAGGCCTGGTCCTCCACCAACCGGGTCGGCGCGCCGTTCCGGCGGCGCTACCATGCGGCCGTGTTCACGGGCTCCGAGATGCTGGTGTGGGGCGGCTCGCAGGCGAACCGGCCCATCATCGCCACCGAGCCGGGAGGGCGGCTGACGGTGGAGCCGTTTCCGCCGTAGCGGTTAGATCCCCGAGCGCGGGCGCGGCACGGTCCCCCCCAGGCATGGCGCCGCACCCGCGCTCTGGTTGCCGGCGCATGATGCACGTCTCCTGCCGGCTCAGGTCGGACCACCACTGTCGGGATTTCAATGAGTTGAACCGTGCGGAACCGCACGATTGGACCGATTTTCGTCAGCCGGTGGACACCCACCGTCACCGTCCACCGCCCCCCGTGTGGGTCGCGCTGACGACTCGAGGCAGACCAGCCAGATCGCGTACCAGCCGGCGGTCTGACCACCCGGCCGGCTCGAACAGGGCCAGCACGGCTTCGGCCTGCCCGGCGCCGATCTCGAGACACAGCGCCGCCCCGTTTCCGAGCAACGGCGGCGCCTCGGCGACCAGGCGCCGGATCAGATCGAGCCCGTCGGCACCTCCCGCGAGCGCGAGCTCCGGCTCGAACCGCAGCTCGGGGGCGCGTGCGTCCATCTCGTCGCCCGTCAGGTACGGCAGGTTGGCCGTGACGAGATCGAACGGCGCAAGCGGAAGCAGCGGAGCGGTGAGATCCCCCTCGAGCAGCGTCACCGTCACGCCCACCTGGTCGACGTTCTGCCGGGCCAGATCGAGGGCCGCGGGAGACCGATCCGTGGCCCATACCCGGGCGCGTTCGCCAAGGGCACAGGCGAGCGCGATCGCGACTGCGCCACTGCCGGTCGCCACGTCCGCGACGCGCAGCCCCGCGCGATCGCCTGCTCGCGCGATCGCCTCGTCGACCAGGTGCTCCGTCTCGGGGCGAGGCACGAGCGCGCGCGCGTCGGCGCGCAAGCGCAGCCCGCGAAACTCGCGCGCCCCGGTCAGATAGGCCACGGGCTCGCGCTGCAGCCGGCGGCGCACCAGCGCCCGGTAGGGCTCGAGCTCGACCTCTGCTAGCGGCCGGTCGTGGTCCGTGTAGAGCTGGATCCGGGCGCACCCGAGGACGTGCGCGAGCAAGACCTCCGCGTCGAGGCGCGCGGACGGGATCCCGCGCTCCTCGAACAACGCGGTGGTCGCGCCGAGCACGAAGCGGATCGTCTTCGGAGGCGCCATCGCGAGGGGCGCAGGGTAGCCGAGTGTGGCGGTCAGCGCGAGGCGATCAGCTGCTGGGGACGGGTGTGGTGCGCAGGACCCGCGGGCGCCCCGAGAGCTGAAGGCCCACCTGGGCGTCCTTGGCCGACCACCACACGACGCGGCAAGGGAAGGAGTAGCCATCGCCGCGCACCTCCACCTCGTCGCCGACCATGAGCGGGTGCGCCCCTGCGAGACGAAAGCCGCTCGCCGAGGCGTCTTCGACGATGGTCGGCCACGCGCCGTGCGACGTCACGATGGTCGCGCGCTCGCGGGCGCGGATCCGCCGCCAACGTCTGGAGCGGTCCTCGGTGGGTGAAGCCACGAGGAAGTGCTCGAGCTGCAACCGGCGGACGTGCTGGTTGATCGTGCGATCGCGCCCAGTCGCCTCGGGAACGGCTTCGAGATGATGGAATTCGTAGAGGACAGCGAACATGCCTACATCGGAATACAGCAACCGCCGTGCCATGCTGGCCCCCGGCCTCAAGCGGCCGAGATGTTTCGAATCCATCCCCTCGCTGTCTACAAGAGTGGGCTCCATTGCAGAGTCCGGACAGCAGAAAGCTGCTTGGTACAGGGCGCGATCGCCTAAGGCAGACGCATTCGAGGCGAGCGTCAGCGAGCCGCAAGGGCGTAGCGAGCGCGAGCGAAGACGCAGGTTGGGGGGCCCGATGCGGCTTTGCCGCGGCGGG
>JAHFDS010000458.1:4251-5890 GCA_023248855.1 Myxococcales bacterium
AGCGAGCAGCAAGGGCGTAGCGAGCGAAGACGCAGGTCAGGGGGCCCGCGCCGGCCTTGCCGCGGCGGGGGAAGGGCAGCGTGCCCTTCCTGGTGGCCGGCTTCCGAGCCGGCCACTCTCGCAAACTAGAGCGTGCGGAGGAGCTCGACCAGGCGACCGGTGCCCTCGACCACGCGTGCCTTCGGCGCAGCCGTGAAGCACAGCCGCACCCGGCGCCCGAACTCGCGGCCGAACGAGCTGCCTGGCGCCACGGAGACGCTGCGCTCGAGCAGCCGTTCGAGGAGCGGCATGAGCGGCCGATCTTGGAGCAGCGGCGCGAGGTCGAGGAAGAAGTACGAGCCCCCCTCGGGCGTGGGCACCGGCACGGGCGAGTCGCGCAGCACCTCGGCGACGGCATCCCGCGTGGAGCGATACTCCGTGCGCGCCCTCGCGAGCCAGGCATCGCCCTCCTCGAGCGCGAGCAGCGCCAGCTTCTGGACCAAGAGCGGGACCGCGTAGAGCGTGTGGAAGTGCATCGCGCGCACCGCGGCGATCGCCGCGGGCGGCCCGAGCAGATAGCCGATGCGCAGCCCCGCGAGGCCATGGCTCTTGGAGAACGAAAAGCAGGTGAGCGTGCGCTCGCACATGCCCGGCAAGGAGGCCACAGGGACGTGCGGCGCGTCGTAGGTGTAGTGCTCGTAGACCTCGTCGGAGAGCACCCAGAGGTCGCGCTGGACGGCGATCTCGGCGATACCCTCGAGCTGCGCGCGCGACAGGACCTTGCCGTCGGGGTTGTTCGGCGTCGTCAGGTACAGGGCGCGCGTGCGCGGCGTCAGGTACGGCGCGAGGATCTCGCGCACGTCGCGCCCGGGGTGCCGGAGCAGCTCCTCGGTCAGCGGCACCTCGACTGGCGTGGCGCCGCACGCGGAGATCATCCCGGTCGTGAGCGGCCAGTAGGGTGCGGCGACCAGCGCCTCGTCGCCCGGCTCGAGCGTGACGCGCGCGGCCGAGCAGATGGCGTGCGTGGCGCCGGCGCTGAGTTGGATGCAGTCGCCGCCAGGATAGCCGGCCCGCCGCGCGAGGCGCTCCGCCAGCGCCCGCACGAGCGGTTCATGCCCGGCGATCTTGCCGTAGCGGTAGAGCGTGGGGTCGTGGAGGTCGAGCCGGTCCGGGAACACCGGCGGCGCCAGGTAAGTGTCGCCGATGTGGAGCGGGATGAGCTCGCCCTGGTGCTGCGCGATCCGCGCGGCGAGGCCGGGCAAGACCGAGGTAGGCAGGCAGCCGGCGGCGCGCGAGAGGAGCGGCGAGGACATCTGCATCGATGTTAGCGGGCGCCTCGGACATGGCCACATTTGCCTGCTCCGACCCGCAACCGCGCCCCGGCGTTCTGGGCACCCTGGGCGCGTGCTACGGTCCTCCGATGCGACGTGCGCTCGCCCTCGCGACGGCTCTTTTCTGCCTCGACTGCGGCGACGATCCCAGGCCCGCCGGTGGGGGGGGCGCAGGCGGTGCCGCCGCGGGTGGCGCGGGGGGCTCCGCAGGGGCACCCGCCGCCGAGGTGACCTTCGCGGCGATGGGCTCGCTGTCGGCGCCCGCCGGCAAGGGAGGCTTCCGCTTCGGCGTCGCCACGGCCGCCACCCAGATCGAGGAGGTCGCCCCC
>JAHFDS010000459.1 GCA_023248855.1 Myxococcales bacterium
CCCGGTACGGGTGGGGCAGCTGGCCGTGGAGGTGCCGGCGGCGCAGGGATTGGCGGCGCAGGGATTGGTGGCGCAGGGATTGGCGGCGCTGGGATTGGCGGCGCTGGGATTGGCGGCGCAGGGATCGGTGGCGCAGGGATCGGCGGCGCAGGGATTGGCGGCGCAGGGATCGGTGGCGCAGGGATTGGCGGCGCAGGGATCGGCGGCGCTGGGGCGTGCGGTGCGGCACCGGCGTGTGTCGGACCGCTCGGCTGCGTACGCGGCCGCGTGACGCGCTTCGTGTCGGAGTCGCTGCCGCCGGCCATGCGCACCGCGCTCGGCGAGGACGCGGGCGCCTGTGCGCGAGTGTTCGCGCCGAGCGACTTCGTCACGGGCAATGCGATCGGCATGGCCCGGCCGGATGCCTGTGGCCGGTTCGCGATCGGCGGCATCCCGCGCACCTCGAACGGCACCCTGTACGTGATGGTCGACGACTGCGAGCCCGTAGGGACGCGCTACGTGCCCACGGTGTCGCTGGTGGTGCAGGGCGGCGACGTGGTCACGCTCGAGGACGGCGTCCCGGCGGTCGAGACCGCCGTGAGCGACGGCTGGCGCAGCATGGCGGGCCGTGACCTGCTCATGGACGGCGGCACCCAGCTCGTGTGCTTCGAGGACCCGGCCGGGGCGCCCGTGATGGGCGTGGTGCCGACCTCGCCAAGCGCGCTCAGCGGTGACAACGTGATCTACTTCGCGTCGGATCTGCGCAACCTCGAGCCGATGCGCGGGTTCCCGGGCGGCACCAGCGCCGGCGGCTGCCTGCTCGTCAACCCACCGCAGGCGGACACGATGTATTCCGGCATGGCCGGCGCGCGCACGTTCGGCAGCGCGCTCGGCTCGGCGCGCGACGGGCTCTATTTCTTCGCGCGCGTGCACTAGGATGCCGAAGCCTGAGGCCTTCCGCGGCGGCACGGCGCTGGTCTCCCGGAGGTGGTGTTACCATGGAGCTCGTGGCGGAGCCGCGGGATCCCCGGGACATTCCGCCCACCGCTGAGGTGGCGCGGCCGCAGGTGGAGCTCCCCGATGGGTTCCGCCTGCTCGTCGCCGCCGGTCCCGACGCCGGGCGCGCCCTGCCCCTGCCCCCTGGCGTCTACGTCATCGGCAAGGACCCCGCGGCCTCGCTGCAGCTCGCGGACGCCTCCGTGTCGTGGCGCCACCTCGAGCTCGAGGTGACGCCGGACCGCGTGCGCGCGCGCGACCTCGGCTCCACGAACGGCAGCCTGTACCGCGGTGGGCGCTTCGACGCCATCGAGATCGGACCCGGGGCCAGCCTGCACATCGGGCAGACCGAGCTGCGGCTCGCCGGACCGGCCCCGGTGGTGCCGCTGCACGCGGACGATCGCCTGTGCTCGCTGGTCGGCGCGTCGGTGGCGATGCGCGAGGTGTTCTCGGTGGTCGAGCGCGCAGCGCGCACCGACGTGCCGGTGCTCGTCACGGGCGAGACCGGCACCGGCAAGGAGCTGGTCGCGGACGCCCTGCACCGGCTGTCGCGGCGCGCGGGCGGACCGTTCGTGGTGTGCGACCTGGCCGCGATGCCGGCTTCGCTGGTCGAGAGCGAGCTGTTCGGCCACGTGCGCGGCGCGTTCACCGGCGCCGAGCGGGCGCGCGAGGGCACGTTCGAGGCGGCGCACACCGGCACCATCTTCCTCGACGAGCTCGGCGAGCTCGATCGCACGCTGCAGCCGCGCCTCTTGCGCGTGCTCGACACGGGCCAGATCAAGCCGGTGGGAGCACCGCAGTACCGGGGCGTCGACGTGCGGGTCGTCGCGGCCACGAACCGCGACCTGGGCGCGGAGATCCGTGCGGGCGCGTTCCGCGAGGACCTCTACCACCGGATCGCCGTCGTCACGGTGCGGCTTCCACCTTTGCGCGAGCGCAGCGAGGACGTCCCGGTCCTGGTCAGGCACTTCCTCGAGGACGAGGCCAGAAAGCTCGGCCGCGCGCCGCCCGAGCTCGACGCCGCGACGCTCGAGGCGCTCTCGGCCCACGACTGGCCGGGCAATGTGCGCGAGCTGCGCAACGTGGTCGAGCGGGCCCTGTCACTCGACCCGGACGCCGAGACCATCGACGCGGGCCGCCTCGGCGTCGGCGGGCACGAGGCGCGACCTGTGGTCGATCCCTCGTTGCCGTTCCGCCAGGCCAAGGAGAACCTGGTGTCGGCCTGGGAGCGCGAGTACGTCGCGTCGCTGCTCGCGGGCAGCGCCGGCAACGTGACGGCGGCCGCCCGGCAAGCCGGCATGGACCGCGTGTACCTGCACCGGCTGATGAAGAAGCACGGCCTCGGCGGCTAGGCCTACACGAGGGTCGTCGGGATAAGATGTCCCGGTGAGGCGCCCTGCCCTGCATCCTTCGCTCGCTGCCCGGGGGGTGCTCGCCGCGATCCTGGCGGCCAGCGCGGCGACGGACGCGCGCGCCGAGGACGGCGCCGCACGCCTGATCGAGGAGGGGATCCGGCTCGGCAAGGAACAGCGCTTCGCCGCAGCGCTGGAGCGGTTTCGCGAGGCCGTCGCCCAGGCTCCCGGCGCCGAGGGCCATTGCTACGTGGCGATGGCCTACTTCCGCCTCGGACGCCTGACGCAGTCGCACCTCCACCTCGGCCGCGCGGAGGCCTCTGGACGCACGCCCGGCTGGTGCACCGGCGAGCTGCGCCGGGTGCTGCAGGACGCCCTCGATCGTGCGCGGTACGTGCCGGTCGCCTTCGAGGTGCAACCGCCGGGGGCGCGCGTGCGGCTGCAGTCCGTCGAGGCCGACGAGGAGGTGCAGAGCCCCACGGTACTGTGGCTGCCGCGCGGAGAGCACGCGTTCTGGGTGCACGCGCCGGGCCACCAGCCGCGCTCAGAGCGCGTCACCGTCGCGGGATCCGTGGCCGCGGTGCGCTTCGCCCTGGTCCCCGTCGCGCAGCCGGCGCCCGCCCCGGCGCTCGATCGTGCGCCGCCCGCAGCCGCCGCGCCCGCGATGGCACCCCCGCGGGGTGAATCCACACCCGCCGCCGCGTCGCAGCCGCGCACGGCGCTGTGGCTGAGCGCCGTGGGCAGCGGCGTGCTCCTCGGCGCGGGCCTCGGCGTGCACCTGCTCGCACTGTCGACCCAGTCCGCGGCAGAGCGAGCGCCGGAGCAACCGACCTACCAGGCCGAGCTCGGCGCGTTCCGCACCCAACGCGCGGCCGCGCTGGGTCTGTACGCTGCCGGGGCGACGCTGGGCGGGCTCGCGCTCTACCTCACGCTGCGCCCGACGCGCGAGCGCGTGCTCGCGGCGACCCTGTCGCCCTCGCCCGACGGCCTCCGGATGGCAGTGGCGCTGTCGTTCTGACTACTGCCCGCACGGCGCGAGCGCACCCGGCGTCCACGAAAGGCACATCGTCCGCCCGCTCGGGTCGAGCAGCACCACCTCGGGGCTGCGATCGCGGCCCAGCAGCCAGGGCGATCGCCAGGTGGCCGGGAGCTCGAGCTCGACCAGCGGCGAGTTCGTGCGCACCTCGTCCGCGACCGTGCGCGCGTTCTCCATGAGCACCAGCCGGGGGACGCCGCCGCGTGTCCCGGCCGTCACGAGCTCGGGCCGCCCCGAGCCGTCGAGGTCCGCCACCGCGATGCGCGTCGGCAGATAGTCACACGAGGACAAGCAACCGCCTGGCCAGCGCGCATATGCCTCCATCGGCCACACCTGCAGGGCCATCAGCGCGCTCGAGCCGACAGCGATCGCCAGGAGGCCGGGCGCACCGTTTCCGTCGAGGTCGACGGTCGTCGTCACGTCGAAGGGCAGGCCGGCCGGTGAGAAGTCGTGGCGCCGAGCGGCCAGCGCGTCGAGCGGGCCGGCCTCGAAGACTGCCAGATCGAACTTCTCGACGACCAGCAATCGCGGTCCGGGCAGCGTGACGACGCGCGTGACCCCGTCCCACGCGCCGCCCGTGACCCGCCCGGGCACCGTGATGCGCGGGGCGTCGTCGAACGCCGGATTCTGGAAGCCGGGGAACGTGAACGCGTAGACCAGGCGCTTTCCGGCGACCACGATCTCGAGGCCACCCTCCCCGTCCAGCTGTAGCACCGCCAGGCTTCCGTTGGGCTCGGAGGGCGACGGGGTCGCGCTCGCGGCGAACCAGGTGCTGAGGTCCTTGCGCACGGCGTCGTCGAAGCGAGTCGCCGACCGACCGCGGTACGCGAGGAGCTGCGCCCGGAGGCCGTCGCCGGTCAAGACCAGCAGGTCACGCACGCCGTCGCCGTCGAGGTCTGCCGCGTGCACGGTCAAGACGGGCTGCACCGGCCCGGAAGGCGGCGGGACGTGCGCATGGAACCGGCTCGCGCGCGGGGCCTGGCCGAGCAGGATGTAGACCCCGTTGGCCGCGTCCGTGGTGGCGTTCGGCAGCAGCAGATCCGGCAGCGAATCTCCATCGAGATCGGTCTGCACGGGCTCGCGCAGCGAGAGCGCCGCGCCTTCGGGTGGAAATGTCAGGCCCGGGGCCACTCCACCGTCGGCGCCACCGTCGGCGCCACCACGCCCCCCATCGCCCCCACCTCCGCCGCCGTCGCGCGCGGTGAACAGCGGCTCGCGCAGACAACCAGCAGCCAGCGCGGCCAGGGCGAGGGCCGATCGGGACACCACGTGCGTCGCGATCGTACCACGCGACCGGATCACCGTGGACAGCCGGCCACGCTGTGGACACGGCGCCACGGTCCGGGAGGCCGCAACCACGCCGGACGCTCTCCCCGCGCCGCGCCAGGCGTGGGTGCGGCGCGTGCAGGGGCTACAATGGTGCCGTTGGCACGCGACCAGCCATCCCCCGCTTCCGGGACCGAGCGCTATTGCCCGAGCTGCGACCGCTCGTTCGGCCCCGACGCCCTGCGCTGCCCCGACGACGACACCGAGCTCGTGCGCATCACGACCACCGATCCGATGGTGGGCCGGGACCTCGATGGGCGCTTCACGATCCGGGAGCTGCTCGGCGCGGGCGGCATGGGGACGGTGTACCTGGCGTGGCAGCACTCGGTCGGTCGCGGCGTCGCGCTCAAGGTGATCGACTCGCGCCTGTGCCGTGACGGCATGAGCGTCCGCCGCTTCATGCGCGAGGCCAAGCTCGCGAGCCGGCTGTCACAGCCGAACACCGTCAGCGTGCTCGACTTCGGCCAGACCAAGGACGGCCTCTTCTTCCTCGCGATGGAGCTCCTGCGCGGCCGGACCCTCGACCAGGTGTCCGCCGCCGAGGGGCCTTTCGCGCCCGAGCGGCTGGTGCGAGTCGCCGTCCAGCTGTGCGACGCGCTCGACGCCGCGCATGCGCTCGGCATCGTGCACCGGGATCTCAAACCCTCGAACGTGATGGTGCTCGATCAGCCGGCCGGCCGCGACCTGGTCAAGGTGCTCGACTTCGGCCTCGCGAAGTCCCTGGCCGGGGGCGAGACCTCCTCGACCGAGAGCGGCAAGATCATCGGGACGCCGCAGTACATGGCCCCGGAGGTCATCCTGGGTGCCGAGGCCGACACCTCGAGCGACCTCTATGCGCTCGGGGTGATCCTGCACGAGCTGGCCACCGGCGAGCCGTACCTGCGCGCCGCGAGCGCGAGCGCCCTGTACGCGCTGCAGGTGCACGCCCCACCGCGCAGCCTCGCAGGCCTTCTGCCGCCGGCGCTCGAGGAGGTCGTGCTTCACCTTCTGGCCAAGGAGCCAGCCCAGCGCTTCGCCTCCGCGCGGGACGTCCGGTCGGCGCTCACGGCTGCGGTCGGGATCGACTCCGGACCCCAGGCGGTGGTCTCCGGACCGAGGCCACGCCCGCGCACGGTGTCGCTGGAGCGGCCGCGCGATCCGGGTGCAGCCCCCGCGCCGCCCGACGCGCCCACGGTGATCCAGCC
>JAHFDS010000460.1 GCA_023248855.1 Myxococcales bacterium
TCCGCCCGCAGTGCCACCGCCACCCGCCACGCCGGCGTCGGGGCCGCGCTTCGCGTCGGGGCGGCTGGCTCCGTCCACGGCTCGCCGTGCGTCCGCACGCGCCGCCGCGTCCACGGCGCCCTGGCCATCGCCCCCGCAGGCCGCCACGAGCAAGGGCCCGAGAAGCCAGCGTGCATTGCCTCGGGCCAGCGCCGAGCATCTCCAGCCCTCCAGCGTCGCTCGCATGGGCGCCCTCTATAGCACGGCCGTGCCGACGGCAAGCTTCGAGCCCCGCGCAGGCGGTCCGTATCAAAGCACGCATTGCTCCATGGTGACGTACCCACCGAAGCTGTGACCCTTGAACTCGCACGTCGCGGAGATCGTCGCCTTGAGCTTGACCGTGGCCCGCTTCTTCGCTTGATCGGGCGCGAGCTCGAGGCTGACCTCCTTGTCAGGCTTGCCTGATCTCAGGTAGACGGAGCTCTTGTCCACGCGCGAGACTGCACCGCTGACGCGATAGCGTCCCGGGGGCAGCTTCTTCATCAGCTCCAGCCCTTCCGTGTGGTCCCAGAGTCGCTGCAGCTCCTCGGCCGTGATCTCGCGAGGCCGCTCCTCTGCCGCCGCGCTGGTCGCGAGCGGGGCCGCTCCGCACACCAGAAAAAGCCACCAAGCTGCACGCACGGGTTCCCCTTTCATCGAGGCCTCACCAGAATCGAATCCAGCGCGCGAGGGTTCCGTCAGGGCCCGTGCTGGGCCTCGACCTCGCGGCGCGCGCGCTCGACGTCCGCCGTGAGCGCGCCCAGGTAGCGCGTTTTCTGCTCGCTCTGCCACTCGTCCGGCGACAGCTCGGACGCGGTGTATCGCCGCGTCGTGTGCAGGCGCCCGGCCCGCATCGCCATGAGCTCCCGATCCGGCGTCGCGTCCTCGAGCAGGCGGAAACCCTCGAGGTCGCGCAGGTGCCATGGCTGCGCGGGCCGCTCGTCCAGCAACAGACGTCCGAACAGCGGCATCACGGCGACCTGATCGCCCGACCCGAGCAGGTCGTTGAACGTCAAGAGCGCCACCGTGTTGCCCGTGGCGTCGTCGAGTCGTGCGTGCAGGACGTACCGGCCTTGCCGAGCGACGAGAAGGCCGATCCGGAGGAGCACGCTGCCGTGCTCCAGCGCCTCGTCGATCCGGCCGGTGAAGGTCGCCGGCGCCTCGGGCGTGTACTCGAGCTGGAAGCCGGTCGCGCCTTGCTCGTTGCCCATGCGCACGGTCAGATCGATCCGGATGAGGCCCGCATACCCCGCAAAGCCCTGCCGCGACGGCTGGAACGTGGCCACGTGCAGACCCGGCTCCTGCTCCTGGAACGCCACCCGGACGCCCTCGGACCGACCCTCGAACAGGGGGCTCACGAGGCGGCGCGCGTAGGCGCCGAGCACCTGGCAGGACTCTGCCCCGTCGCCGCTCGAACACTCGAGGGACAGCGCCGCGGTCTCGTCGGCGACCAGGAACCTACGGTCCTGGCGCACGGTCACCCGGGCGCCGGAGTGCCGGCCGTCATGATGCGCCAGCGGGTACGGCACGGCAGGCACGAAGTGGGGCTGCTCCATGTCCGGGTGCCGCCGCATCGGCTGCGAATCCGGTGGGTACCGGGTCGACTGGCGGTAGGTCTCGAGCGTGCGCTCGGCGCGCTCGAGCCGTCGCTCGGCCACCGTGGATTCTTCGCCCGCTGCGACCCCATCGGTCGGCGCGGGGGCGGCGAGCCGAGGTGCCAGGGCGGCCGGCAGGGTCCGCGCGCGCGCGACGCCTGCGGGCGCAGCGGGCGACGGCGCGGAAGGGGAGGAGCGCAGGCGCAGGCCGAGCACGACCATCGCAGTGAGCAAGAGCAGGCCGATCCAGCGGCGCCAGCGCACGGTGCGCGAGCGTCCCGCGGCGGCTCGCCTCACCACGCGTAGTTGACCATGTCCTGGCGCTCGAGCGCGACCAGCTCGCCCCAGTCCTGCATGCCCACCAGCGTCGAGTAGGGCAGGTGCATGTAGCTCTCGCTGTCGTCGCGGAACTGAACGTAGTGGTTGCTCCACTTGGCGCGATCGGAGTATGGCCAGTACGCATCGGCGGCCGCCGTGCCCATCGTGAGCACGCCGTAGCAGAAGGCGTCCCAGGGGTTGCACCATCCCTGGACGTCGCCGCTCACCGAGCCGGCCGAGTGGTACGCCACGATCTGGTCGTCCTGGCCCGGCAGCGTCAGCGAGTGCAACGAGCCCTTGGCGCCCGCGAACATGTAGAACATCACGCCGCGCGTCTGGTTGTGGTCGTACAGGGTGCGGGCGCGGGCCGGATCCAGATCGACCAGGATCGGGTGGCTCAGGTTGACCAGGTCGTCCGTGTTCTTGTCGACCCAGTGGCCAATGGGGGCCAGCTCGCTGCCACCGGCCCCGCCTCCTGCCACGTCGATCCACCGGATGTTCCATCCGGTCTGGGTGGGGCTCCCGGAGGCATTCTGGCACGTCCCGGTCGCATCCCCCGTGTCAGGGATCTTCACGTTGCGCGCCGAGGCGCCATAGAGGCTGAGCAGGTAGCCCACGTGCATCTCGCCGGTGCTGTGGGCAGCCAGGTAGCACCAGTTGCTTCCGGTGCAGTAGCAGTCGAGCCCGCGTCGCACGTAGGCGACCGTGTTGGTCAGGTTGTCTTGGCCGCCCCAGCTGATTGCGCGCTTGTTGACGCCCGCTGGCCGCTCGGCCGGCCCGAAGTAGACATAGTCGCTGTAGCTACCGGCGCTGGTGACGCGGAGAGCGGAGTAGCCGTGGATCCAGAGCGAGAAGTCGGTGGCACCGGCGTCGCGTGCGACCAGCGTGATGAGGGCCAGCACCGCGAAGGTCAGACGCGTCTTCATGGTGAGCGCACTGAGCAAGCAGCGGGCCACGAATAAAGCATTGATATAACATGGTTTTTATCGTTGGATGTGTTCAAAAAATGAACTATGTTCAATATATGAACATGGCAGATCCTGCCACGGGTGCCCCTCGCCCGCCATCGCGGCCCAAGATCCTCGAGGCGGCCCGGCAGCTCGCGTAACGTCGCGCCCCATGCCTGCGATCCCACGACGCGACCCCTTGCACAGCCTGCGGCTGGCCGATGTCCTCACCTTCCTGGCGGTGCGGCGGCACGGCTCCATCACGAAGGCAGCACGCGAGCGGGGCGTCACCGCGTCGCAGGTGAGCAAGGCGGTGACCCGACTCGAGGGCGAGCTGTGCACGTCACTGGTCTTGCGCAGCGCGAAGGGCGTGGTGATCAGCGAGACTGGCCATCGGGTGGTGCCGCACCTGGAGCAGGTGGTGGTGGCGCTCCGCCGGGCGCGAGGCGAGGAGCCGGCGGCCGGCGTCCTCACCTTCGCTGCGCCCTCGTACCTGGCCACGCTGCTCCTGCCCTGCGTCGCCGCCAGGCAGCCCGAGCTGCAGCTGCGCGCGCTCGAGCTCGCACCCGCGCTGGTGCGCGCCTATGCGACCGAGAACCTCTTCGACGTGGCGCTGGCAGTGGGCCCACCGCGCATGCCGCCGTCGTGGGTCTGCGTGGAGGTCGGCGAGGTGTGCAAGCGGCTCTTTGGTCCGCCCGAGCTGGTGCGTCGCCTCGGGCCGGGACCTGTCCCGCCGGCGCGCCTTGGCGACGTCCCCTTCGTCGCCCCCATCTACTGCGCCAACGGGGAGTTCATCCCCGCGGACGATGATTGCCCGCTGTCACGCGCCGAGCGCCGGCGGGGCCACGAGGCTCAGACCCTGGCCCTCGCGCTGCAGCTCGCAGTGGCCGCCGGCCAGCTCGTCTTCGGCCCGCGGATCGCCGCCCGCGAGCTCGTGCGCGACGGTCGCCTGGTGGAGGTGAAGGTGATCGGGTGGGATGTGCGTGAGCCCCTCCACCTCGCCTGCAACGGGGATCGCGTTCGCGCGAAGACGCAGCAGGCGATCGCGACCGCGCTGCGGCGGCGCCTCACCGAGTTGGACGGTCCCGCCTCTACGCAGCTTTCCTGATCGGAAACGACGGCGTCCCACGGGAGGACTGCACCCGCGTCGGTGGTTCGGCGATGGTGGACGTCAGGAGGTTCACCCACACATGAAACCTGTTCTGGCGACCTGGATGCTGTCCATGACCCTTGCTCTCACCGCGACTGCTTGTGGCGGTGCGGTGGCACCTGACGAGCCCGAGGTGGGGAGCACCGCGCAAGCTCTTTACTACGAGGACAAGAAGGAGCTTCCCTACTGCGCCTGGATCGAGACCGGCCGGAGCTGCTACTGCGGCTACCGGAAGTATGGCAAGGAGCTCAAGCTCAGCGTCGGGAGCGACCCAGGGTGCTCGCCCCTGACCAAGTGCGACTGTAGCAGCACCTCCACCTCGCCCTGAGTCCGCACAGAGCCGCGGATCGTGCGACGATCCAAGGTCCATTGAGCACGCTCGAGACCTTCGCCCGCTGGGCCGCGGAGCTGTCGCTTTCTGACATCCCACCGCGCGTGATCGAGAAGGCGCGCGCGCAGCAGGCCAGCGTCCTCGGCGCGACGCTCGCGGGCCTGCACGATCCCGCGGCGCGCAAGGTGGTCGCCGCGGCGGTGCGCCACGGCGGCCAGGGCGCCGCGCGCCTGCTCGCCACCGGTATGCGCACCTCACGCCCGGCGGCCGTACGCGCCAACGCGAGCGTGTCCTGCACCTTCGACTACGACGAGATCCTGCTGCTCGGACACCCCGGCCACTCCACGGTGACGGTGCCGCTCGTGCTCGGCGAGGAGCTCGGCCGGACCTTCGGCGACGCGATCGCCGCGCAGGTCGCGGGCAACGAGATCGCAGGACGGCTCGGGCTCGCGACCTTCCTCGGGCCGCAGAACGGCCAGATGATCCCGCACCTGCACTGCGCCGGCGCGGCCGTGGCGGCGGGCAAGCTGCTCGGGCTCGACGCGCTCGCCCTGTCGCACGCGCTCGCGGTCGCGCTCGCACAGCCGCCATCCGCCCTGTGGCCGAGCTTCCTCGGCGATCTCGAGGCCAAGATCATCGTCGCGGCGCACGGCACCGCGATGGGTGTCATGGCCGCGGAGCTCGCGGCCGAGGGCTTCACGGGCGCGCTCGATCTGCTCGATCACCCACACGGCTTCTTCCGACGCTTCGCCTTCGCGCCGCTTCCCCGCGCGCTCGGCGGGCTCGGGCGCGCGTGGCTCTCGGACACGCTGCAGGTCAAGGAGCACGCGGCGTGCTGGTACTTCCAGGCGCTGCTCGACGCCGCGGCGTCGCTGCCACGGTTACGCGCTGCAGACGTCGTGCGGGTGCGCTGTGCCGTGACGTTCCTCGCCGACGCGGTCGACGCGACCGAGCGCCTTCGTCCGCGCGGCGCGCTGTCGGCCAACGAGGTCAACTTCTCGATCGCCGCCTCGGTGGCGCTCGTGCTCCTGCGGGGCCGGCTACGCCCCGAGGACCTCACCGCCGAGGGGCTCTCGGCCCACGAGGCTGAGGTGCGCGCGCTGGCCGCGAAGATCGAGGTCACGCACGATCCCGCCCTCGACGGAAAGCTCTTCGCCGCGCTCGACCGTGCCCTCGATCTGCCTGGTCTCGTGGGCACGGCGTCCACCCTCGAGCTCGGGCGCGCGCTCCGGCGGGCGCGCGGAGAGTTCCCGCAGGCCAGGGGCCTCGGCGCCGGCAGCCTCCTGCGCTCGCTCGCCCGTGCCCCGCGCGTGCTGGCTGCCCTCGCGGCGGGCCGGCGGCGCGACTACGACCTCGGGGCGCATGATCTGGCCCAGCTGGCGCTGCCCATCCCCGGTGCGATCGAGGTCGAGCTCGTCGGCGGCCGGAGGCTCGAGGCCGCACGCGACGTGGAGGGCGGCGCGCTCGCGCTCCCCAGCGCGACCGCCCTCGCCTTCGACAAGCTGCGC
>JAHFDS010000461.1 GCA_023248855.1 Myxococcales bacterium
GTCGAAGCGCGTCCGCGTCGCGGCCCTCGTGGGCCTCTTGCTCGCGGGCGCGGGCCTCGCGGCGATGGGTGCGGGGCGGGAGCACGTCGAGGTGCCGGACGCGGGCGCGCGCGTGGAGCGGACGGACGCGCGAGCAGCGGCAGTGCAGGCGCCGGATGCCCGAGCCGTGGAGGACGCCGCGCGGGCGGAGGCGAGCCACGCCGAGCACAAGGAGGATCGACGCCGGCCGGAGCGACACCCGGAGCGCGACCGCGTGGAGCCGAGCGCGCCCAGGCTCGATGGCGCCACACGCCCCGAGGCCGATGACGAGAACGCGCCGAACCCGTTCCGCAGGAAGAGCCGCCGGCCGCCAGCGACCGACGCGCAGTAGATCAGCGGTTGGCTGTGGGCGGTCAGCTCCAGTTATGCTGCCGTCGGTGCGTCGTCGGACCGGGCTCGTGGTGCTGCTGGTCGCGCTGCTCCTGGCGGCGGCACCGACGCGTGCCCTCGCGCTGTCCGATGAGAAGCGCGCGGAGGCGTTGTATGACCGCGCGACGCTGCTCGCGGGGAACCTCGAATACGACGAGGCCATCGCGCTCTACGAGGAGGGCTACCGGCTGGCGCCGGAGGCCAACTTCCTGTTCCAGCTCGCGATGTGCTACGAGCGCCGCTTCCGCTTCACGCAGGCCCTGCAGTACTACGAGCGCTACCTCGCCGAGGCCGGCCCGAAGGGCGACAAGGTGCGCACCGCGAGGCGGCACAAGGCCTGGCTCGAGAGCCTGCCGGCGCGGGTGCGCGTCGCCGGGACGGTGCCGGCGGCGACCGTCAAGGTGATCCACCTCGACTCGGGGCGCATCGCCGGCGGCTCGCTCGACGAGTACATCGAGGTGCCCGCGGGCCTTTACGTGCTCGAGGTGAGCGCGCCGCGCTTCGTCACGTATCGCCAGCGTTTCCAGGCCGAGATCGGTCAGTACTACAACTTCGTCGCGCAGCTGCCGGCGCAATCCGCGGAGCTCAACCTCACGCTCGATCCGCCGGACTCGCGCATCTTCCTCGACTCGCGCGACCTCGGCACCGGGCGCTCGTACAACCACCGCGTGCCGGTGGGCTTCTACAACCTGCGGCTCGAGCACCCGGACCGCTCGACCATCGAGGGCGGGCTCGAGCTGGCCCCCGGCGAGACCGTCAACCTGTCGGTGCAGCTGCCGAACCGGGTGCGATCGGGCGCCGTCGAGACCTACCTGCTCGGCATCGGCTACGGCAGCTTCCTCGTGACCGGCGCGCTGTTTTCGGCGGACGTGTCCACGGCCTTCGTGGTGATCCCGTCCGCGGTCGCAGGCGGGGCGCTGGGCCTTCTGGGCGCGAGCTATCTGCTCGAGTCGGCCTACAAGGACCAGGGCGCGCCGACGCAAGGCACCGCGTCCTTCGTGGCCGCGGGCCCGCTGTGGGGGGCGGTCTACGGCGTCGCGATCGCCGAGACCTGGAGCGCCGCGACCGAGCGGCCCTTCCAGAGCACGGCGACCCCGTGGCGCTGGGCGCTCGGCGGCAGCATGGTGGGCCTGGCCGTGACCGCCAGCCTGGCGTCCCCGGTCGAATCGACGCCGGGAGACTCCGCGCTCATCCACAGCGGCGCTGGCTGGGGCACGATGCTGGGGTTGCTCGGGGCGAGGGCCTTCGGGCGCTCGACCGCCGACGAAGGCCCGTTCCTGCTCGCGGGCATCAACACCGGGCTCGCCGCGGGGCTCGCGACGAGCGCATACACCGAGTGGTCGCGCGAGCACGTGTTCTGGCTCGACTGCGCGATCCTGGCGGGCATCGCGGGCGGCGCCGCCCTCGAGCGCGCGATCCAGCCCAAGGAGCTCGGTGCGCCGGACGACCGCACCGCGCGCTTTGCGCTCGCGGGGGGGGCGGTCGGGCTCGGGACCGGGGTCATCCTGCTACGCAACTACGACAAGAATCGCGCCGGCGGCCGGAGACGCGTCCTCGAGTGGTTCCACCCGACGGCGCTCGTGGCGCCGGAGACGGGTGGGGGCTCGCGGATCCTGGTCGGCGTGGGGGGGACGATGTGAAGACAGAGACAGGCGACAGGCGACAGGCGACGGGCGACGGGCGGCTTGGGATGGCAGGGTGGGCCCTGCTGCTCGCGGCGTGCGCGTCGGGGGCGCCTAATACATCTGGAAAGGCGAATGCGACAGGGGGCACGGAGGCGAAGGCCGCGGTTCCCGAGCCGCCGGAGCCGCCGATGCCGGAGCCGCGAACGGGAGAGCTCCCGCCCGTGGAGGCAGCGCCGGTGACCGGCCAGCTGGTCGGGCGCGGGCGCGATGGCGACGCCGAGATCCTGGAGCTCAAGCTCGACCAGTCCACCGGCACCCTGGTGCAGCTCGAGGCGCCCGGGGGGCTCGCGGCCACGCACCCCGAGGGCCGATTGTTCGTGCGGCGGTCGCCGTCGGGGGCGCCGGTCAAGGGCGCGATCATCCAGCCGGCGTCGTGGGGCTCGCCAGCCCAGCGGCATCCGTTCGAGCTGTCCGCCAGCGGCGGCGCGCCCAGCAAGGATGCGCCGCAGCGCTTCTGGAGCGCGTACGCGGCCTCGCTGGAGGGCTGGGGCTCCGGGCCGTTCCGCCACTTTGCGGCGGCGCGCCTGCGCGAGCGGTTCGCGCCCACCACCGGGGGCCAGGAGGCGGCGCTCGCAGGCAGGACCGCGCGAGAGGCCACGTTGCGCGCGATGGACACCCTGACCGGGCGCGCCTCGATCGAGGAGGCGCTGCAGGCGGATCGGCCGCTGCTGCTCGCCGCGCGCACCGACAAGGCGACCGTGCCGATCGGCCAGGTCGCGGGCCCGACGCTCGTGCCGCACCCGTTCCCGGCAATGCTGCGCGCCCTCGGCAAACCCGTGCCGGCCGAGCCGCTGGCGCGGGCGGTGCCGGCCACCTTCTGGTACGTGCGCCTCGACTCGCTCGACACGCTGTTCCGGCTCGAGGACGAGCTCGACGCCTGGGCGACACCGCTCGCGAGCGCGGCCAACGGGCGGAGCGAAGGGCTCGCACTGTCCGAGCGCTACCAGACCGAGCTCGGCCTGCGGCGCGGGCCGCTCGCGCGCGCGCTCGGCGGCCAGGTGGTCGGGCAGCTCGCGATCGCGGGCAGCGACCCCTACGTGCGCGACGGCACCGACCTCACGGTGATCTTCCAGGTCAAGTCGCGAGCGCTGTTCGACGCGGCGGTGGGCGCGACGCTGGCCGACTTCGCGCGAGCCCACGGCGGCCTCTCCGACGGTGGCTTCGACCACGGCGGCGTGCGCGTGCGCGCGGCCAGCTCGGGCGACGGCGCGGTACGGCAGCACCGGGCCGACCTGACCACGCCCGAGGGCGAGCTGACCGTGATCTCGAACAGCGCGGGGGCCATCCGCCGCGTGCTCGACGCCCTCTCGGGCAAGGGCGCGCGCCTGGCGGACGAGCCCGACCTGCGCTACCTGCTGGCCCGAGACGCCAAGGTCGTCACCCACGCGCTCGTGTTCCTCGGCGACCGATTCGTCGCCGAGGTGGCCGGCCCGCGGCAGAAGATCGGCCAGCTGCGGCGCATGATCGCACAGGCTGAGCTGGCGGTGCCGGGTTACGCCCAGCTGCTCTACGGGCGGATCCACGGGCGAACGCCCACCAGCACGGCGGAGCTCCTCGGCTCGCGCCTGCTCGTCAAGGAGGACCTCGCGCACGGTGCCGGCGGAGCGATCGCGTTTGCGCCTGGCGCGGCGGCACGATCGCGCTTCGGCACCGCGTCGGCGCTGCTGCCGCTCGTCGATCTGCCCGTGGTCGACCGGGTCACGGTGGCCGAGCGCGACGCCTACGCGCGCTTCGCCGAGACCTACCAGAGGTACTGGCGGGCCTACGTGGACCCGATCGCCGTCCGCGTGCGCGTGGCGGCGAGCGAGCTTTCGGCCGACGTGCGCGTGCTGCCGCTCATCGAGGCCAGCGAGTACCGAAGGCTGGTCCGCACGGTCGGCCAGGCGCGCGTCACGACGCCGGGCATCGACGCCGGGATGCGCTGGGTGCTGGGCATCGGCCAGGAGGCGGAGCTGCGGCGGTTCCTCTCGGGCACCGCCCGGCACACGCCCTTCGGGCAGCTCGGGTTCGACTGGCTCGGCGACTGGGCGATGGGCGGCGTCGAAGACAAGCCCTCGGTGGCGCAATATGCCGTCCGGAGGCGGGATATGGTGTCGCAGCGGCCGGCGCAGGACGACGACGAGCGCCACCGCCGCGACGAGATCGGGGACGTCTTCCGGTTGCCCCTCTACGGCGGCGTCGAGGTCAGGAGCACGGCCGGCGCGATCGCCTTTCTGGCCGGCGTCAAGCAGACCATCGACGGCGCCGCGCCGGGCCTCGTGGAATGGACGCGGATCGACCACCGCGGCGTGCCGATCGTGCGCGCGCGGCCGACGCCCGGTACGTCGGAGAGCAGGAAGCTCGCCGAGCAAGGCGCCGGCGACGCGGCCGTCTACTATGCGATCGCGGAGGGCGCGCTCGTGGTGAGCTTGCAAGAGGCCGTGATCAAGCGGCGCATCGACGAGCGCAAGGACGGCCGCGGACCCTCCTCCGGCAAGCAGGGAGACACGCAGCTCGTGTTCGACGTGGCGACCAAGGCGACGGCGCCGCTCGGCCGCGTGCTCACCTGGCTGCTCGACCACGAGGTGGCGCGGAGCACGAACCGATCGTTCGACGACGCGCAGGCCCTGCTGCTCGGCGCGCCCGAGCTCCGGACGGATCCAGCCCGCTACCGCGCGGTCGCGATGGCCACGCTCGGCCGGGTTCCCTTGACCCCAGATGGCCAGCAGTACACCTGGACCGAGGATGGGGTCACCGATCCCCAGCGCGGCTCGCTGCTGCGGGTGCGCTGGCCGAAGCTCCCGGTCGCGGGCTCGGCGGTCGAGCGGCTGGTGAGCTCGCTCGTGCGACTGCGCGGAGAGGTGGGCTTCGACGAGGAGCCGGGGCCGACGGCGCCGGGCGGCGAGCGGCTCGGGAGCCTGCACGCGCGAGTGACGGTGGGGCTCGGGGCGCGGTGAGGCCGGGCGAGCGCGTCGGCGAGCGCTTCGAGCTCCTCGCGCTCTCGCGCCTTGGCGGGATGGGAGAGGTCTGGCGGGCGCGCGATGCGTTCGACGGGCGCGACGTCGCCGTCAAGCTGCAGCGCGACGACGGTGGACCGATGGGCGCGCGCTTCCTGCGTGAGTCGCGCCTCCTGGCCGCGCTGCATCACCCGGCCATCGTGCGCTACGTGGCGCACGGGCGAGCGCACGAGGACCTGGTCTACCTCGCGATGGAGTGGCTCGAGGGCGAGGACCTCGGGCGGCGGCTGCTGCGCGGCGGGCTCGAGCCGTCGGAGGCGCTGGCGCTCGGCCGGCGCATCGCGGGCGCGCTCGGTACGCTCCACGCCGCGGGCGTCGTGCACCGGGACGTCAAGCCGGGCAACCTCTTCCTGCCCGGGGGCATGGTCACGGAGGCCAAGCTGCTCGATCTCGGCATCGCGCGCACGGCCGAGCGGACCAGCGCGCCGACGCGGGCGGGGGCAGTGATCGGGACGATCGGCTACATGGCGCCGGAGCAGGCGCGCGGAGCGCCCGCGATCGACGCCCGCGCGGACGTCTTCGCGCTCGGCTGCGTGCTCTACCAGTGCTTGACGAGCCGCATGCCCTACCCGGGCGGCGACGAGATCGCGATCCTCGCGCGCATCCTGTTCGACGACCCGCCGCGTCTTTGCGACGTGCGCCCCGATCTGCCCGGTGCGCTCGACGCGCTGCTCGCGCGCATGCTGGCCAAGGATCCGGCCGGGCGCCCGGCGGACGGGCACGAGGCCGCGCGCCTGCTCGCCGCAGACCTGGCGCTACCG
>JAHFDS010000079.1 GCA_023248855.1 Myxococcales bacterium
CGATGCAGCTGGCCGAGCGCCTGAGCGGCCTGTCGCCCGCGCTGGACCGGGCGCAGCTCGTGCGCCTGTGGCCTTGCCGTCGCACCTTCGCGCCGGACGCCCGCTTCGTCGCAGGGCCGGATCCGTCGGCCCCGGGCCTGTGGTGGCTGACCGGCCTCGGGGGCCGCGGCATGACCGCAGCGCCGGCCGCGGCGCGCCTGCTGGCCGACGCGCTCCTCGACGGGACGGTGATGCCGACCGAGCTGCACGTGGCGCGACTCCTCCATAAATACTGAAGTTTTCCTCCGTGCCTTGACAGGCGGCCATCGCCGCGGAAGGATCCTTGCACATGCAAGGATTCGGGTTGCTACAGCAACGATTGCAGGCCGCGCGACGCCTCGCGCTGCCGCCCGACAGCCTGGCGCTCCTGGTCGGGGCGATCCGGCGCCGGCTCAAGCAGGTCGTGTGGCGGCGCCTGGGCCCGTTCCGCCTCACCCCGCCACAGCTGGGGTTTCTGCTCGTCCTGTTCGACAGCGAGGCGCCCCTGGCACCCGCCGAGCTCGCCCGGCGCCTCTACACCGACGACCCCACGGCGAGCCGCGTGGTGCGGCGCCTCGTCGCCAAGCAGCTCCTGCGTCAGGCGCAGGATCCGGACGATCGTCGCCGCTTCCACGTGGCGCTGACGGCGCGCGGTCAGGCCCTCGCGGCCGAGCTCGCCGAGGTCTCTCGAGGTCTGCAGGTGGAGCTCGAGCAGGGTTTCTCGCAGGCCGAGCTCGCGGGGCTGCGCGCCGGGCTCGGCAAGCTCATGGCCAACCTCGACCGCATGGAGGCCGACAAGCCGCAAAAGCGCGGCGCCCGCAGTCGGAGCGCGCCGTGACCCTCGTGCTGCTCGTCCTTCTCGCCGACCCGGGCGCCGCCGACATGGCGCGGCGCACGCTCACGCTCGACGAGGCGCTTCGCCTGGCGACCGACCAGCAGCCCGCCCTGCGCGCCGCCCGGGCGCAAAGGCGGGCCCTGGGCGCCCGCACCGAGCAGGTTCGGGCGGCCTACTACCCGCGCCTCGATGGCCAGGCGCAGTACCAGCGCGCCACCGCGAACTTTCTCCTGTCGCCGTCGTTCGCGGCCTCACCCCTGGCCAAGAACCTGATCGTCAACAACAAGCTCTCGCCGGCCGACACGTTCAACTACTACACGCTGGGCCTTTCCGCCCAGGCGATCTTGTACGACTTCGGCAAGACCGGCGGCGCGGTCGAGGTCGCGCGCGCGGCCGAGGGCGCCTTCGGGGCCGAGGTCGGTACCAGCGAGGACAACGTCCTGTCGCAGGTGCGCCAGGCGTACTTCGCGACGCTCGCGGCCGAGGAGCTGGTCACCGTGGCCGAGCAGGCCACCGCCAATCAGGAGCGCCACACCGAGCAGGTGCGCCAGTTCGTCTCCGCCGGCACGCGCCCGAAGATCGACCTCACGAGCGCCGAGCTCAACCTCGAGAACCAGCGGCTCGCCCTGGTCCGGGCGCGAAATCAGCGCGATCTCGGGCGTGTGCAGCTCGCGCAGGCGATTGGCCTGGCCGACGAGGGCTTCACGCTGGTCGCGCCGCCAGACGCGCCGCTCGGCGAGGAGGTCGCGCCGCTCGATCCCCTGGTCGAGGAGACGCTGCGGCGCCGCCCTGAGGGCGCGCGTCTCGACGCGCAGCTGGTGTCGTTGAACGCGCTGCGCCGGCAAGCCCGAAGCGCGTACTACCCGGCGCTCCTGGCGCAGGCGAATTTCTCTGGCGCCAAGGTCGAGGACATCGACTTCGGCTTCAACTGGCTGGTCGGCCTCGGCTTCCAGTGGAGCTTCTACGCGGGCGGCGTCACGCGCGCGCAGCTCGACGAGAGCGACGCGCAGGCCGAGGCGCTGACCGAGCAGCGGTCGCTGCTCAAGCAAACCCTGCGCGCCGAGCTCAAGCGCGAGCGCCTCTCGATCGGGGAGGCCAAGGAGCGCATCACGGTCGCCCTGCGCGCCGTCGCTACCGCGGCGGAGCGTCTGCGCCTGGCCGAGGGGCGCTACCAGGCCGGGGCCGGCACCATCCTCGAGCTCGACGACGCGCAGATCGGCGCCGTCCGGGCCGCGGCGGAGCGCGTGACTGCCAGCTACGATCTGCAGACCGCACGGGCGCGCCTCTTGCGCGCGCTGGGAAGGACACGGCCGTGACCCACGCTCGCATCGGGTGCAGCACCGCCTTTTTCGGCTCGGTCCTCTTCGGCCTCTGGGGCTGCTCGCCGGGCGCGCAGGCCAGGGGCGCCGCAGGTACGGGCGGTACCGGCGGCGGCCCCGCGCCGAGCGCGCCGATCACCGTCCGCGCGGGCCTCGTCGAGGAGCGCCCGGTCGAAAGGCGCGTGGAGATCTCGGGCTCGCTCGCCTCGCCCGAGGACGCCACCATCGCCGCCGAGGTCGAGGGCAAGATCCTAGGCTGCCGGGTGGATCTCGGCGACCGCGTGGGCGCGGGGCAAGTGCTGGCGCGCGTCGCCTCCGACGAGTACCGCCTGCGCATGGAGCAGGCCGACGCGCTGGCCAAGCAGGCCGAGGCGAACCTCGTGCGCACCGGCAAGCTCGCCAGGACGCAGATGGTCGCGGAGAAGGACCTCGACGACGCGAAGTTCGCGGCGCAGCAGCTGCGCGCGGCGGCCGACCTGGCCAGGAAGAAGTACGCGGACACGGAGCTGCGCGCGCCGTTTTCGGGCGCCATCGCCCGGCGCCTCGTGTCGACGGGCGAGTACGTCAAGGTCGGCCAGCCGCTGTTCCAGGTGGTCGCGCTCGATCCGCTCAAGCTGACCGGCGAGGTCCCCGAGCGCTACCTCGCCGACGTCAAGGTCGGCGATCCCCTCGAGGCCTACGTGGACGCCTTCCCGAACGAGACCTTCGTGGGCAAGCTGAGCCGCATGAGCCCGACCGTGAACCCGCAGTCGCGCGCGTTCTCGATCGAGGCGCGCTTCGCCGCCGGCAGCCGAAAGGGCGTGCGGCTCAAGCCCGGCGTGTTCGCCCGCGCGGTGCTGCGCCTCGGGCGCGCGGAAAACGCCCTGGCGGTGCCGCAGGCGGCGGTCGCGACCTTCGCCGGCGTGTCGCGCATCTTCGTGCTCGAGGGCGGCACCGCCCACGAGCACCCGGTCGAGATCGGCGCGCGCCTGGCCGACGATCACGTGGTCGTGCGCGGCCAGGGCCTGGCGGTGGGCCAGCGCGTGGCGGTGGCGGGCGTGGCGCGGCTCGCCGAGGGCGTGCCTGTCAGCATCCTCGAGGGCGGCAGGTGAACCTCGCGGCCCTGTTCGTCCGGCGACCCGTGTTCGCGACCATGGTGGTCGCGTTCCTGCTGGTGATGGGCCTGTTCTCCTACCAGAAGCTCGGCGTGGACCTGTTCCCGAACGTCGATCTTCCGGTCGTCGCGATCACGACCACGCTGCGTGGCGCGTCGCCCGAGGAGATGGAGGCGCAGGTCACAAAGCCCATCGAGGAGGCGGTCAACACCGCGAGCGGCATCGACGAGCTGCGCTCGGTCACCTACGAGGGCATCTCGATGGTGGTGGTCACGTTCGTGCTCGAGCGACCCACCGCCGAGGCCGTGCAGGACGTGCGCGACAAGGTCGCCGCCATCATGAAGAAGCTGCCCGACGGTACCGATCCGCCCGTCATCACGCGCTTCGATACGAGCGCCATCCCGGTCGCGACGGTCGTGGTCTCGGGCACGCGCTCGCTCAAGGAGATCACCGAATTCGCGGACAAGAAGATCAAGGAGGACCTGGCGGCCGTGACCGGGGTCGGGCAGTCGCTGCTGGTGGGCGGCCAGAAGCGCGCCGTCAACGTGTGGCTCGATGCCCAGAAGCTCGCCGCCTACCACCTCTCGGTGCAGCGCGTGCGCGCGGCCCTGGTCGCGCAGAACGTCGAGATCCCGAGCGGCCGCGTCGACCGGAGCTCGAGCGAGCAGGTGCTGCGGACGATGGCGCGCGCCGAGAAGGTGTCCGACTTCGCGCAGATGGTGGTGGCGACCGTGAACGGCTCACCGGTGACCATCGGCGACGTCGGGCGGGTCGAGGACGGCATCGAGGAGCCGCGGTCGCTGTCGCGCTTCGACGGCCGGAACGCCATCGCGGTGGTCGTGCAGAAGCAGTCGGGCACGAACTCCGTGGAGGTGGTCAGCCGCGTCAAGCACAAGGTCGCCGAGATCTCGAAGAACCTGCCGCCGGGGGTCTCGGTCGAGGTGGTCCGTGACATCTCGGTGTTCATCGAGAAGTCGATCCACGAGGTCAAGCTGCACCTCGTCCTCGGCGGCATCCTCGCGTCGATCGTGGTGATGATCTTCATGGGCAGTCTGCGCTCGACGCTCATCGCGGCGATCGCGATCCCCACCTCGCTCATCGCGACCTTCACGGCGATGCGGGTGCTCGGCTTCACGCTCAACAACCTCACGCTGCTCGGCCTGGTGCTCGCCGTCGGCATCGTCATCGACGACGCCATCGTGGTGCTCGAGAACGTCTTTCGGCACCTCGACGAGCTCGGCAAGTCCGCCAAGCAGGCCGCCATCGACGGCACCAGGGAGATCATGCTGGCCGTGATGGCGACGACGCTGTCCCTGGTCGTCATCTTCCTGCCCATCGCGTTCATGCAGGGCCGGGTCGGCCGCTTCTTCAACAGCTTCGGCATCACGACCGCCATCGCGATCCTGCTCTCGCTGCTCATCGCGATCGTCTTCACGCCGATGCTGTGCGCGGTCTTCCTGCGAAAGCCCAGGCGGGCGCACGCGCCCGGGCGGCCCGAGGAGGCGGGCACGTTCGTCAATCGCGTGATGCACCGCGGCTACGGCTGGATGGTGCGGTTCTCGATGGCGCACAAGTGGGTCATCCTCGTGCTCGCGGTGGCGTCGGTCGCGCTCGTCGTGCCGCTGTTCGGCAAGGTGGGCAAGGACTTCCTGCCGCTCGATGACCGCGGCGAGCTCTCGATCCAGGTGCAGACGCCGCCCGGCTCGACGCTCGCCGCCTCCGATGCAGTCATGCGCCGGCTCGAGGCGCGCGTGCGCCAGCTGCCGAACGTCAAGCATCTGCTGACGACCATCGGCGACACCGGCACGGGCAACGAGGACGTCACGTCGGCGACGCTCTACGTGCAGCTCACGACGCTCGAGGAGCGCAGCAGGACCGGCGACCGGACCACGCAGTTCGACGTCATGAAGCTGGCCCGCGCGATGCTCGTGGATTTCCCGGAGCTCCGCGCCGCGGTGCAGCCCATCAACGACCTCGACCAGGGCAAGACCGGCAGCTACCAGCTCAACTTCGCGATCCAGGGGCCCGACATCGACCAGCTGGAGGCGCTCGCGGCGAGGCTCCTCGTCAAGCTGCGCGCGATGCGCGGCCTGGTCGACGTCGACACCGCGACCGCGCAGCGGACGCCCGAGCTGCGCCTCTCGATCGACCGCCGGAAGGCCGCCGACCTCGGCGTCTCGGCGGCCGACATCGCGGGCTCGCTGCGCACGCTGGTGGCGGGCGAGCAGGTGACGAAGTTCCGTGAGGCGGCCGACCAGTACGACGTGTGGCTGCGCCTTCGGCCGGAGGATCGGCGTAGCGAGGACGCGCTCCTGCGCCTCGAGGTGCCGAGCTCGCGCGGGCAGCTCGTGCGGCTGTCGAACCTGGTGTCCTTGCGCGCGGACACCGGCCCCGCGCAGATCGACCGCCTCGACCGGCAGCGCCAGGTCACGCTGGTCGCGAACCTCGACGGCATGCCGCTCGGCGAGGCGCTCGACAAGGTCACGGCCGCGATGGCGTCGCTCGATCCGCCGCCCGGCTACGTGGGCGGGCCGCTCGGCCGCGCCAAGATCTTCGCCGAGACGGCGATCAACTTCGGCATCGCGTTTCTGCTGTCGCTGGTCTTCATGTACATGATCCTCGCGGCGCAGTTCGAGAGCTTCCTGCACCCGGTCACGATCATGCTCTCGCTGCCGCTGTCGATTCCGTTCGCCCTGGTCTCGCTCGTGGGCCTGCAGGAGACGCTGAACCTCTATTCGATCATCGGCCTTTTCATGCTGTTCGGCATCGTCAAGAAGAACGGCATCCTCCAGGTCGACTACACGAACACGCTGCGCGCGGCCGGAATGCCGCGCGATCAGGCCATCTACGAGGCGAACCTCGTGCGCCTCCGGCCCATCCTGATGACGACGGTGACGCTCATCGCGGGCATGATCCCGATCGCGCTCGGCAAGGGTCCGGGCTCCGCTGCGCGCGCGTCGATGGCCAAGGTCATCATCGGTGGCCAGGCGCTCTCGCTCATCATCTCGCTCCTGATCGTGCCGGTTGCATACGCGCTGTTCGACGACGCGACGGGCTTTCTCAAGACGACGCTGCCGGTGGGGATCCGCGAGCGGCGCGTGTGGGCCTACGCGGTGTCGGTGGGCGCGGGCGCGGTGGGCGCGTGCCTCCTGGTGGCGCTCGCGGGGACGCTCGGGGACCTGCCGCCGGTGGCGCTACAGATTCGCGGCGCGCTCGGGCGCGGGGGCCTGCTGGCTTTCTTGCTGGGGGTGGTGCTGTATCAGATCGTCAGGTGGCGGCGGCGGCGAAGGGCGCGCGTCGAGGCCACCACGATGCCAGGTCAGATGGCCGAGCCGTAGCTCGGCCCGGTGGTCAGCAGAGGGCGCCGTTCGGGATGCAGGCGTAGCTGGCCCAGCAGTACGAGCAGTACTGGCCGGCGCCGCAGCCGGTCACCCGGCAGTCGTTGCTGGCGATGCAGATGCCGGGGCAGTCCGCTCCGCCGCCGTTCGGGTCGCAGCTGTCGCGCGGGTCGTCCACGCACGACTTGCCCGACGGGCAGGGAAAGCCCGCGAAGCCGCCGCATGACGTGTTCTCGACGCAGTTGCAGGCCCACTGGTCCCAGTGAAAGCCGGCGGCGCAGCGCGCCGTCTGGCCGCTGCAGATGGCCGGGCGGCAGCTGCCCATGCAGTCGGCGCCGCCGTGGGTCGGGTCGCAGCTGTCGCTCGGATCGTCCACGCAGATGTCGGTACCGTCGCAGGTCAGGCCGCGGATGCCGCCGCAGCGCTTGACGCACTTGCCGGTCCCGTCCACCGCCAGGGCCGCGCCCTCGCACTGATAACCCGAGGGGCAGACGTGCGGGTTGACCGTGCGGCCGCCGCAGGCGATGTCTGCCACCGGCTGCGCCACGCAGCGGTTCTGCACGCACTCGGCGACGAGGCCCGCCGGGGGCAGGGTGGTCGGGCACGCCAGCCGCGGATCACAGTGGAGGGACTCGCCATACGCGCTCGACTGGTCGGCGCGAACGCCGATGTAGGTGCTGCCGCAGCAGGCCGCATTGACGAGCGTGCACTCGGCGTCCACGTTGCACGGTGCCGAGTAGTCGACCTTGTGCTTGCCGGCCAGCGACACCGAGAAGCGCATGGCGCGCCGGTTGTACTCGCGCGTCACGATGTAGAAGGTGGTGTTGGCGCCGTTCGTCAGCGTGTACGTGATGTGCGAGTTGGTGCCGCCTCCGTAGTCGTCGTTGAAGGCGAGGATCTCCATCGACTTGTCGACCAGCCAGGCCACGGTGTCCCCGTTGCTCGAGCGCACGTCGATGGTGATCTCGTCCCCGGCATTGCCGAGGAACTTGAGCGCGCTCCACCGGCCGGCCACGTGGGTGAACGGCCCCTTGGTCTGGCCGTAGGCGATTTCGCCCTGGAACGTCAGCGTTCCGGTGAACTTGTCGGACTTGTCTTCCTCGAAGCCCGACAGGCTCTGGAAGGTGTCCTCGACCGGCGCCTTGTCGATCGTCCTGGTGTTGTCACCGCCACAGGCGGCGAGAAGTGCGACTGCGAACCCTAGCTTGCGTGTCATGTACGAGCCTCCGGCCGGCGCTCGCTTGCACGGCATAGACCATGCGGATCGAGGGCGAAGACTCAGTTATTCAAGTGACTTGCCCGGCATGTTCTTCCAGGTGGCCAGTCGAGTAGCCGGCCACTGGGCTGACCAGGATCGCAGGGATCCAATGGACAAACGACCGCGCTGCCTGACCGGGAGGAGGGCTTGGCCACACGCTGCTCGAGATCGTCGATGAGATCGATGGCCTCGCCGAGCAGCTCGACTTCTCGCTGGATCAGCGGCATCCGCAGAGCCCAGAGTGCCGGTACGCCGCGGCGGTGGCCGGTCCCGGCGACCTCGACCGTCCCTGGGCAGAGCTCCCAGCATTCACCCGGGGCGCGGACGTCTTCGGCACCGACCGCTCGCCGAAGGAGCCCTGGTATTACCTTCGTGCCATCTGCAATCCGAGGCGCAGCGCAGATCCGCGAGCATGGGTGGAGTGGCGGACCCGCCACGACCATCCCCAGGTGTGGATGGTCGAGCCATGACCGCGGCCGCACGATGACCCTCGATTGGTGGGCCGGGGTACGCGTCGCTGAGTGCACAAGACCTTCGCGGCGTCGCTGCAAATGCGGTCACCGACCTGCACGGTGTACTCGAGCCCCCGCGGATCGAGGAACATCGCGTGCGGATTGAGCCCAGTCGTGACCACGCCGCTCAGCCGGGCCTCCGAGCACCCGTAGGCCGCCATCTTGATCTCGACATCGCCCCTCTCGCGGGGCGCGACGAGCGGCTCCGCGCGGAAGGATCTCGGGCTCCGTCCTCGAATAGAGCGGGGCGCGCTGGTCGCTTCGGCGGCTGCGGCTCGACCCTGGTCGGCGCAGGCGCCGTACCCGGGGATGGGCTCTGTTGACTTGCCGGACCCTGCCCCGTCGCTCGCGCGGTCCGGGCGACGGCGAGCACGCGACGGCAACCAGCAGCCGCTGAAGTCACCGGGGCAGTGGGGTGCGCGGGGGCCCACATTGGCCCCTTCGCGGGGCCTGCGCTGCGGTGTAGCGTCGACGCATGCACTGCGAGCGGCATGCGGGCGTGGAGGTGGAGTGGGAGTGCACGCGGTGCGGTAAGTGGCAATGCAGCGACTGCATCCGCCACATCCCGATGGGAACCGGCACACTCGATCGCTGCGCCCATTGCGATGGTGCGGTCCGCCGCGCGGCGGTGACCATCAAGACCGGGGCAGATGAGGTCGGAGACCTGCTCGGACGGGTGATCTCCCCCGCCGGCCTGATGGCCGCACTGGTCCTCGCGATCCTGGCGACCCTCGCCGTTGTTCCCGGCCTCGGCATGTTCTTCCGCATCTTCTACGCAGCGGCAGTACCCGCGTACTTCCTCCTCGTGGTCGATCACGTCGGAGACGGCAAGGCCGGCATGCCGAGCACCTCCGATGCGATCGAGGATCTGGAGATGATCAAGACGCACGCCTTCCGGGGCCTGCTCCTCGGCGTGCTCTACGTGCTGCCTGCTGCGGTCTGGATGCTCACTCGCGCGTCTGCGGGCGCGGATGCCCTCGAGGAAGCGGGCTCCGTCGGGTCCGCCACGAGATCTGGGCGGCCTGCTTCGGCGATTCGCTGCTGCACGCGCTCGACCTCGAGCGCGTCATCGCGGACCAGGACGTGCTTTTGCTCGGCGAGACGGGCACCGGCAAGGAGGCGTTCGCGCGGGCAGTCCAGCTCGCGCTCCCGGGCGGGCCCGACGGCCGCCCCGCGCCCAGCGCCGCGCTCAACGCCGCGGCCATTCCGGACACGCTGGTCGAGAGCGCGCTGTTCGGCCACAGAAGGGGCGCCTTCACGGGCGCGACCGAGCCGCGGGTGGGCGCCTTGCGGCACGCGCCTTGCGGCACGTTCTTCCTGGACGAGGTCGGCGACCTGCCTCCTCACACGCAGGCCAAGCTCCTGCGCGTCATCGAGACCAACGAGGTCTTTCCGCTGGGCGCGGACACGCCGGAGCCCGCGCGGGTCCGCTACGTGGCCGCGACGCATCACGACCTCGAGCGGATGATCGAGCGTGGCGACTTCCGCCGCGATCTCTTCGGGCGCCTCGCCGGCAACGTGGTGCCGATCCCGACCGCCCCGAGGACCTCGCCGACATCGGTCGCGCCATCGTCGAGCGCTACTTCCCAGGCGGCGTCCCCGAGGCCATCGCCGCCAGCACCGACCGGTGGACGAGCTCCCCGGCCGCGCGCACGCACCCATGGCCCGGCAACGTACGCGAGCTGGAGAACGCGCTCCGCAACTTGATGCTCGGCCTCGCGCCCGACCTGCCGGCGTCCGTCCCCGTGCGCGCCCGAGTCGGCGACGCCGTGCCGGCGCGCATCGCAGAAGGTCACGCTCCCCTGCGCACCGTCGAGGACTGGTACCTCCAGCGCGTGCTCGACCGCTGCGACGGCAACTACTCCGAAGCCGCCCGCTGGCTCGGCCTCGATCGCGCCACGGTCCGCCGTCGCGTGCCCCCTGGCAAGGGACCCGAAGGGGGAAGGGCGCGGAAGTAGTCAGGCCGAGTCGGGCTTGACGCAACGACAGGGACCGCTTGGCACCGCCTTCAGCCCGAGGTTGCAGTCCGCACCTCGAGCTTCGCGATTGAAACCTTCAGGCCGCCTGGACGGTGTTGTCGCGCGACGCGCGGGCCCTGGACGTGCCGGCAGCCGACGGGGTGCACATCCACGCCGTCCGTCCGGCCTCGCTCTTCGAGCGAATCGGACTCCGGAGCGGCGATGTCATCCTGGAGATCGACGGCGTCCCGCTCGACGATCCTCTGCGTGCTGTAGACGCCTTCGATCGTGCGCTGCGAAAGCGAGACGCTGTGCTCGCTCGCTCTCGTGGCGGGCGCATCGTCCTGCTGCGGCTGAGCCCCCGCATTTCGGTGGAGTAGGAGGGCGCTGCCGCATATCCGCCTTCGCAGGTGGTAATCGCGGTGGCGCGAAGGCGCGGATGCAGCGGCGCCAAGGGCGCGGAAGCAGGACTGCCCGTCACGGCATGGTGATTGCTGACGCACCCTGAAACGGACCGCGGGGGGCACATGCTCTGCGAGGGTTGTTGTCGGTACCGGCTCGGATGGGATGGTCATCCGGCGGCGTGCTGCGAGGTGTGCGGGGGGAGGACGGTGCGGCCCGGCGACGCGAAGCTGCACGTCGACCTCGCCCGGCTCGGCTTCCTCGTCGGTGAGCTCTCCAGCTGGGTCGCCGAAGGGACGCTCGGCGATGGCCCCCATTGGAGCACTGGCGCGCCTTCGCGGGGCTGTTTGCGCTGCCGCTCGTCCCCGCCGGCGCGTGGCTCGATCGGCACTGGGGTGCGACTGGCGCACCCGAATTCGCGCGGCCGTGCGCCGTGTGGACGCTGGGCATCGTCGCGATGGCAGCGGCGGTCGCGCTCGGCAGGCCACTCGTCCTGGGAGAGGGCTCGTGGCTGCCTGCCCTCGTCGTGCTGCCCGCGGGATCTGCCACGCTCGCGATCGCGTGGCGCCGCGCGGGCCGTGCCCCAGCTCTCGGGGCGGCGATGCTCCTGGCTGCGGCCGCGATCGTGGTGGCGACGCGTGCGCTCGGCGGTGATGCCCTGGCGCTCGCACTCGCGGCGTCGGGCAGCGCGTGCGCGATGGGGGTCGCCGCCTGGCTGGGGCGGCCGGCGCTCGCTTGTGCCCTCTCGGGCGTGGCGCTGCCGGTTGTCGGCGGGGCGCTCGGCGCGGCGTCCTTCGGCGTGCTCACTGGCGCGCCCCCTCCGGAGTCAGCAATCGCCTGGCTCGCCGTCGCCGCGGCCGCTGGCGCAGTCGCACGTGCGCGCTCGAGCCGCTTGCTGTGGCTGACCAGCCTGCTCTCACTCCTCGGCGCGGCGGCCATCGTGCTGTCGGCGCCGGCAGCCCTTCGCCTCCTGCCCGGCGCTCTCGCGGTCGCCCTGCTCGTCCTCGATGGGCTGGCCCGCCATCGCCCTGACGGCGCCATCGCGAGCCTCGGCCGCGACGCCTACGCGCTTGCGCTGGCCGGGATCGCGGGACAGATCGCGGAGGTCGTCCTGCTCCGCGACGTCTTCGCCGTGGCCCCGAGCGCAGCCGCGCTCTCCCCGCTCGAGCCGCTCGTCATCGCCACCGCGCTCCTGACGCTCCGCGATCGTCGGCGGTGGCAGGCGTACGCGGCGCTCGCTTGCCTGCTCCTGTCGGTGCACGCGGTCCCTCGCGCGATCGGGCCTGCGGCGGCGTGCACGCTCGACGGCCTGGCGGCTGGCTGCGAGCGTCTGGCGGAGGGCTGGCTCGTGGGCACTGGCGGTGCGCTGGTGGCGCTGGCTTGCCTCGTGCGCGCGCGCAGGAGGCTCGGCGAGCTCCGGCAACTGTTCTCGGAGCCGATGCTCGACCTCGCGGCTCTCGCCGCGCCGCTGGGCCTGCTGCGGATAGGCTGGTCCTTTGTCGCGCACGCGGGGCACGTCGAGCCGCACCTTCTCGTCCGTCGCGCGTTGACGACGCTCGCCGCCGCGTCACTCGCAGCCGTCACGCACCGCTCGCGCTTGCACGCGCTCGTCGCGGCCGGAAGCCTGGTGCTCCTCGGTCATGCCGTCGCGCTCGGCGGCACGGCTGGGCCCGTCGGCGTCGCCGCCGCCGCGATCGGATCGCTGGGCCTCGGTTGGACCCTGATGCGCTCGACGTTCGTGCGCGGCTGGCTCGGTCGCGCGGGCACGCCCGTGGCGGTGCTCGGGCGATACAGCCTGCCCGGTGCGCCCGGCGTCGTCCTCTTCACCGGTCCGCTCGCATTCTGCGGAGGGCTCGGCGCGATCGGTGCCGCCGCAGCGGTCGGCGTCTCGGCCGCCCAGGTCGGACCGACTCCGCTGCGCCTTGGGACGGAGGCCGTCCTCGCGCTCTTCGCCTGGCTGGCCTGCGCGTGGCCGCTCGAGGGCGCACCGCGCTGGATGCCACGCTTGCTCGGCCACGTGGCGGCGGGCGCGCTCGTCCTCTTCGCCATCGACGCCCGCCGGCTCGGTGGCGCGGGGGTGCATGCCCTCGACCTGTCGCTCCTCGCACTCGGCTGCGCGCTCGCGGGCCGCTTCCTCGAGCGCCGCCGCGGCCACCCACCAGCCGTCGCCGCGTCCGAGCAGTCCATCCTGCTCCTCTGCGCCGCGATCGTGGCGTCAATCGGGCCGGGCGCGTGGGATCCCGCTCCGCTCGCCATCGGCGCGGGCGTGGCGTTCGTGCGGTGGCGACGCTACCCGGGCCTGACGGCGCATCCGGTCGTGGTGCTCGCGGGCGGCGCGCTCTACCTCGGCATCGCGGGCCCGACCTGGTCGCCCCTCGCGCTCCTCGCGGTGGCCAATGCGCTCTGCGGTGTCGCCTGGGTCGTTCGACGCTTCGGCGCAGAAGCGCTTGCGTCGCCCGCGCGGACCTGGGCCCGCCTCTGCGCGTGGACCCTCGTGTTGCCCTGCGTGCTCGCGCTCGTCGAGCCGCGTGCCCGTGCGCTCGCTGACCCGTCGCCCGCACGCGTCGCCGGGACGCTGGCCGTCACGGCGGCAGCGCTCCTGTGGCTACGTCGCGGAAGGCTCGACTGGCTGCTCGGTGCCGCGGCGACCGCGCTCGTCCTCGGAGCGATGGCCCCCGAGAGCATCGCCGCGTGGTCCCTCGCCGCGCTCGGCTGGCAGGGGCTCGATCACCTCGCGCGCCGCCGAGGCTGGCGTGCGTCGCTGGTGCTCGGCGCCATCGCACCGGCCACGGCCGTGACCCTCATGCTCCTGTTGCCGCTCGTGGGAGCAGCGCTCGCGGCGCTCCCGGCGCTGATGGGCCGCGAGCCGGCCGGCACCGTCGGTCAGATCGGCGTTACGGCCGCGATTGGCGCGCTCTACTCGCTCTCTTCACCGCGCCTGACGAGCGGCTGGACGGGCATCGCCGCTGCGGTGTCGTTCAATCTGGCGGTGTGCCTCTTCTGGCTGCACACGGGCCGCCACGATCCGCTCTGCTACGCCATCTCGGTGGGGCTGACGCTCGTCATCTTCGCGCAGGTCCACCGAGGTCGGCTGAGCGCCGGGGCGCGTCGGGGCCTGCGCACGGTGGGCGCGCTGCTGGTCTATCTGACGGGCCTGGTCGAGGTGCTCTCCTTTGCGGGCGGCGGTCACGCGCTCGTGCTCGGCGGTCTCGCCCTCTGCGGCATCGTGCTCGGGTTCGTGCTGGCCGTGCGCGATCTGTTCGTCCTCGGCAGCGCGGTATTGATGCTCGACGTCATCTCAAACCTGACCTACCAGGGCATCCAGCGCCCCGTGGTGGGTTGGACCCTCCTCACCGCGCTCGGCCTCGCGTTCACGGCGGCCGGCGTCCTCTTCCAGCTCCGTCGCGCGGAGGTCGTCGCGTTCCTTCTGCGCGCGCGGCATGCGATGGCGACATGGGACTCATCCGGGCTGGTCCAATGCCTGAGTGAGCTACGGTGGTGACCTATCCGTTTCGACGCGCGCCGCGGGCGGAGCTTCTTCTCGGACACGACCGAGCACTGGTTCGAGCGGGTCGGCCTGTAGTGAGAGGGCGCTGGCTGAATGGAGCAAGAAGGAGGTCGCGGGGTCCCCGGGAGGGAGGGGGGGGACGGGAACCCCGCGACCGGAGTTCAGCTTTTTCGGACGGCCGCTCGAATCACGGCGGCGCGGACACGCTCTGCAACCGAGCGCCGAGTGCCTTCCAGCGCGTCGCCACGCGGCTCGAGCGAGGAGCGCTCCGCACTGGCCGGAGCCACGTGTTCGTGAGGAGCTGCGTTGAGCTTGCCGAGCTTGATGGCCTTCATCGTTCTTCTCTTGCGAGCGGCCCAGCCGGTCGCTCTTGATTCTTGTCAATCGGTCTTTTCAACCTTCGTGCCGGACCTGTTTCGTACAGCGTCACGAGATCCGCGCCGTGCTTTGGTGTGCTGGCATCCGTTTGGAGCCGATTTCGGCGGGTCCGCCACGCCACGCGGCCACCCCCCATGGCGAGATGGCTAGCCACGTGGTCAGGAAAAACTGACCGCTGCGGCGGCGCGCCACACCGCCGGACTCGAATCGAGGGGGGAGCGGCAAGAGCACCCCCAAGGCCCCTCGTACCAGGTGGTGCTCGCTCCTACACGTCGCGCAGCGGCCTTTGCGTTCGCTTGAATCTTCGCAATCCCGCAGTACCCTGGCTGCACCCACGGCGGGCCACCGCCAGCACCAAGGTTGAGACTTCAGGAACATGTCGAACGATCTGCTCGTCCTGGCCCAGAACCTCCAACTCGTCGACGAGATGTACGCGCGCTACGAGGTGGATCCCATGTCACTGGATCCCGCGTGGCGACGCCTGTTTGCCGACGGCACCCTGCCGGTCACGAATGGCCACGGCGCCCGATCGCCCCTCGCGCTCAGCACGCCTTCCGCGGCGCCGAGCGACGCGCTGGTCACCGCGCGCGCAGCGGCTGCGTGGAACCTCGTCAACGCCTACCGCGTGCGCGGTCACCTCGCCGCCGAGGTCGATCCACTGGGGCTGCTCGAGCGGCCGACGTTCCCCGAGTTCATGCCCGAGACCTACGGCTTTTCCAAGGCCGACCTCGGCACCGTGGTGCAAGCGGGCGGCTTCGTCGGCCTCGAGCAGGCGCCGCTCGGCGAGGTGGTGGCCCGCTGCCGCGAAGCCTATTGCGGCTCCATCGGCGTCGAGTTCATGCACATCCGTGACGCCGAGCGCCGGGAGTTCCTGCAGGAGCAGATGGAGACCCGCGCCGCCTACCGCGGGCTCGAGCGCGAGACCAAGATCGGCGTCCTGTCCGATCTCGTGGGCGCGGAGGAATTCGAGCAGTTCGTCCACCGCAAGTACCCGGGCACCAAGCGCTTCTCGCTCGAGGGCGCGGAGACCACGATCCCGATGCTCAACCTGGCGCTCGAGCACGCGTGCCGGCTGGGGTGCATCGAGGCCGTCATCGGCATGGCGCACCGCGGCCGCCTGACCGTGCTCACGCACGTCATGCAGAAGAAGGCGCGGGATGTCTTCATGGAGTTCGAGGACATCCCCTCGGGCGCGTCGATGGCGGGCGGCGACGTCAAGTACCACCTCGGCTACTCGACCGACCGGGTCGATCGGGCCGGCCGACGCATCCACGTGTCGCTGGCGTTCAACCCGAGCCACCTCGAGGCCGTCAACCCCGTGGTGATCGGCCGCGTGCGCGCCAAGCAACGCCGGTTCCGCGACTGGGAGCACGCCCAGGTGCTCGGCATCCTCATCCACGGAGACGCCGCGTTCGCCGGCCAGGGCCTGGTTGCCGAGACGCTGAACCTGTCCGAGATCCACGGATACCGCACCGGCGGCACCCTGCACTTCGTGGTCAACAACCAGATCGGCTTCACCGCCACGCCACACGAGTCGCGCTCGACGACCTACTGCACCGACATCGCGAAGATGATCCAGGTGCCGATCTTCCACGTCAACGGCGAGGACCCGGACGCCTGCGCCGCGGTCATGCAGATCGCGATGGAGTACCGGGCGCGCTTCCACACCGACGTGGTGGTGGACATGTACTGCTACCGCCGCTTCGGTCACAACGAGATGGACGAGCCGGGCTTCACGCAGCCCGTGATGTACCGGATCATCCAGCAGAAGAAGCACATCCCCGAGATCTACGGCCAGTACCTGGTCGAAAAAGGCGTGATCACGAGCGAGCACCTCGCCGAGCTGCGGGCACGCATCGCGGCGCAGTACGAGCGCGAGCTCGAGATCGCCAAGGCGGCCGAGCTGCGCCCGCCGATCGAGGCACATGGCGGCGTCTGGGGGCCCTACAAGGGTGGCCCCGACACCGCCGTGCCGGACGTCGAGACCGGCGTGCCGCGCGAGCGGCTCGAGGAGATCACGCGCCGGGCGACCAGCGTTCCCGAGGGCTTCCACGCCCACGGCAAGATCCTGCGCCTCTTGCAGCAGCGGGAGGAGATGGGCACCGGCAAGCGGCCGCTCGACTGGGCCATGGGTGAGCTGCTCGCCTTCGGTTCGCTGCTCTGGGAGGGGACCCTGGTGCGCCTTTCGGGGCAGGATTCGGGTCGCGGTACGTTCTCCCAGCGCCACGCGATCCTCGTGGACCAGGACGACGGGCGCGAGTACGTGCCGCTCAAGAACATCCGGCCGGGGCAGGCGGAGTTCTTGATCTACGACTCGCCGCTGTCCGAGGCCGGGTGCCTCGGCTTCGAGTTCGGGTACTCGCTCGACTACCCGGATGCGCTCGTCATCTGGGAGGCGCAGTTCGGCGACTTCGCCAACGGTGCGCAGGTGATCATCGACCAGTTCCTCGCGTCCTCCGAGGAGAAGTGGCGCCGCATCTGTGGCCTGACGCTGCTCCTGCCGCACGGCTACGAGGGCCAGGGGCCCGAGCATTCGAGCGCGCGCCCCGAGCGGTTCTTGAAGCTGTGCGCGGAGGACAACTGGCAGGTCTGCCAGCCGTCCACGCCGGCGCAGATCTTTCACCTCCTGCGCCGCCAGGTGGTGCGCCCGTGGCGCAAGCCGCTCGTGGTGCTGACCCCGAAGAGCCTCTTGCGTCTGCCCGAGGCGGCGAGCGACCTGTCGGAGCTCACGAGCGGGTGCTTTTCCAAGGTGATCGGCGATCAGGCGGGGCTCGCGGCGGGAGACGTCAAGCGGATCGTCCTGTGCTCGGGGCGCGTCTACTACGACCTCGTGGCTGCGCGGCAGAAGCGGCAGGACCAGCGGACGGCGATCCTGCGGATCGAGCAGCTCTACCCGTGGCCGGCCGAGGAGCTGACCCGGGCGCTCGGGGCCTTCCCGCAGGCCACCGAGCTCGTGTGGGTGCAGGACGAGCCGCGAAACCAAGGCCCCTGGAGCTTCGTCGCGCCCCGGCTCCGGCGGCTGTTCCAGCAGGGGCCGGTGCTCGGGGTGACGCGGAAAGAGAGCGCGAGCCCGGCCACCGGATCGCACCGCCAGCACGTCGAAGAGCAGCGCGCACTGCTCGCGGAGGCGTTCGGCGGGCTATAGTTCGGGCATGTCTGCCCCGGCCGCGAGGCCCATGCGCGCTGCGCTCGCGTACGTGGGCCTCGGTGCGAACCTCGGTGATCGGGTGGGGCAGCTGCGCAAGGCGGCGGTCGCGCTGGACGCGGCGCCTCGCACGCGGGTGCGCAGGCGCTCGTCGATCTACGAGACCACCCCGGTGGGCGGGCCGCCGCAGGGGCGCTACCTCAACGCCGTCCTCGAGCTCGAGACGCAGCTCGCCCCGCTGGCGCTGCTCGAGCAGTGCCTGGCCATCGAAGCCACGCTGGGACGGCAGCGCAGCGAGGTGCGCGACGAGCCGCGGCCGATCGACCTCGACATCCTGCTCTACGGCGACGAGGTGATCGCGGAGCGACGCCTCGTGGTGCCGCACGGCAAGCTCCACCAGCGCGCGTTCGCGCTGGTCCCGCTGGTCGAGATCGACCCGAACATCGAGCACCCGGCGCTGGGCCGGCAAGCCGCCACGCTGCTAAGGCGGCTCGCGGCCACTTCCGTCGTACGCACCGAGGAGACGTGGTGAAGCCCGACAACACCGCCACACGTACGCTGCTCTACACGGACGATCAGGACCGGCTGTGGGTGCGCCGGTGCCGGATCAGGGTGGTCTCCGGCGAGGCCAAGGGCCAGAGCTGCGAGCTCGGGGATCGATCGATCTGGATCGGCAGCGCCCCCGACAACGACCTCAGCATCCCGGACAAGACCGCGTCGCGCCGGCACGTCGAGCTGCAGCTCAAGGAGGAGGGCATCTTCCTGCGCGATCTGGGCTCGACCAACGGCACGTTCTTCGAGGGCGCGCGCATCAAGGAGATCTTCATCCCGGCGGGCTCGTCGTTCCGGGTGGGGCAAACCGAGCTGCAGGTGGTGGCGGCCGACGAGCAGGTCGCGCTGCGCGCGGCGTCGGCGAACCGGCTCGAGGGCCTGATCGGCTGCAGCCAGCGCATGCGCGAGATCTTCGAGCTCGTCTCGCGCGTCGCGCCGACCGAGGCGACCGTGCTGATCGAGGGCGAGACCGGCACCGGCAAGGAGGTCATCGCCGAGGCGATCCACAAGCGCAGCACACGCCGCGCGGGGCCGCTGCAGATCTTCGACGGCGGCGCCACGCCGGGCAACCTCATCGAGTCGGAGCTGTTCGGGCACGTCAAGGGCGCGTTCACGGGCGCCACCAGCACGCGCCGCGGCGCCTTCGAGTGCGCGAGCGCAGGCACGCTGTTTCTCGACGAGATCGGCGAGCTCACGCTCGAGCTGCAGCCGAAGCTCCTGCGGGTGCTCGAGAACCGGCAGGTGCGGCGCGTCGGCGGCGACGAGACGCACAAGGTCGACGTGCGCATCGTCGCGGCCACGAACCGCAACCTGCGCGACGAGGTCAAGGCCGGGCGGTTCCGCGCTGACCTCTACTACCGGCTCGCGGTGGTGCGCCTCGTGGTCCCGCCGCTGCGCGAGCGCCCCGAGGATCTCGAGCTCCTGGTCGAGCACTTCCTGGGCGGCTCGCCCAAGAAGCCCACGCCCGACGCGATGGCCGTGCTCGAGCGCTACACCTGGCCGGGCAACGTGCGCGAGCTGCGCAACGTCGTGGACCGCGCCAAGGCCTTCGGCTGGCAGAACGCGCTCGACGAGTGCGGGATCCTCGCGGCAGCGCGCACCCACCGGGTGCCGACCAGCAGCCCGGCCTCGGCGGGCGGCGAGGAGGTGGACGACCTCTCGCTCGAGCGCTTCAAGGAGGCCAAGGGGCGCATCGTCGACCAGTTCGAGCGGGACTACCTGGTCGATCTGATGAAGCGGTCCAAGGGCAACGTGTCGCAGGCGGCGCGCGAGGCGGGGCTCGATCGGAACCACCTGGCGCAGCTGCTCAAGAAGCACAACATCCCGGCCAAGGGCGGCTGATCGCCGGCGCCCGTCGAGAGCCTCACCCGCCGCAGGCGAGCGGCGCGCGCTTGTCGCAGTCGAGGTCCTTGGGACCGCCGCAAGGCTCGGGCGCGCCAGGGTGGACCTGGGGGTCGAGGTCGTCGCAGTCGGGGCCCTGGAAGACCTGGCCACCGCCGAGATCGATGAGCCCGGCCGCGCCGTCTTGATCGCCATCCACCGCACGCAGCATGTCCACCGTCACGGGTGCGCGGGTGCCTGGCGCCACCGTCGTCTGGCCACATCCGACCGCGCGCACCTCGCCCGCGCCGACCGCGCTCGGGAAAGCCTCCACGTAGACCACCTTGGGGCCGGGCTGCAGCTCGATCGCGAAGGTTTCGCCGGGCGCGCGGGTCTGCTCGACCTCGCGCAGGAGCCCGATGGGGGATTGCCCATGCTCGAGGAAGTCCGAGCAGCCGAGGGCGGACCCGTCGCCGCGCGTGCCCGAGAAGACGGACAGGCGCACCGACTGGAGGTCCGCCGAGGGGACGCCCGCGGGCGGGCGAAGCGACAGGGCCAGGCGCGCGGACGGCGCGCCGAGGCCCGCGTCGCAGGAGAGCCAGCTGGCGACAAGGCCGAGCAGGCCGAGCAGCGGCCAGGGAGCCGCGCGCACACAGCCCCCCCCGCCAGGGGGTGGGTGGGTTCCTATCACGGACCTCTGACGCGAGGTCATCGGCACGGCCTGTCGTCGAAGCGGACGCAGACGTCGAGACCGCCCGGCCCCGGCGGCATCATGCCCGGGCCGCGGGCCTCGGAGCCACGCGCGGCGACCACGATCCCGGTGACCACGCCGGCGGCGAGGACGGCGAGGCCCGCCCACAGCCAGGTGCGCGACGCGGTGGCCGGAGGAGGAGGTGGTGGCGGCGGCAGCGGTGGCGGTGGGACGACGAGGCTCGTCGCCGGCGCGTACAGCGGCACACGCTCCGGAGCGGCCTCGGTGCCAAAGGTGGCGAGCGGGATGTCCCCGGCGCGCGCCTCGAGCACGTACTCGATCGCGGCGCCGGGCTCGAAGGCGGCCGGCGTGGCCACCCGGCCGACGAATCGGTCGCCCTCGCGATTCATTCGGATCGGCAGATACGTCTGCTCCTCGGACAGGCGGACCTGCGCGACCACGCGGTCGGCGCGCGCGCCAACCCCCGCGATGCGCGCCACGAGCTCGAGCGGCTGCCCGGCCGCGACCCGCGCGGGCGGCGTGTGATCGAGGGCGACCTGGAAGAAGGCACGCTTCCGGTCGTCGAAGAAGCCACGGGCCTTGGGACCATGCTCGGACGGGATCCTGACGTCGGCGTCGAGCGAGAGCGCGCTCGCGAAGGCGCGACCGGCCCGGGGCTCGTCGCCGAGCAGGTAGTACGCGACTGCGAGCTCGCGGTAGACCGGCGCCAGCGGGCGCGCCGCCTGAAAGCCGGCGTGGAAGGCCCGCAGCGCCGAAAGGCCCCGCGAGACGGCCTCCTCGTAGCGCAGATCACGCACCAGGACCGCCATCTTCTGCGCGTCCTCGGCAGGATTCGCGGACACCGGCGGGGCGCGGAGCAGCACGAGCAGGCCGAGGACGAGGCGGGTCACCAGGCCCCGAGTATACTTTTCGCAGCGACCACGTCCCGCGAATGCCGCTCGAAGTCCCGTTCGGCCGTTACGCGCTCCTGCAGCGGATCGCCGCCGGCGGGATGGCGGAGCTGTTCCTCGCGCGTCAGAAGGGCCTCGAGGGCTTCGAGAAGCTGTGCGCGATCAAGCGCATCCTGCCGTCCAAGAGCGACGACCCGCGCTTTGTGGCGTTGTTCCTCGAGGAAGCCCGGCTCGCGGCGCGCCTCTCGCACCCGAACATCGCGCAGATCTACGACCTCGGCATCGAGGGCGGCTCGTACTACCTGGCGATGGAGTTCGTGTCGGGGGAGAACCTCGGCACGCTGCAGCGGCGGGCGCTGCAGCTCGGCAAGGCGATGCCCCTGCCGCTCGCGCTCAAGATCGCGAGCGACGTGTGCGAAGGGCTCTACTACGCGCACGAGATGAAGGACCCGCTCGGGCGCGCGATGCGCGTCGTCCACTGCGACATCAGCCCGCAGAACATCCTGGTCTCGTACGACGGCACGGTGAAGCTCGTGGACTTCGGCATCGCGCGCGCGATGGCGCCCGGTTCCGGCGGCGCCGAGGCGCTCGAGCTCCGCGGCAAGGCGTCCTACATGGCGCCCGAGCAGATCACGGGCGACCCGCTCGATGGCACCACCGATCTGTTCGCGCTCGGCATCGTCCTTTACGAGCTCATCGCGTCGCGGCGCCTCTTTGCGAGAGCCGACGACGAGGCCGTCATGCGCGCGGTGCTGGAGGATCCGATCCCGCCGCTCCGGCACTTCGCGCCGGGCGCCTCGCCCCGGCTCGAGCGCGCGGTCGAGCGGGCGCTGTCGCGGCGGCGATCGGACCGCTACACCGACGCGCGGGCGCTGCAGAAGGACCTCGTCGAGGCGCTGGCCGATCAGGGGGGCCTGCCGACGGCGGCGGCGCTGCAGGCCTTCATGGGTGAGCTGTTCGGCGAGTCGCTGCGGGCCCGCACGGTGGTCGACCAGACGCGGACGGCCGTCCTGCCGTACTCCGTCAGCGAGGCCAAGCAGGCGCTGCCCGAGGTGGGGACGGTGGTGGACGGGATGGCACGCGAGCGCCCGTCGAGCGCGCCCGGCCTCACCCGCGCCGGACGGCCGCTGCCCATGGAGCCGACCGCGTCGCTGCGGCCGGGGCAGGGGCGGCTCGGGGCCCAGGCGGCCCGAGAGCTCATGGCCGTGGTCGAGGCCGCGCGCGTGATCGAGGTGGCCGACCTGCCGGCGACGCCGGTGCGGGTGCGACGGATGCCAAGGCGCGTGGTCGTCCTCTCGATCGGGGCGGGCGTCGCGCTCGCGGGGATCGCCGCCCTGGCCGTGGTGCTGCGCGGCGCGGAGCAGACCCCATCGACCCCGCGGCTGCCGGGGCCGGAGGTGGTCGAGCTGTTGCCGTCACAGCGCACGCCGCCGCCCGAGCCAGTGCCCGAGCCCACGCCGGTCGAGCCCACCGGCGAGCCGGCCGAGACCGACCCTCCGGCGCCGCGGCGAGCAGAGCGCCGCGCACGAGCGGCGAGCCTGTCGGTGGCGACGCAGCCGTGGACGCGCGTCGCCGTCGATGGCCGGAGCCTCGGCCCGACGCCGCTGCGGGACGCGCGCGTGCCGTCGGGCAAGCGCACCCTGACGCTGTCGAACCCGGAGCTCGGCCTTCACGTCACGACGCGCGTGGTCCTGCCCGCGGACCGAAAGACCAGCCTGCGCATCCACCTCGAGCGGCGGGCCGGCCGCTGGGCGGTGGCCAGGCAGGTGAAGCTGTAGCGGTCAGGTGTCGGCTGCGAAGAAGCGGGCGACGTCGTCGAGCGAGCGGGTGCGCGGTGCGGGCGGCAAGGCATCGAGGAACGCCTTGCCGTAGGGACGGCTGCAAAGCCTCGGATCGAGCAGCGCCACCACGCCGCGGTCGGACTCGCTTCGCACGAGGCGCCCGTAGCCCTGCTTGAGGTGCAAGATGGCGCGGGGCAGCGCGAGCGCGCGGAAGGGCTCCTGGCCGCGGGCACGCAGGGCGGCCGCACGCGCGCTCTCGAGCGGATCGTCGGGCGGCGAAAAGGGCAGCTTGTCGATCACGACCAGGCGAAGGGCCTGGCCGGGCACGTCCACGCCCTCCCAGAAGCCGGCGGTGGCCAGCAGGACCGCGTCGCGCCGCGCGCGAAACGCGCCGAGCAGCGCCGCCGCCGGCAGATCTCCCTGCATCAGCCGCGGAAACGGCAGGCCCTCGAGCCGGCGCGCCACCGCCTCGAGGTTCCTGTGCGTCGTGAAGAGGACGAAAGCCCCGCCGCCAGAGCGCATCGCCAGCGCGCGCACCTCGGCCGCGACGGCCTCGGGGAAGGTGGGGTCGCCGGGGTCTGGCATCTGCATGGGCAGATACGTCAGCGCCTGCGTGGTGAAGTCGAACGGGGACGGCAGGATCGCCTCCGCGGCCTCGGCGGCAAGCCCCAGGCGCTCACGCAGAAAGCCGAGGCCACCCGAGCGGCCGCTCGTCGCCAGCGTGGCGCTCGTGAGCACCACCGCCGCGCCGGCCGACGCGAGCGCGGGCCCGACGATGGCGCCGACCTCGACCGGCGAGGCGCCAAGCGCCAGGGTGCGGGCGCGCCGCTCGATCCAGTGCACGTGCGCTTCCAGGGTGCCCGCGGTCAGCGCGGCGAGGTCGGCGCCGAGCGTACGCGCGCGCAGCGCCAGGCGTGCGCGGG
>JAHFDS010000462.1 GCA_023248855.1 Myxococcales bacterium
AGGTGGAGGCACGGACGCCAGCGGCCTCGGAGGCACGGGGATGCCCCCGGACGGCCGGGGCGGCCCCTGAACCTGCCGGCCACTCGCCGGGTCATCGAGGCGCTGACGGGTCCTCGCCCACCGTGACCTCCACGCGGCCGCCGCGCTCGAGCCGGCGCCGCCCCCCGAGCGAGAGGCGCAGGCCCGCGAGGTCGAGCGAGCACAGCCTTCGCGCAGCGTCGAGGGCCAAGAGGCCAGGCTCGGTGGCGCGCGTGCGGGACAGCACGAGGACCCGCAGGGCGGGTAGCGTCGCGACGGTGCGGACCGCGGCGTCGCCGACGCAGGTGTCGGCCAGGTCGAGCGACTCCACGTGCGCGCCGAGCGGTGTGCCCGCGAGCGCGACCACGCCGGCGTCGTCGAGCGGCGTGCCCGCGAGCCGCACCGCACGCAGGGTCCCGTGGGCGGCCAGGAGGGCCCGCGTGCCCCCGGCGGCGGCCGTGTGCCCGACGTCGAGGCGCACCAGCGAAGGCAGCCGCGCCAGCACCACGAGCCCCTCGTCGCTGGTCCCGGTGCCGGCGACGCCGAGCTCGACCAGGCCCTCGAGCGCGCCGAGCGCACGGGCGCCGCCGTCCCCGAGGGGCACGCGGCCGAGCTCCAGCACGCGCAGGGACGTCATCCGCGCGAGCGGCGCCGCGGACTCGCCTGTGACACGCGTGTCCGCGAGCTCGAGCCGTTCGAGCCGCAGCTCGGCGAGCGCGCGCACCGTCACGTCACCGACGCGCGTGCCTGACAGCTCGAGCGAGCGCAGGCGCGAAAGACGCGCCAGCCTGGACGCCCCGGCGTCGGTGACGCGGCTGTAGCCGAGCGCGAGCCGCTCGAGCGCGGGGGCGCCCGCCAGGGCGATGGCCACGCGATCGCCGACCGCGGTGCGCGAGAGGTCGAGTGTGCGCAGCGCCGGGAGCTCGGCCAGGCGCGCGGCGGCGGCGCGGACCCGGGTCTCGCCGAGATCGAGCGTGCGCAGAAGGTGCAGCTCGAGCAGCGTGCGGATGGCGCGATCGCCCAGCGGCGTGCGCCAGAGCACCAGCTCCTCGAGCGCCGGGAACGCGGACAGAGCCTCGGCGCGCGCGAGGGTGGTGTCGCCGAGGTGCAGCACCGACAGCCCGGAGAGAGGCGCCAGTGCCGCCAGACCCGCGTCGCCGAGGCGCGTGCCCGAGAGGTAGAGCCGGCGCAGCGTGGGCAGGCGCGCGAGCAGAGGCGCCCCCGCGTCGGTGATGGCCGTCTGTGACAGCGCCAGCAGCGACAGCGCCCCGAGGCGCGCGAGCGCGGAGAGGCCGGCGTCGGTGACGCGCGTGCGCTCGAGGACCAGCTCGCGCAGCGTGGGCGGCAGGTGGGCGAGGCCGGTGTCGCCGATGCGCGTGTCGGCCAGCGTGAGGGTCTCGAGCTCCGCGTGCGAAAGGAGCGCCAGGTCGGCGTCGCGCACGCGGGTCGCGTCGAGGTGCAGGGCGCGCAGCGCGGGCGCGCCCTCGACGATGGTCAGCTCGGAGGTGGCGGTCTCGGCGAGGTCGAGCGCCTGCAGCGACGGCTGCGCCCCCAGGCGCGCGAGCAGCGTCGAGTCGACCTCCTCGTGGCCGCGCAGCGACAGCCCTGCCGGCCGCACCTCGCGCAGCTTGTCGCCGAGCGCGCTCGTGGCCTTTGGGGGCAGGGGCGGCCCGGGCTCGACCCAGACCTCTCCGGCTGGCAACGGCGTCGTCGCGTCACCGGCGGGCAAGACCCCGGCCGGTTCGAGCTCCCCCGAGGCTGTACGGACGAGCAGCCGGACCGCCACCGGCCAGGGCAGAGGCAAGGGTGGCGCGGGGCGAGCTGGAAGGGGCGCGGCCGGCCGGGCCGGGGGCCGGCGGGAGGTGGCTGCGCGCCGAGCCGGCGCGGGCGCACAGGCCAGCGCGAGGAGGCAAACGAGGACCGCGCGGTGAGCTGGCATCCGCAGACGATCACGATCGAGGGCGCGAAAAGTTCCCGGCCTCTTGCCGATGATCAGAACGGGATGTCGTCGTCGCCCTGCGGCGGGGAGCCGTCATCGTCAGGCGGCGGAACGTCGCCGCGCTGGCGCGCGATCTCGGCCTCGATGGCCGCGAGGAGCTGGCGCTCCTTGTCGTGCCAGCGCGACTTCGCGGGATCGTCGAGCGTGCGCCGTGCGCCCGAGGCGTAGTACTCGAGGTCCTGCATCGACGCGCCCGCGATCGGGGCGCCCTTGCTGCGCCCGTACGGCGGGAAGACCATGCCGCCCCCGGCGCCAGCCGGCCCGGGCCGCGCCGCCGCGCGCTGCGCGGGATCGGCCGTCGGCCCGATGGCGAGCTCGCCGAGCTGGAGCGAGAAGCCGTCGGCCTGCTTGAACGCCGTGCCCACGCGCACGTGCTCGACGGTGCCGTCGTCGCGGGGGACGGCGATGGTGACCGGGAATCCTGGATTGGCCATGCGGCGCCAGCGTAGCAGGCGGAGGGGTCGCGCGCGGCAGCGCGTTTCTCAGCGAGGCTCGACCGGCGTGGCCGGGAAGTCCGCGTCCTTGCGCGCCGCGTCCTCGATGGCGATCATCGCGGCGAGCACGAGGTCCTCGCGCCACGGCCGGGCCACCACCTGGACGCCTACGGGCAGACCCGCCGAGCGGTGGTCCACCTCTGCGGCGCGCTTCTCGAGCCGGCCGCGCGCTCCCGGCCGCGAGGTCTCCTCGCTGCGCACGCGCGTCACCGGGACGACGCCGGCCGGGAATTGCACGAGGTTCCACAGCATCGAGCCGCTGCCGGCGATGGCGTAGTCCTTCGACAGGCCGTGCGGCAGCGCGGGGTTGGCGTGGGCGGGACAGACGATGACGTCGAGGCGGGCCCGGTCGATGGCGTCGGACAGCGCGGCGCGATAGACGCGCGCCTCCTCGGTGAGCTTCCACAGCTCGGCCACGGTCTTCTCGCCCGACACGGCGAGCACGCGCGAGACCTCGCGATCCCCCATCAGGCGGAGCACGCGGGCGAGCAGGTGCCGCGCCCGCGGCGACAGCTCGACCAGCCGGCGCATGCTGACCAGCACGGCGTCGAGCCGCTCGCCCTGCGTGGCCGCCCCCAGGGTCCGGCCGCCGTCGGCGGACAGGAGCGCGAAGTAGAGCTCGACCGCACGGCCGAGGCCGGGCGGCGAGAAGGGCACGACCTCCGCGCCCTGGTCGCCGAGCGCGCGCGCGGCGCGCTCGACGGCGCGCGCCACCGCGTGCGACGGCCGGACGAAGCCGTCGTCCGTGAACCAGCCGACGCGGAGCCTGCCCACCGCGACGCAATGGGGGTCGGCCTGGGGCAGGGGAGGGACCCGACCGTCGCGCGCCGCGAGGAGCTTGCCGTCGAGCGCGCCGAACAGGAACGCGACGTCGCGCGCCGAGCGCGCCATCGGCCCTGGGCAGGAGCGCACGCCCTCCTGACCGCGCATGACGGTGCCGATGCCGCGCGCTGGCCAGCGATCGAGCGACGGCTTGAGGCCGGCGATGCCGCTCCAGCATGCGGGTACGCGAATGCTTCCACCGATGTCCGTGCCGAGGCCGAGCGGCGACAGGCCCGCCGCGATCGCGGCCCCCTCGCCGCCGGAGGAGCCGCCCGGGGTGTGGGTCTGCGCCCACGGGCTCGCGGTCTGACCGAACACGGGGTTTCGCGATTCGTGGAACAGCATGGTCTGCGAGAGGTTGGTGCGGCCGAGGATCACGGCGCCCGCGTCGCGCAGCGCGGCCACGAGCGCGGCGTCGTCGGTGGCGACGTGGCGGCGCCGGGACTCGAGGCCCAGCGTGGTGCCGCGCCCGGCGACGTCGAAGCACTCCTTGATCGAGACCGGCAGTCCGTGCAGCGGACCACGCACGCGGCCGGCCTTGCGCTCGGCGTCCGCCCGGCGCGCGGCCTCGAGGGCCTCGGCGCGAAGGACCTCGGTGAACGCGCGCAGCGAGCGGTCGAGCACGTCGATGCGCTCGAGGTGGGCGCGGACGAGGGCCTCGCTCGAGATCTCCCCCTTGGCGACGAGCTCCGACATGCGGGTGGCGGACAGGTGCGTGAGTGGCTCGGCCATCGGGAGACTCTAGCGCGATCGGGCGCCGCCTTGGCCGGTGCTTCAGGCCTAGGGTGTCAGCTCAGCGCTCCGACAGACGCTTGATGTGCCGCAGGACGCGGCCGTGGATGCTCGCGATCAGGTGATCGCTGTAGAAGGCCCAGTAGGGCGCAGGGAACATCTCGAGCTCGTAGTACGTGCTGCCCTCGAGCCGCGTCCTGCCATCCTCGAGCGCGATCAGCCGAAACTCGCCGCGGCGGGAGCGCAGGTAGCCGTCGAGATGCGGCGGCGCGATGTGCCGGTACGGGCTCCACTCTTCCATCGGCGCCGGTTGTGCGGTGACGTCGAAGCTCAGCCGTCGCGGCTCGTCCCAGGTGGTGATCGGCTCGACGAACGGCCCGGTCGAGAACTCGCAGTGTCGCACCGCCCCCACGCCCCGCCCTTCGATCCGGGCGCGCTGCGGGTAGGACACGCCGATGCGGAACATCCACTCCTCGGGGGCAGGCAGCTCGGAGAAACCGATGACGTTCGGCCAGACGCGCTCGGGCGGCGCATCGATCTCGATCGCGCTGCGCACCTCACCGGCGGCTGGCGGCTGCAGCCTCGACTCGGCGCCCGCGAGGAGCGGCAACGCGAAGAGCACGATCGCGAGCTGCGCCGGCGCGCCCGAGCCCCGTGCGACCATCCGGCCGACCAGCGCGCCGAGGATCGCGCCGCCCGCGGCGATCGGAAAGGCCATCGCCAGGCAGAACAGCCCCTCGAGCCCGAACACCAGGATGGACCCGCCGGCGATCGAGATCGCCAGGACCGCGACGCCGAGGGAGGCGCCGAGGGAGCGCTGCTTCGTGCGGTTGTAGAGGTAGGCGCTGGTCGCGCCGATCACCACCGGCGTGCCGAGGAAGAGCGCGCTGCCGTAGCCGTGCAGGACGTAGACGCTGAAAAGGGTCATCGCGACCGCGATGCCGAGCCCCGCGGCGATGCCGAGCAGCGCCGCGCGCATCGCGTCGTCCACCTCCGGGGTCGCCGGCTGTGGCCTCCACGGCTCACCCTCGCGCGTGGGCAAGCAGCACAGCACGAGCATGAGGACGTAGTTGACGCCGGGCACGAAATACAGGAGCGAAAGGAGCGGCGAGCGACCCGCGTCGAGCGCACGGCGCACGGTCATCGAGAAGCCTATCCACAGGAACGGCAGCGCGATGACGACCATCAGGCCGAGGACGTTCCTCGAGCCGAGCTCCCGATTGCGCACCGAGAAGAACGGATTGAGGTAGTGCAGCGGCGTCCAGATCCGATGCGCCACGAGGTAGACGAACGCCGCGTCGATGGCGTACTTGAGCGCCACGAGGCCGAAGCCGCTGGCCGCGTAGGTCCGGCGATCGACGCGCGCCTCGAGCCCGAACCACAATCGCAAGATCCCCAAGCTGTCCTCCGGTGGCCTCGACGGCGATCGGCGCTCACGAGCTCTCGCGCGTCATTCTACCGTGATTCCAGCGCTGCCAACGTGCGGCCAGGCGTGGTCCATCCTCCGAATCTCAGTACTACAGGACGCGGCTTGGTCCGGACAGAGTCGACGTGATCGCTGGCACTCGCGGAGCACCCGTGACTCGCCAGCCGCCTGCTACCATCGCCCCCGATGCGTCTCCTCCTCGCCATCGCTCTGGTCGCGTCCGCGGGCTGCTCGGCCTCTCCGCAATCGGGCTCGCCCGAAGGGGGCGTCGGCGGCAGCGCCGGCGCGGGGCCCTTGCGCGACGGTCCCGGCCAGACGGCTGGCGCGGGGGGCGGC
>JAHFDS010000080.1 GCA_023248855.1 Myxococcales bacterium
GTGCCGGGGCGGGCCGGTCGAACGAACGCGCGCCCCGCTCGGGTCGGGTGGGGCGCTCTCGCCGGGCCTCCTTGTGTGCCCGCGGCTCCTCGCGCCCGGTCCGCGCCACGCGCCCTGCGGGCGGCTCGCGGAAGCTCTCCACGCGCGCCCCCGGTCGCAGCCGCATCGGCTGTCCGATCGGCTCGACGCCCCCTCCGCTGACGGATACGCGTCGCGCCAGCACCTTGGCCGCGTGCTCGCCCTCGTCTTTTTGGCCCACCGATTCCCAGAGCGCGGCCACCTCGGACGGCAACAGCTCGCGCGATTGCCCCTGCCGAAGGCCCGCCAGGTCCAGCGGGCCGAAGCCCACGCGCAGAAGGCGCAGCACGGGGTGCCCGACCGCGTCGGCCATGCGGTGCACCTGACGGTTTCGCCCCTCGGTGATGCCGATCTCGACCCAGGTGTGCTTGCCCGTGCTCTGCAGCGCCTCTGCGCGCGCCGGCTGGGTCAGCCCGTCGTCGAGCTCGACGCCCTCGGCCAGCTTGACCAGGGTCTCCTCGGTGACGAGGCCCTTCATCTTCGCGTGGTAGACCTTCTCCACCTTGCGGCTCGGATGCAGGAGCGCGTTCGTGAGGTCACCGTCGTTGGTGAGGATGAGCAATCCCTCGGTGTTGAAGTCGAGCCTGCCCACCGGGTAGACGCGCTCGCGCACGCGCGGTGGCACGAGATCGCGGATGGTCGGCCGTCCCTCGGGATCCTCGAGCGTGGTCACGTAGCCCGGAGGCTTGTGCAGGATGAGGTAGACCTTGTCCTCCACGCGCAGCCGCGAGCCGTCGACCTCGACCTCGTCGCGCGCCGGGTCCACCTTGGAGCCGAGCTCGGTCACGGTGCGGCCGTTGACCTTGACTCGCCCGGCCGTGATGAGCGCCTCCGCTGCCCGCCGTGAGGCGATGCCCGCGTGGGCCATGAAGCGCTGCAGTCTTTGCAGTTGAACCGGGGAATCACTCACGAAGGGCCTTCCGTTTCCTGGGGTGCGGGCTTGGGGTTCACGGTCTCTACCACGCGCTCGGCGCGCTCCGCGGCCTCGTCGAGCTCCGCCATGAGCGCCTCTTCCTCCCGGGGATCCACCGGCGCCAGCACGACCGCGTCAGGGCGTTCGCCGGTCCACTCGGCCTTGCCGCGCAGCATGGCGTTGTCCTCTTCGTCGGCGAGCTCGCCCTGGGCGAGCGCATCGACCTCGGCCCGTGAGTCCTCGGACAGCTCGTGGAACTCGCGCAGCGTCGGCAGCTCGGCCAGCGACCTCAGGTGGAAGAAGCGCAGGAAGTCGTCCGTGGTGCCGTAGAGCTGGGGCCTGCCCACCTCCTCGCGGTGACCGAGCGAGCGCAGAAGACCCCGCTCGAACAGCATCTTGACGGTGCTCGCGCTGTCCACGCCGCGGATCTCGTCGATCTCGGGGCGCGTGATCGGTTGCCGGTAGGCGATGATCGCGAGCGTCTCGAGCTGCGGGCGCGACAGGCGTACGGGCTTGGCGGCGGTCTGCCGCTGCACCCAGGCGCCGTTTTCGGGGTCGGTGCGCAGCTGCCACTCCTCGGCGACCTCGACCAGCGCGAGGCCGGTGCCCTCGAGCGCCTGCCCCAGCGCGTCGAGGGCGGCCCGGATGGCCTTGCCGTCCCGCTCGCCGAGCAGCTCCTTGAGCCGCTTGAGCCCGAGCGGGCGCTCGGCCGCGAACAGCACGCTGCCGAGGATGCTCTTCATGCGCGACGGGAGCGACGCCGGCAGGTCGTCCGCCGGCAGCTCGCCCTCGTCGGCGTCCGCGTCCACCGCCGCTGGCGCGTCCGCGGCGTCTGCGGTCGCCTCGAGGAATGCGGTCTCTTCGTCGCGCAACACCGGCGCGGTGGGCGTGGTGTGCGGCGCGGCATCGAAGTCGTCAGGGGCCACGTCGCCGGGCGTCTCCGCGTCCGCCTGGGGCGTCGCCGGATCTGGCTCTCCATCCTCTGGATGCATCGAAGGCGCAGGATCGTTCAGCGCGCCGGGGCGGGCAAGCGAGAACGCCCGTGCGCCTGAGCACTCGCACCCGTCGTGCGGTTTGGCTACCTTCGGCTCGTGAATCCCCTGCACCTCGCGCTCCTCGTCCTCGTAGCCGCCGCCTGCGGCGATGACCGCCTCGCGGGCATGGAGGGTGGGTCCCGGGACGCCGCGCGTGCCGACGCGCCCCCCGCCGCCGATGCCCCGCGCCCGGATGCTCCGCGCGGCGGCGATGCCGGCGCGGACGCAGCCCGTGGCGATGGCCCGCGAAGGGATGGTGGGCGCCCCTCGCTCGACGCGCGGCCCCGCGACGCCTCGCGCGCCGACGCTGCCGATGCCGACCTGCTCGCGCGCCTGAACGCCATCCCCGGGATGGTCGCGCAGGAGGTCACGAGCGACGTCCGCAACTATCGGCAGCTCGAGATCACCTACCAGCAGCCGGTCGACCACGACGCCCCGGGCGGCGCGCAGTTCGGGCAGAGGATGCGCCTTCTGCACCGCACGCTAGGCGCGCCGATGGTGTTCGGGACCGAAGGCTATGGCTTGTTCCGCTTCGGCTACCGCGAGGAGCTGACCCAGCTCCTCGCGGCCAACCAGATCTCCGTCGAACACCGTTTCTTCCCGCCGTCCCGACCGATGCCGGCCGACTGGGCCAAGCTGGTCATCCGCCAGGCCGCCGCCGACCACCACCGCGTCGCGGCCGCGCTGCACCCCCTGTACGCCGGCCGCTGGCTGGCCACCGGCGCCAGCAAGGGCGGCATGACCACCACCTATTTCCGCCGCTTCTACCCCGACGACGTCCACGCGTCGGTGCCGTACGTCGCGCCCCACAGCATGGGCACCAACGACCAGCGCTACACCGCGTTCCTCGAGCAGGTCGGCCCCGCAGATTGCCGCGACAAGCTCAAGGCCTTCCAGCGCGCCCTGCTCACGCAGCGGGACGCGATGGAGATGCGCATGACCGCGTCGGGGACGGCCTTTGCGCAGCTCGGCCTCGACGTCGCGTTCGAGCACGCGGTGATCGAGCTGCGCTTCGGCTTCTGGCAGTACGGCACGGCCGCCGGCTGCGCGACCCTCCCGGCAGCGACTGCGAGCGCCGACCAGCTCTACGCCGGCTTCGACATGATCGCGCGGGTCGCGGAGTACGGGGACGGCGAGGTCGATGCCTTCAGCCCGTACTACTACCAGGCGGCCACGCAGCTTGGCGCGCCCGGCTTCACGGAGCCACACCTGCTCGATCTGCTGCGCCACGCCGCCGAGTACGGCCCCCGGCCGTATTGCCCGACCGGCGTCCCCGTGCCCGCGTTCGACGTGGCGGCGATGCCCGACGTCGGGACCTGGCTGGCGGCGAGCGGTGAGCGGTTCCTCTTCGTCTACGGCGAGAACGACCCGTGGAGCGCCGGCGCTTTCCCGCAGCCCGACGCCGCGCGCGACAACCACAAGCTCGTGGTTCCGGCCGGGAACCACGGCTCAGGCATCCTCGATCTGCCGGAGCCCGCCCGCACCGAGGCGCTGGCGGCCATCTCGCGCTGGTCCGGCGTCACCGCCATGCCGGCGGCCGTGACCCTGCCGCACCGCGCCATCGTCGAGCTGCGCCGCCGGCCCGGCCCCCTGCCGCACCTTCCGCCCGACGCCCGGTAGCCGGCAGCGAGTCAGTAGCGCGCGTCGAAGCCGATCGCGACGGTCGGGCCCCAGCCCCGGACGTCATTGCCCCGACAGCGGTCGCTCGCGCCTGTCGTGTAGTCGCAGACCACGCCGTCGTCCTTGATCGAGGCGGCTCCCACGCCGGTGTGCAGGATGAGCGTTCCCGGGCCGCCCGTCCCGCGCAGGTAGGTGTCGAGCGCCAGCGTGCCGAAGCCCCAGCGGCTCGAGCCACCGCCCTGCAGGTCGAGCGTGAGCAGGTGGTTGAGCGGGATGCCGATGTCTACCGTGAGGCTGCCGAAGCGGAACCTGGGGTCATTGTCGCGGTCCTCGTACGAGTAGGCATTCGTCACGACGAGGCGCAGGCCATCGAGGCTGCCGAGCCGCACCATGGGCGCCAGCGACAGGCGCGTCGTGTCCTGCGCCGCGAATTCCGGCCCAACGCCCAGGCCGACCTCGAAGTAATCCTTCGAATACGCCAGGAAGGCGCGCAGCTCGCCCACCGCGCCCGCGCCCCCCTGATTGCCATAGCCCTGCTCGGGCCGGGTGCGCTCGATCAGGAAACCGACCGGCGAAAGCTCGATGCCGGCGCGCAGCGGCGACTGGAAGTAGTGCGAGACCGACAGCGTGCTGAGCGCTCCTCCGCCGAGGTGATCGATCGCGAGCAGCGGGCGGGCGATGGCCTGCACCCGCGTCATCGAGCGCCACATCGCCGGCGCCGACAGCGTCTCCCGCACCGGCGCCGAGGTCCCGACCACGACGTCTCCCTCCGCGGCGATGAGGCCACGCGGCAGCCGCCCGAGGCCGACGCTCCCGTCGAGCCGCTCGATGGCGAACACGCCGCGGAGCTCGCTCACGATCTCGGCGCGCTCCTGGTCGCTCATGGGATCGGTGACCGTGACCCGCTCCTGGCTGCGCACCTCGAACCGATCGCCGACGTGCAGCGCCACCGGCGACTCGATCGCGATCCACCCGTTCTTGACGGCCTTGACGCGCCCGGCGGGCGCCGAAGGTGGGGGCGCCGGCGGCGCCACGGGTGGCGGCGGTGGCTCCGGTGGTGCCGGGGGAGCCGGCTGCGCGGCCGCCAGCGAGGGCAGCAGGATCAGGATGGCGACGAGGGACCTGGACATGCCCGCTGCCCGAGCAAACGCGAGGCCAGCGTGAAATCCGCGGAATCTGGCGTCCGAGGAGGTGATCTCCTGACAGGCTGTCGGCTCCTCGACGGGGTTTGGCGGTCCGCTCGCGCAGACCCCCTCTACGAGTAGTCGTCCTGCACCGAGAATGACCGTCGCGCCTGCGCGAGGTCGTGCATGGCGCGGGTCAGGTAGATGCCGCCGGCCTCGGTGGGCTGGTGGATGCGCAGGATCTTGAGCCGCGCCATCTCCAGGATCGCCAGGAAGGTGACGACCACACGCAGCTTGGCCTCGGGCAGCGGGATCGGGTCGTCGTCGGTGCCGAGATCGAACAGGCTCTCGAACGTGCGCGTCTCCTCGGCGAAGAAGACGTCGACCAGCTCGTTGATCCGCTGCGCGATCGACACCCGCTCGATCGCGACGTCGTACGTCATCTTGATCTTCGCGCCCGAAAGCACGCGCGACAGGGCCTCGATCAGCTTGATGACCGGCACCTCCGCCAGCGGCGCCTCGTCGGGCGGCGCCACGGCCTCGACCGGCATGCCGCGCAGGAAGGTGTCGCGCCCCACCACCGGCCGCCCGCCGAGCTGCTCCCCCGCGTCCTTGTACTTCTGGTACTCGAGGAGGCGCCGGATGAGCTCCGCGCGCGGGTCCGCGGCGTCCTCGAGGTCGCCGCTGTCGTCCTCGAGCGGGTTCACCTCGGGCGACGGCAAGAGCTCGCGCGACTTGATGTACGCGAGCGTCGCCGCCATCAGCAGGAACTCGCCCGCGATGTCGAGGTTGAGCGCGCGCATGAGGTCGAGGTGCTCGAGGTAGCGCTGCGTGATGAACGAGATGGGGATGTCGAGGATCTCGAGCTCGTGCTTCTTGACGAGGTGCAGCAGAAGGTCGAGCGGACCCTCGAAGACCGGCAGCTCGATGCGGTAACCCTCGGACACGCTACCGGATCAGCGCCAGGAGGAGCGACAGCCAGCCCAGGATCAGCGGCTGAAACGGCATCAGGATGTAGTCGAGCAGACCGGTCACCAGGAGGCCGAGCAGGATGATGAACCCGTAGCGTTCGAGCGGCTCGAGGTAGTGATGGTGCTGCCGCGGCAGGAAGCCCTTGAGCACCGTGCCGCCGTCGAGCGGCGGGATCGGCAGGAGGTTGAAGACCATCAGGCCGAGGTTCATCTGGATGAGCTTGAAGAGGCCCGCCCCGAGGGTCTCCGAGGGGAAAAGGCGCATCGTCGCGACGAAGATCAACGAGAGCACGAACGCGAAGACGAGGTTCATCCCCGGGCCGGCGGCCGCGACCAGCATGTTCGCCCGGTGCATGGTGAGGCGCCTCGTGTAGCGGGTCGGGTTCGTGAAGACCGGTTTGCCCCATCCCAGCGCGGGGATCCGGCCCCCCGTGAGCGCGGCCATGGCCGGGATCAGCAGGGTGCCCACCGGATCGATGTGCGCCAGCTGGTTCAACGTGACGCGGCCCTGGGAGCGAGGAGTGCCGTCTCCAAGCTTGTCGGCCACGAAGGCATGCCCCCACTCGTGCACGCAGACGGACAGCACGAGACCCGTCACGGTCACGATGGCAGCGCGGATATCGACTTCGCCCACCAGGTTGGGGATAGCAGAAAGCCGGCCCCTCGTCGACCGCCCTGCCGCCCCAGGCCCGCGCCTCTTGTGCGCGCCCGGCCCCGCGGGCATCCTCCGCGCGTGCTCCCCGCGATTGCATTCGCCTTGACGCATATGATGACCCCCGCCGATGCGGCCTTCGCCAGGCTGGCCGAGCGCTACCTCGACGAGGTCGTGCCGCTCTCGCCCGTCGGTGCCACGCGCCTCGGCGACCACCGCTTCGACGCCGAGCTCGACGATGTCTCGCCGGCCGCGCGAGACCAGGCCGCCAAGATCTACCGGGCGTTGCTCGCGGACGTCCGCAAGATCCCCAAGGCTGGGCTCGCCCGCGCGAACCAGGTCGACCGCCAGCTGCTCATCAAGGACCTCGAGCACGGCCTGTTCGAGCTCGAGGAGGTGCGCGAGTGGGCGTGGAACCCGCTCGTCTACACGAACCTCGCCGGCGGGGCGCTCTACGGCCTCATCGCGCGCGACTACGCGCCCCTGCCGAGGCGCCTCGAGGCGGCGGCGAGCCGCATGGAAAAGCTGCCGCGCTTCTTCGAGCAGGTACGAAGGACGCTCGAGCCCGCGCGCGTCCCGCGGGTCCACGCCGAGACGGCGGTGCAGCAGAACCCGGGGACGCTGTCGATCGTGACGGACGGGCTTCGCCCGGCGTTCAAGGCCGCGCCGCCGAAGCTGCGGGCGCGCCTCGAGAAGGCCGCCGCGGCGCTCGAGGTGGCCGTCAAGGCCCACCAGGCGTGGCTCGAAAAGACGCTGTTGCCCGCGGCGAAGGCCGACTTCCGCCTGGGCGCCGATCTCTGGGAGCGCCGCCTTTCGTTCGTGCTCGACTCGCCGCTTGGCCGCGCGGAGATCCGAAAGCGCGCCGAGGCCGAGCTCGAGCGGGTGCACGCCGACATGCTCGAGGCGTCGCGCAAGGTCCTTTCGCGCTGGGAGCCGGCGCACGTCGTCCCCAGGGCGCCCACGAAGGCCGAGCGGCTGGCCGCCATCCGCGCGGCGCTCGAGGTGGTCTACCGCGACCTGCCGGACGACGCGCGCCTGGTCGAGGTGGCCCGGGAGGCGCTTCGGCGTACCACCGACTTCGTGCGGGAGAAGCGCCTCCTTTCGCTGCCCGACGATCCCATCGAGATCATCGTGATGCCGGAGTTCGAGCGGGGCGTGGCGATCGCCTACTGCGACTCGCCCGGGCCCCTCGAGAGCCCGTCGCAGCGGACCTTCTATGCGGTCGCGCCGCTGCCGGCCGCGTGGACGGCGGACCAGAAGCGCTCGTTCCTGCGCGAGTACAACCTCGTCTCGGTCGATGATCTGTCCATCCACGAGGCGATGCCCGGCCACCACGTGCAGATCGCGCACGCCAACCGGTACCCGTCCAAGCTGCGCGCGCTGCTCGCGTCCGGCAGCTTCATCGAGGGCTGGGCCGTGTACGCCGAGCGCCTCATGGTCGACGCCGGCTACCGCGCCGACGATTCGCGCATGCGCCTGGTACAGCTCAAGTGGTACCTGCGGTCGGTCACGAACGCCCTCATGGACCAGGACATCCACGCCGGCAAGCTGAGCGAGGCCGAGGCGATGAAGCTCATGACCGAGCAGGGCTTCCAGCAGGAGCGCGAGGCCGCCGGCAAGTGGCGCCGTGCCCTGGTGACGGCGACGCAGCTCAGCACCTACTTCGTCGGCTACCAGGAGCACGCGGACCTGCGCGCGGCGGCCGAGAAGCGGGCGGGCAAGGGCTTCGACCCCCGCGCCTACCACGATCGCCTGCTCTCGTTCGGCTCGCCGCCCGGTCGCTTCGCGCGCGCGCTCGTGCTCGACGAGCCGATCCCGGAGTGACGCGAACGGGCTCGCCCTGGTCATGGTGATCGCCCCCGCCGAGCGGCGCACGATCTGGGCGCTCACCGCGCTCGTGGCCCTCTGCTACCTGTGGGCCTTTCCGTACTTCCGCGGCATCAAGCACGCCAACGAGCTGCCGCGCATCTACCTTTCGCGCGCGATCGTCCTCGAGCGCAGCTTCCGCGTCGATCGGGGCGTCGCCGAGGACGGCGCGACCGCGGACCTGTCGGTCAAGGACGGCCACTTCTACGCCAACAAGGCGCCCGGCGTGTCGCTCCTCGGCGCGCCGTTCGAGGCCGTGCTGCGCCTCGCCTACGCGGGCCGGCCCGTGCCGGTGTTCATTGAGACCTGGTGGCTCCGCCTGTGGTGCGCCATCGTGCCGGCCGTCCTGGCCGTGCCGCTTCTGTATCGGCTGCTGCGCGGCTTCTCGATCGCCCCGGCGGCCGCGTTCGGGGCGACGGCGCTGTTCGCGCTCGGCTCCGGCGGCACGCCCTACGCGGTGCAGCTCATGGCGCACCACCTCGCGGGGGTGCTGCTGCTCGGTGCGCTCGTCTGTGGCGAGCAGGGAGCTTGCCGCAAGGCCGCCGCCGGCGCCGGCGCGCTGCTCGCCGGCTCGGTCCTCGTCGAGTACCAGGCCGCCTTCTTCGGCTTTCCGCTCGGGATTTATCTGCTCTGGCGAATGCGTCAGCCCAGGTGGACGGCGCGCGGCCTGCTCGACCACCCGTGGGCGTTCCTCGCGCTCGGCGCGGGGCCGCCGCTCGCGCTCCTGCTCGGCTATCACGCGGCCTGCTTCGGCAACCCCTTCCGCACAGGCTACGACTACGCGGCGACGGCGGCGTTCGCGGCCGGCCACGAAAAGGGCCTGCTCGGCCTCGAGCGTCCCGAGCTCGAGCGCCTGCTCGGCTCGCTGGTCGGCGCGCGCACCGGCCTTCTGACGGTGACGCCCGCGCTCGTCCTCGCCCCGGCCGGCCTGGTCCTCGCCTGGCGAACCCGGCGCGCCCTCGCGATCACGCTGGCGGCGTCTGCGGCGATCGCGCTCGGGTTCGCCTCGGGCTACCACTTCTGGGACACCGGGTGGACGGTGGGCCAGCGCTACATCGCCGCCGCGACGCCGCTTCTCGTCCTGCCGCTCGCCTTCGTGCTCGATCGGGCGCTGCGCACGCCGGTCCTGCTCGCGCCGCTGCTCGGTTTGTTTGCCGCGTCGGTCGTCCTCGCGCTGTCCTCGACGCTGGCCTTCCCCCACTGGCCCGACAGCATCGGCAACCCGCTGCACGATCTCGTGTGGCCGCTCTATCGGAGCGGTCACACGCCCTACTCGATCGGCCACACCCTGGGCCTGCCCGGCGCGCTGGCCCTCGTCCCGCCGCTCCTGGTGGGCCTCGGCCTCGTGCTTGCGCCCGCCCGGGCCGCCGGCCGTCTGGCCCCGGTGGTCGTGGTCGCCGCGCTCCTCGTTGCCGTGCTGCCGATCGCGAACGTCTACCGCCTCGATCGCAAGGATCCGCCGCGGGCCGAGCAGGCCCGCGCCTTCATCGAGCGCATCTGGGAGCCTCGGTGAATCGGATCCCGGCTCCGCGATCAGCCCGTAGCCCGTAACCCGCTAGCCCGGTAGAGTCCCCCCGCCATGTCCGCCCCCCGCCGCCTGTCCATCGTCATCCCCGCCTACAACGAGCGGTCGACCATCGACGAGCTCTTGCGCCGCGTCGCGGCTGCGCCGGCCGGTGATCTCGAGCGCGAGATCGTGGTGGTCGACGACTGCTCCACGGATGGCACGCGCGAGCGGCTGCGCGAGATCGCGGCGAGCGGCGCCCCGGCGCGCATCGTGCTGGTGGAGCACGCGCAGAACCAGGGCAAGGGGGCAGGGCTGCGCTCCGGCTTCGGGCGCGCCACCGGCGACATCGTCATCGTTCAGGATGCGGACCTCGAGTACGACCCGCGCGAGTACCCCGTGCTGCTCGCGCCGATCCTCGACGGCCGCGCGGACGTCGTGTTCGGCTCACGCTTCCTGGCGGGGCCGCACCGCGTGCTCTACTTCTGGCACTACGTGGCGAACCGCGCCCTCACGACGCTGTCGAACGCGCTCACCAACGTGAACCTGACGGACATGGAGACCTGCTACAAGGTCTTCCGGAAGAGCGTGCTCGACCAGATCACGGTGGAGTCGGATCGCTTCGGCTTCGAGCCCGAGATCACGGCGAAGGTGGCGCGGCTCGGCTGCCGCATCTACGAGGTGCCGATCTCGTACTCGGGTCGCACCTACGAGGAGGGCAAGAAGATCACCTGGAAGGACGGCGCGACCGCCCTGTGGTGGATCGTGCGCTTCGGCGTCGGCGAGCGGGTCAAGCGCCGGTGAGGCTCGTCGCGCTCGTCACGGCGCTCCTCGACACGCTGCTCGTCGCCTCGCCGGCCGCCGCCGAGGTGCCCGAGGGTCGCGTCGTGTGGACGCGCAAGCTCCCTGCCGGAACGGCGTCGAGCCCCGTGTTCCTGGCCACCGGCGAGGTGGTGCTCGGCGCGCGCGACGGCCGGCTGTACGCGCTCGACGCGGGGACCGGCGCGGTGCGCTGGTCGGTCCTGCTGCGCGGCAAGCGGCCTGCGGCCGCCCTCGACGCCAGCCCCGTGGTCGCGCCCGGGGGGACCATCCTGCTCGGCTCCGACGACGGAACGCTCTACGGGGTGCGCGATCGCAAGCGCGTGCTCGCGGTGCCGCTCGGCGAGGTCGTGCGAGCGACGGTGTCCGTCGGCCCCGACGGCTCGATCGCGGTCGGCTGCCGCGACGACAAGGTGTACCTGCTCTCGCCAAAGGGCCAGGTGCGCTGGGTCTTCCCCACCGGGGGCGACGTCGACGCCGTCACATTCGCTGATGCGAATACGATCCTCGCGGGCAGCGACGATGGCCTGCTCTACGCGATCGACGCCGCCCAGGGGACCCAGCGCTGGACGGTGGAGGTGGGGGCGCCGGTGCGCGGCCAGCCGCTCGCGCGCGGCCGAGTGTGGCTGTTTGCGGGGCTCGACGGCGTGGTGCGCGGGGTCTCTCCCGAGGGCAAGGTGCTCTGGCGCTTCCAGGCCTCGGGCGCGGTCGCCGCGCCGCTCGCGATCGGCCCCGAGGGGCGGCTCTACGTGGCCTCGCGAGGCGGGCAGCTGGCCGCGCTCGATCTCGAGGGCAGGGTCCTGTGGCGCTTGCCTGTGCCGGACCACCTCGAGGCTGCGCCAGCCGTCGGGGCCGACCGCATCGCCTTCGGCGCCAACGACCGGAAGCTGCGCGTCCTGTCGAAGGACGGCGTGCCCCTGTGGCAGCACACCGCCGCAGCGCCCATCCACACGCGTCCGCTCCTGTCCGGCCGGCGCGTCATCTACGCCGATCTCGCGGGCAACGTCTACGCCGTGGAGCCCCCGTAGTCGTTCCGACCGCGAGTATCATTCCCCGATGTTCCACTCCCTGAGCCCCGCCGAGGTCCGGGCCGCCCTCGGCGCCGCCCGCGCGGTCGTCGCCGCCGACGGCAAGCTCGACGCGCACGAGGAGCGCCTGGTCGCCGCCGTTGCGCGCGCGCTCGGTCACGAGGGTCCGATCGAGGAGGCCGCCCCCGCAGAGGTCGCCGCCGTGGTGGTGGACGAGACCACGCGCATTCGCCTCGTGCAGGGCCTCATCCTCCTCGCGCTCATCGACGGCGACGTGGACGACGCCGAGCTGGGGGTCATCCGCTCCTACGCGCGGGCGCTCGAGGTCGACGAGCCGCGGCTTTCGAACCTGAGGCAGCTCGCGCAGGGCCACAAGCGCGCGCTCTACTTCGACCTCTGGCGTCGCTCGGCGTACCTCGGAGACGCCGCCAGGAAGGCCTGGAAGGACAAGGGGCTGCGCGGGCTCTACCAGTTCTTCGGCTCGCTCCCCGGGCTGGCCACGGATGCGGACCTGGCCTGGCGGTACAGGCAGCTCGGCCTGCTCGCCGAGGGCACGTTCGGGCGCGCCTACTGGGTGCACATGACGGAGCGGCGCTTCGCGTTCCCTGGCGAGGTGCGTGGCTTCCCGGAGGAGCTCGTCAAGCACGACCTCGCGCACGTCCTCGGCGGTTACGACACCGATCCGGAGGGCGAGTGCGAGGTGATTGGCTTCATCTCCGGATTCATGAAGCACGATCCCTTCGGGTACCTCTTCATGATCGTCATCCACATGCAGCTCGGCGTGAACATCTTCAATGGCTCGCCGGTCGAGCACATGGTGGTGCCGACCGACAAGCTGGTGGCGGCGATCGCTCGAGGTGCGAGCGTCACGCGTGATCTCTACGATCCGGAGTGGGACTTCTGGGCCGAGCTCCCGCTGCCGCTCGACGAGGTGCGCGCCAAATACGGCGTCCTGCGGGCCTGACGGCATGGGCTTTTCCATCCGGCCCATCACCGATCGCGACGTCGCAGGCGCTCTCGACGTGGTGCGCGATACCCTGGCCGAGCACGGGCTGGAGTTCGGCGTCGGCAGCGAGACCGATGAGCAGGTGCGCGGGTTGCCCGGCTCCTACTCCGAGCGCGGAGGCACGTTCCTGGTCGCGATCGACGCGGCCGGCACGGTGGTCGGCACGGCCGGCGTGTTCCCGATGGGGGAGGGCGTCTACGAGCTGCGCAAGATGTACCTGCGTCCCAGCGCGCGCGGACATGGCCTCGGCGCGCGTTTGTTCGACGCCTGCCTCGCCTTCTGTCGTGAGCGCGCGGCGCGGCAGCTGGTGCTCGACACGCGCGACAACATGGCCACGGCGATCGCGTTCTACGAGCGGCGCGGCTTCGTCCGCGACGATACGCAGAGACGCGGCGCGCGCTGCACGCGCGGCTATCGCCTCGATCTGGCCTGACGCTCGGGCGCCGCCGATCTGGACTGCGCCCCCGGCGGAAGTGTGGGATGAAGTTCGATGACAGGACACTAGGACGATCGTGCAACGGAGAGAGCTCTTGCAGGCCGGGTTGTTGCTGTCGGCGGGCGCCGGCGGAGCGCTCGCGGTCACGAGGTCGCGACCTGCGCCGGTCGCGGACCGGTGGGGGACGCTGCGCAAGGCCTCCTACGCGGAGCAGGGCGAGGACCTGATCCTCGCGAAGGTGCTCGACCGCCTGCGGGCCCCGAAGCCCACCTTCATCGACATCGGCGCGTTTCACCCGGTCAGGGACAGCAACACGTTCCTGCTCTACGAGCGCGGGATGCGCGGCGTCGTCGTGGAGCCCAACCCCACGATGGCGGCCCTTCTGCGCGAGGTGCGTCCAAAGGACGTCACCCTCGAGGTGGGGATGGCCGCCGACGACGCGGACTCCGCCGACTACTACGTCATCGGCGACGAGCCGGCGCTCAACACCTTCTCGAAGGAGCGCGCCGAGGGTTGCGGGCACCGGATCACCGCCGTCATCAAGCGAAGGCTGGTCGGCGTCAACCAGATCCTCGCGGCGCATTTCCCGGTGCGCCCGACGGTGCTCTCGATCGACATCGAGGGCCTCGACGTCGAGGTGCTGCGTGGCCTGGACTTCGGTCGCTTCGGTCCCGACGTGCTCTGCGTCGAGACCGATCACCTGCTCTATGACGCCACCGAGCACGCCCCGCTGTTCGAGCTCCTGCGCGATCGCGGCTACGCGCTCCATGCCGGGACGTTCATCAACACGATCTTCCTGCGGGAGGCCTGCCTGCGCGAGACGCTCGGCCGCAAGGGCTGATCGGGCCCACGGGTTGGGTGATGCGAACGCGCGCTCGCCGGCAGGCCGTCAGGAAGGCTACCCGCTGGGTCATGACGAGCGTCCTGGTCGTGATCGCTTCTGCAGGGCACACGGCGCCCCGGGAGGACGGCGCCGGACCCAGGCACACGGCGGCGGTGCATCACACGTCGATCCGCTGCCGCCAGTGCCATCCGCGGCAGCGCGAGGAGTGGCTGGCCTCCGCGCACGCGCGTGCGGCGACGAGCGGCGCCTACCACAGAGCGCTCGAGCACGTGCCCGATGCCCGGCGGCCGAGCTGCGCACCGTGCCACGTCCCGCTCGCCGGGAACCCGGAGCGGATCGCCACCGAAGGCGTGGTGTGCGACGCCTGCCACACGGCCGACGCCGCTGCGCGGCCGGGAGGCGTCACGCCGAGGCCCGAGCTGGCCACCAAGTTCGGCCCGTACGCCGACAGCAAGGACCACCATTTCCACCGCGTGGCCTTCTCGGCCTTCGTGGCCGGATCGGACCTCTGCATCGCGTGCCACTCGGATCCCGAGGCCGGCCCCGTGGTCGTGCTCACCTCCGCGGTTGAATGGCGGGCCGGTCCGCACGCGAGCAGGAGCTGTCCGTCCTGTCACATGCCGGGCTCGAAGGCCCGCGCCGCCAAGGGTGGGCCCGAGCGCACCGTCTACCATCACGGCTTCGGCGCGGATCGCGCAAAGTCGCTCGAGCGAGCCATCCACGTCAAGACGCGCGTGGCCCGCACCGAGCGGGCGGCGGAGCTGTCCGTCAGCCTCACGAATGCGGGCGCCGGACACGCGATCCCGACGGATCTTCCCGAGCGGCGCCTCCGGCTCGAGATCGAGGGGCGCTCCGCCTCCGGCGAGCCCGTGGTCCGCTTCGAGCGGGCGTTCGGCCGGCACCTGGTGGACGCCGCGAACCAGCCGGCCCCCTTCTTCCTGGCCGTGCGCGAGCTCGCCGATGAGCGGCTCGCCGCAGGCGCCACTCGCCACGAGCGCTTCGAGCTGCCGGCCGGGACCGCGCGCGTGCGGATCCGCCTGAGTTACCAGCGCTGGGATCCCGCCTTCGACCGCTACTACGGGCCCTCCGAGCCGGTCCTCGTCCACGACAGCGAGGTTCGCGTCCGATGAGGCTCGGCCTTCGCGGCAAGCTCGCGCTGGCGCTCGGCGTGGTGGGCGTCGCGGCCACGGGCGGATCGCTCCTCGCGGTGGAGCGCTACCTGCTCGCCGAGACCCGGACCCGCCTGGTCGAGGAGGTTCGGCGCGCGCACGACGCGTACGTCGCGACCTACGAAGAGCGCATGGCGAGGCGGCAGGCCGAGGCGCAGGTGGTCGCAGAGGAGCCGCGCCTCAAGGCGGTCGCGCGAACCGCCGAGATCGACGAGGCGACGCTCGAGGACGTGATGCACGAGATGCGGCAATCGGCGAACGCTGAGCTCTTCGCCTTGCTCGATCCCGACGCCAGGGTGCTGGGCGACGTGTCCGAGCCGGCCCTCGGCAAGCAGCTCGCCAGGAGCGCCGGCATGGCCGAGGCGCAACGGAACGGTCGCGCCGCCGTGGTCTGGACGATCGGGGGCCAGGTGTTCGACGTCGTCCTGCAGGTGCTGAGGTTCGGCACCGAAGAGGTCGGCGTCCTCGTCACCGGCTACCGGCTGGACGATCGCGCGCTCGCCGCCGCCAGAAGGCAGCTCGGCGCGGAGGTCGTGGTGCTCGCAGGAGACCGGCTGGTGGGCGCGGCGCTCGCCGGACCGAGCCCCCCGGATCTCGGCCCGTCCCTCGGCCGGGCGCCCGATGGGATCTCCGAGCTGCGGCTCGGAAACGAGCGCTTCGTCGCCGCGATCTCGCCGCATCCGAGGGCCGCCGGTGCGCCGGTGCGGCTGGCGGTGTTGCGCTCCCTCGACGTGGCGTACGCCGGTCACGCGTCGGTGCGTCGCACCTTGCTCCTCATCGGCGGCCTCGCGCTCGCGGGCGCGCTCGCGATCGCGGTGCTGCTTTCGCGCAACCTCACGCGGCGCCTCGAGGCCCTCTCGCACGCCACGGTGGCGCTGCGGCGGGGTGACAGCTCGGCCGAGGTCCCGGTGACCGGCTCCGATGAGGTCGCCCTCCTCGGCGCGGCGTTCAACGAGATGACTCGCGAGCTCGAGCGATCGCGCCGCGTGCTGATCGACAAGGAGACGCTCGAGCGAGAGATGGCCATCGCCCGCCGGATCCAGACCGCGCTCTTGCCGGCCAGCGTCGAGGTGGAGGGCTATCGCATCGCCGGCCGCATGCTGCCGGCCGCGGAGGTGGGTGGGGATTTCTACGATGTCCTGTGCTGCAAGGACGGCTCGTTGTGGCTCGCGATCGGCGATGTCACCTCGCACGGCGTGACGCCCGGCCTCATCATGATGATGGCGCAGAGCTCGCTGTCCACCCTGACGGCGCACGATCCCGGTATGCGGCCGGCCGCGGTGCTCGAGGTCCTCAACCGGGTCCTGTACGCCAACGTCCACGACCGACTGAACGACGACAACTACATGACGCTGACGCTGCTCCGCTCGGACGCCCCGGGCCGGTTCGCGTTCGCGGGAGCGCACCTCGACATCGCGGTCCGTCGGGCCGCCACCGGAGTGGTCGACTTCTTGCCGACCCCGGGCGCCTGGACCGGCGTCTTGCCCGAGATCTATCCGGACCTGCTGCTCGAGGGCACGCTCTCGCTCGAGCTCGGGGATCTCATGGTGCTCTTCACCGACGGCCTCACCGAGGCGCAGGCCCGAGACGGCCGCCTGTTCGGCAACGAGGGCGTCGCGCAGGCGCTGTCCGGCGCGCCGGCCACGCCCGGGGATGCCTGCATGGCGCTCTTCGAAGCCGTCTGCGCCCACATGGAAAAGCAGGATGACGACATCACCGTCCTGGCGCTCGAACGCACCCGCTGATCGGAGCGCATGAAACGTGGTAAAAAAGCGCGGGCAGCATGGTGGGCACCGCGGCGCAGGAAGACCCCGAGGGGTTTCACTGCTGGGTCGACATCCCGGTGGGCGCGGGCTCGACCAACGTCGAGATCGTGCGAAATGCGGTGCGCGGCTGTCTGGTGGCGATGCTCAAGAGCGTCGACGAGACGCACGCCATCTCGATGGTCGCGGCCGAGCTGCTCGACAACGCAGTGCGCCACGGTGACTGGTCGAGCAGCCGGGCGCGCTTCGGGATCCGCATCCAGGCCTCGGCGCGGGGCAGTCGCGTCGAGGTGGAAAATCCCGTGATCCCGGACGGCGAGAAGGTGCGCGGCCTGTTCCGCATGCTCGACAAGCTCGCCAAATACGCGACGCCCATCGAAGGCTACTGCGCCCAGGTGCATCGCATCGCCAGCGCGGTCGGGGAGCCTGGCGAGCTCGGCCTGGCGCGCGTTCGCTACGAGGGTGACTGTGACGTGGCGGCGGAGCTGGTCGAGCCGGGCGCCGTGCGCGTGACGGCCACGACGCGGCCGCGCGCGGGCGAGCCCGCGTTCGAGCCGCTCCAGCTTGGGCTGGCGGGTACCGGGACCCTGGTCCGGCTGGCCGTCCCGAACGGGTGGCAGAACAGCGAGCTCATCCGCATCTCCTCGGGGCTCCTCGTGCAGACGGCCATTGGCCCGGGCGACCATTGCGACGGTGTGGGCATGGTCAGCGGCGAGCTCATGGAGAACGCCCACAAGTACGGGCAACCGTCGGTCGTGACCTACGCGATGGCCCTGGCTCCGGAGCGGCTCGACATCGAGGTGTCCCAGCGACCGAAGGAGGCGGCCACCTTTCTCCGCCTGCGCGCGGGCATCGATTGGATCCGGAGCTTTGCCGACGTGCAGGCCGCGTACCTCAGCCGGATGCAGGACTACACGGGGGACCAGGAGCCCGAAGCCAGCGGGCTCGGCCTGGTCCGGATCGCCTACGAGGGCGGCTGTACGCTCGACTGTGACCTCGATGACCAGGGACGAATCCACGTCCGGGCGAGCTACCCGCTCGCGGGCGCGAAGCCGAGCTAGGAGGGCAAATGGAAGGGCTGGAATCGGGGGATCTGCGCGTCGAGGCGGCACCCTCCACCGATGCGACGGGCTGGAGGCTCACGTTCCTCGGCAAGAGCAATACCCAGAACCCGGGCGAGGTGCTGCGCCCCTACCTCGGTCGCGCGATCGACGAGGCGGCGACGCAATCGGGCCGGCTCGAGCTCCACTTCGAGCGGCTCGAGTACTTCAATTCGTCGACGATCAAGGCGATCATCGGGTTCGTCCAGGAGGCGCGCCAGCGCAAGGTGGCGATCCAGCTCGTCTACGACGACCAGCTGCGCTGGCAGAAGCTGAGCTTCGATGCCCTCCGCATGTTCGACCGCGGCGATGGGCTGCTCTCGCTCAAAGGGGGATAGATCATGACACGACGATCGGGCCTCGCATTGCTCCTTGCGCTCTCGGCCTGCAGCGAGAAGGAGCCGGTCGGCGGCGGGGCGGCTGCCGACGGCTTTTCGGCCGCCGAGATGGCCAAGATCGCGGCGCTGTCGCCGCTGCCCGAGCTCCCGCCCGAGCCCACGAACCGGTATGCGGACGACGCCCGCGCCGCAGCCCTCGGCCAGAAGCTGTTCTTCGACCCGCGCTATTCCGGCCCGATCCTGCCCGGCGGCGCAAAGGACGCGAGCAATGGCGGGCTCGGGGCGGCAGGCGAACGAGGGAAGCTGTCCTGCCAGAGCTGTCACATCGACCCGTGGCTCCAGGACAACCGCTCCAATCCGCCGAACGTGAGCCTCGCCGCGGACTGGATCATCCGCAATACGCCGACGCTGGTGAACTCCGCCTTCTACAAGCGCTTCGGGTGGATCGCGGGTCCGGATTCCATGTGGAACCAGGCGCTCTTTCCCGCCGAGGAAGAACACCACCTCGGTGGGAGCCGCTGTGGCATTGCCCACCTGCTCTGGAGCAAGTACAGGGCCGAATACGATGCCATCTTCGATCCACTGGATCCGGCCCTGGATCCCGCGCACCTCAATGCGTCGCGGTTCCCGGCGGAATGCAAGCCGAAGGCCGCCATGGCGGCGGACGGCCCCTGGGAGAAGATGGCCGCAGCGGACCAGCGGATCGTCAATCGGATCTTCGTCAACTTCGGCAAGGCCGAGGAAGCGTACATCCGCAAGCTGGTGAGCCGCAATGCGGCCTTCGATCGCTTCGTCGCGGGCGAGAAGGATGCCATTGGCGCCTCGGCCAAGCGTGGCCTCAAGCTGTTCATCGGCAAGGCCGCCTGCGATGCGTGCCACAGCACCCCGTTCTTCTCGGACAACAAGGCGCACAACACCGGCGTCCCGCAGACCGGTCCCCACGTCCCCATGGTCGAGAACGGCGCCTATGACGGCAATGGTTTCGCGCTCGGAAGCCCTTTCAACAGCTCGAGCGAGTGGAGCGACGATCGCAATACCGGCCGGCTGGATGGCGTGGTCCAGGCCGAGGAGGACAAGGGGAAGATCCGGACCAAGAGCCTGCGCGAGGTGAAGGAGACCGCGCCGTACATGCACGCGGGCCAGCTCGCGACCCTGCCTGACGTCTTGGCCTTCTACAATCGCGGCGGCGACGCCGCGCACGTGGGCACGAAGGATCCGCTGATGAAGCCGCTCAACCTCACGCCGGCGGAGCTGGCCGATCTGGCGGCCTTCCTCGAGACGCTGAGCGGCGATCCGGTGCCCGCGGCGCTCCTCGCGAACACCTCGAACCCGTGACGATGCGCGCGACGGTGGTCGCATGCGTCCTGCTCGCGTGGCGGCCCGCTGCCTCCGCGCAGCCCGCCTCCGCACCGACGGCTGCGCCCGCCGACGACCTCGACCAGCGGCTCCGCGCGCTCGAGGAGGACAACCGCCGGCTGCGGCAGGAGATGGATTCCCTCAAGGAATCGCAAGAACAGACTCGCCAGCAGGCGGCGCGCGCGACCGGCCGCGTCTCGGGATACGTGGACGTCGGGTTCTTCGCCGTGCAGGGCAATGGCTCGGGCCTCCGCGCGGATCTCGGCTACCGGTACTTTCCGCGCTACGCGGGCCTGGTGCCCGACTCCTGGGTGTTCTACGGCGATCCGCTGGCGACCGCGATCAACTCGCGCGGCGAGCCCGCGGACACGAGCCAGTCGCGCGCGGTGACGTTCGACCCCGTCCACAATGGCGGAGCGCCGTCGTTCATCGTCAATGCCCTCAATCTTTCATTGTTCGCGTCGCCTGCGGAGTCGGTGGTGGTCCAGGGGCTCGTCGATCTCGTCCCGCGGGGACGCGATGTCTCGAACCCGAGCGGGATCGCCCTCGGCGATTTCATCGACGTCAAGCTGGCCTACGTCGAATACCTCACCGGCACCGACTGGATGCTGCTCAGCGTCTACGCGGGCAAGCTCGATCCCGTCCTCGGCATCGAGTACCGGAGCCAGGAGTCGCCGGACCGGATCGGCGTGACGCCCTCCCTGATCTGCCGGTACACCTGCGGGCGGCCGGTCGGCCTCAAGGCCCGGGCCCGGTTCCTCGACGAGGCGCTCACGGTCCTTTTGGCCGTGACGAACGGCAGCCACGTCACCGAGATGTTCCCGTTCTACGGCGAGATCGATCAGAACAGCTTCAAGACCGTGGCCGGACGCGTGTCGTACCTCTTGCCCTTCGCGAACCTCGAGATCGGCGCGTCGGGCCTTGTCGGCGCGCAGGACAACCAGCCGTCGAACCAGCCGCTCCACAAGCACCTCGGGTTCGATCTGCACCTCGACGTGTCGGGCCTCGAGCTGTCCGCCGAATTCGTCAAGGGCACGATCGGCGAGATCGACAAGGCCCCTCCGGCCGCGGGCGTGCCGGTGTGCAACGACGCGCCGTGCCTCGATTACAAGGGCGCCTACGGCCTGCTCGGGTATCGCGTGACGAACTGGCTCATGCCCTATGCGCGCGTGGACTGGCGCAGTGCGGAGCACCGGAGCGGGGCGAGCTTCGTCTATGTCACGGACATCCTGCGCGCGACCGGCGGCCTCCACCTCGAGCTCGGGACGCACTCCATCCTCAAGGCCGAGTACACGCTGAACCGGGAGCTCGGGGCATTGCCGCAGTTCCCCGATGACGTCTTCACGTCCTCCCTGGTGGTGAAGTTTTGATGCGCACCCTGGTCGTGGTGCTGGTCTGCGCGGCGGCCGCGGCCGCGTCGGCGGAGCCGCGTCGCGGCAACATCGCGGGGAGCGTCGCCGTACTGGCTGGCGACGCGCCGCTGGAGGACCGGTCCGGCGTCCTGGTCTACGTCGATGCCGTGGCGGAGGCGAGGCGCGGGCCGGCGAAGACGCACCAGATGGGCCAGCAGGACAAGGCCTTTTCGCCCTCCCTGCTCGTCATCCAGAAGGGCGACGCCGTCGAGTTCCCGAACCACGACCACATCTTTCACAACGTCTTCTCGCTTTCGAAGGGCCTGTCCTTCGATCTCGGTCTGCACAAGAGCGGCACTCGCCCGACAACGACGTTCGACAGGCCGGGCTCGGCAGACGTCTTCTGCAACATCCACCCGCAGATGGCGGCGACCATCAAGGTGCTCGACAATGGCTACTTCGCGCTGACCGGGCGCGACGGAAGCTTCCGGATCGCTGGCGTCCCGGCGGGGAGCCATGTCGTCGTGGCCTGGTCGAGGAACGGCAAGGAGCAGCGCAAGACGGTCGTGGTCGAGCCCGGGCAGACGGCGCAAGCCTCGTTCGAGGTCGTGGAGATCAGGCGTCTGCGGATCCACGTCCGCAAGGACGGCACCCCGTATCCACGGTACTAGCGATGGAGTCGTTCGACCTCGATCCAGGAGGTGTGGAGACGTTCAGCTCCCTCGTCGAGCTGGCGTTTGGCGCAGTGCTCGTCGTGCTCGGCCTGGTGATCGCCTATCGCAAGCTCACCGAGGACATGACGAAGCCGGGTCCGGTCGCGGTCGTCGTGGCCGTGGCGATGTTCATCGGTTCCGGTGGTGTGTGCGTGAGCATGGCCTACTTCGATCCGATTTCCATCTCGATCGGCGAGGGCAGCGTCGAGCTCGACTTCCTGCGCCCCAAGGCACGGGTCCGGCTCGCTGCCGAGGACATCTCCGCCATTCGGGTGCGCAAGACCCGGCCCAAGGAGCGGTGGGGGTGGCGCGTCTCGATCGACACGCACGACGGGCGTAGCTTCTGCCTGCCGATCTACAGCGAGCAAGCTGCCGCGCGCGACATGGCCGGCCGCATCGGCAAGGGGACCGGCGTTGCGGTGCAGCCGCCGTGAGCCCGGCGATCACTCGGTCACTCGGTGGATCTCCTCGACGACGCTGCAGATCACGCGGACATCCTCCAGCGCCGCTTCACTCGTCCGGCTGCGCGCCGAGGTGACTGTCTGCGCCAGCGTCAGCTCCAGCTGGACCACGATGTCCGCGGCGTCGGCGCGCAGCGCCTCGGCCACCTGCTCGATCCTGGCGTGGGCCTCCTTCAGCTGCTCGGTGACTTGCGAGCAGGGCGGCAGCTCTGCACGTCCCGTCGCGTAGGACCGGTAGCGGTCATATCGTTGGCCGAGCTCCAGCACCGCCCTGGTCGTGGTCGCGAGCTTGCCGCGCAACTCGCCCACGAGCGTCTGGTCGTACTCGCAGGCTGGTCTGACGCAGTGGACGATCTCGCTGCCGAGGAAGCACGCTCGCCGATAGAGTGCAGCGAGGCCGGGATCGGAGATGCCCCCGTCGCGAATGTGCTCGATCGTGCGTATCGGCAGGTGCGTGCCCTCTGGCCGTGGCGGGTGGCTCTGTGGACGCCGCAAATGGCAGTCCTCCTTGTGCTGATCGAGCGCGATTTGTTCGACGAGCGCGAGGCAATGCGGACATTTGCTCATCGCGCGAATCGCCAGTGAGTGCTCAGCCGAATGGCCAAAGGTGCGTTCGTACCACTGCCGCATGTGACAGCCCGCTCGATGCTCGCCGAGCTCCGCCCGGTCGAAAGGGCAGCCGCAGAGCTCGCAGACGACCGAATCCGCCTCGTCGAGTGTCGTTCCGCGCATGCTTCACCGGTCCCATCGTCCCGGAGGTTCGCTGTACTCGTGGAATCTTCGCATGCCCTCCCCGGGGTGCAGCTCTCATGGTGTCACGAGGCCAACGCCGCCTATGCGGCCGCCATCGCCGTGGCGATCGAGACGGGCGATCCGCAGCGGACCTACCAGGCGGCCCTCGGTGCGACGCGCGAGGCGGCGGTGCGCGAGGTGCTGTTTCGCGCCAGCGCAGAGCCCCCGGCCGATTATTCGCACCTCGAGGGGTGGGTCCTGATCGCGCTGCAGAGCGCGTTCTTCCAGCTGCTCCGTGCGTCCAGCCTGGAGGCCGCGCTGATCGAAACCGTGAGCGCTGGCGGTGACACGGACACCAATGGCGCCATCGCCGGCGCGCTGCTCGGGGCCGTGCACGGGCGCGAAGCCATCCCCCAGCGCTGGCGGGCCGCCTTGCTGTCGTGCCGCCCCCTCGTCGAGGCCGGGGCCCGGAAGCCGCGGCCGCGAGACTTCTGGCCGGTCGATGCGCTCGAGCTGGCCGAGCAGCTCCTCGCCTGCGCAATAGTGTCGGTCCGTTCAATCGGCGGAACGCAGGAATAGCCAGAGTCCGGCAAGCAGCACCAGGATGGAGAAGGTGCCGCAGGTGGCGCCCCAGAACCAGTAGGGCAGCAATAGACTGTTGGCCATCTGCGCCACGTCTGATGGGAACGTGCCGGCCCCAGTTTGGGCGGTGGCGGTGAACAGATAGTCCGCGCGCGAGAAGGCGCTGAGCGACAGCTGGACCGCGAGGAAGGCGACCAGCGGCTGCGCCACTGCGGGGGAGCCGCGCAGCGCGGCAATGAGGCATCCAGAGCCGAAGGCCCCTACATCCGCGATCGGCTAATGAGGGCATGAGCACTGATCTCACACGGGTTTCGGGCTGAGGGCGTGGGTTCGGCGCTGCACCTCTTCGAGCAGTCCTGGCCGGCGCCGGCTCGGGTTCGGGG
>JAHFDS010000463.1 GCA_023248855.1 Myxococcales bacterium
GGCCCGCGCGCTCGGAGACACCGAAGCGCTGCGCGCCGCCGCGGAGTCGCTGGAGGAGCGCGGCGCCACCGAGCCGCTGCTCTCGCAGCGTCGTCTCGAGATCGAGCGGGCGCTCGGCGATCCGCGCCGCCTTGTCGCCGCCATCGAGACCGAGTCCGAACGCCCGGGCCTCGACGAGGACCGGCGCGCCGAGCTCGACATCGAGCTCGCAGGCCGGCTCGAGCAGCTCGAGGACCTGGCAGGCTCCGTGGACGCGCTCGCCCGTGCCGCGCAGCGCTCCCCCCGACGTCGCCACCTGGCCGCCGAGCGGCTGTTCGCCCTCGGCGAGTCGACCGGCCGCTGGGACACGGTCGCCGAGGCGCTCGAGACCGCCCTCGAGCGCGAGGTCGACGTCGAGCCGCGCTGGCAGCTCGCCATGCGGCAGAAGCTGGCGGCTCTCCTCGCGGGCCCACTCGGCAGGCCCGACGCGGCCCTGCGGCAGTACCAGCGCATCGCCGAGCTCGATCCGGGCCGCGCGCCCACGGATCAGCTGGCGCTGCTGTTCGAGCAGGCCGGGCAGCGTGACAAGGCGATCGACGCACACCGCCGCCTGATCGAGGAGGATCCGACGCGCATCGAGTCCTACCGGGCGCTCCGGCGACTCGCCGTGGAGCGCAACCTCGAGGACCTCGCCTTCTGCGCGGAGGCCGCGCTGGGCGTGCTCGGCGCCGCCAGCGAAGACGAGGCGTACTTCTACCGGCAGCGTCGAGCCGCGCTCCGCCCGCGCCCGCTCGAGCCGCTCTTGCCCGAGGAGATCCGCGCGCTCGGCGCGATCGCTCCGTCGCGTGGCGAGCGCGTGATGGCCGCCATCGCGCCGGCCCTGGGCGCCGTCTTCCCGGTCGATCTCGATGGCTACGGCGCGCTGCCCCAGGACGAGCCGGTGCCGCGCACGGTCGCGGAGCTCGTCGAGGGCGCCGCACGGCTCGTGGGCCTTTCGCGCTACAAGGTGCGCCTGCTACCGAGCGCAGCCGCGCCGACGGTGGAGCAAGGCGACGAGCTGCTGCTGCTCCTGCCGGCGCGCTTCGACGAGCGGCGGCGGCGCTCGCAGGCCTACGCCATCGGCGAGCTGTGTGCTCTGGGGGCGCTGGGCGGCGCGCACGTGCACCCGAAGCGCCTCGATCCCATCAACGATCGCCTGCTCGAGCTCATCGTCCGCGCGGCGCTCGAGATCGGCGGCGCGCCGGCCGAGGCCGGCGACCCCATCTATCGGGACCTGCGCTCGCGCCTCGATGGCGCCCTCGACGAGGGTGCCCGCGCCGCGCTCGCCAAGCTGGCGACCGATCCGCCCGAGCCGTTCCAGCCCGCCGCGCACCGGGCTCGCCTGCTCGAGATCGGCGCGCGTGTCGGCATGCTGGCGGCGCAGGATCCCGCGGAGGCCGCGCTCGCGCCGGTCGAGCTCGGCGGCGCGCTCGACGTCGAGCCATCGCGCCTGTGCGCTTTCATGATCTCGACGACGCATCTGGGTATCCGCATGCGTATCGGCCTGGCGCTGGGAGTCAAACCATGAAGGTCACCTGCCCGCGGTGCGCCCGCATCTACGTGCTGTCGCGCGACCTGCCTCAGGTACGCGCCAAGTGCGCCCGCTGCGGCGCCCGCTTCGAGTCCTTCGCCGACGGCACCGCCCGCGAGCTGCCGCCGCAGCCCATCGCGATCTCGGCCGCGCCTCCGCCGGCCGGCGTCCTCGAGCTCGGGCCGGATCCCGCCATCGGCCCGCAAGCCACGCGCTTTGCCCGCATCGATCCCGCGCACCACGTGCCCGCGGGGGTGCGCCCCGATCCGTCGCAGGGAGAGGGCGCCTTCACCGCTCCGCAAGAGCACACCATGACGCTCGACACCTCCCACGAGGCGCGCCCCACGACCGGTCTGCGGCGCGCGCCCTCGCAGCCGCCCCCGAGCCCACCCTCGGCGGTGTCGCCGGATCTGCTGCGCGCGCTCGAGCCCGCGCTGGCGCCGCTCGCGGAGCTCGTCCCCGCCGGGAACCCCGCGCTCGAGGTGGGGCTCGTGATGGCCTGGTCCCTGCGGCCCCGCCCTTCCCACTGGAGCTGAGGCGCCTTCGAGGCGAGCGTCAGCGACCCGCTGGCGAAGCGCAGACGATGGGGGGCCCGGATGGGCTTTGCCCATACGCGGGCCAGCCAGCGCCCCGATGGCGCTGCAATCGCGGATCGACGCAGCTCGGCTGGCCATCGCAAGGGGTGGGGGCCCGTGAGGACTTGTCCGAACGGGGAGGGGATGCTCGGCATCCCCTATGCGGTCGCCGTTCGCGGCGACCGATCGTCAACTAGCTCGGGCAGATGCTGGTCATCATGAGCGCGAGCGCGGTCACGGCGTGCTCGGGCGTCCACTGGTAGGACAGCTCGCTCGGCACGGTGACCTCCATGGGGCCGCTCGACTGCATTCCCTGACGCGCGCTGCCGGTGTACCGAACGCCGTCGTGGCTCTCGAGGGAGAATTCGGAGCAGCCGGCGTGCCCATCGAAGTGGCGTGGATCCAGGGTCAGGCGCACGTGGCGACCCTGCGCATAGCCGGTCACCTCGATCTTCGAATACGCGCGGTATGGGCCCGAGAAGCCGTCGATCCACAGCCAGACGGGCATGCCGTCCATGCCGCCCACCACGCGGTAGCGGTCGAGCTCGGCCGAGACCTGCACCTCGACGGCGCGTCCGCTCACCCTCCCGCGCAGGTATTCGCCGTGCTTGGCCAGCTGCAGGCCGGGGCCGAGCAGCACCTGATCGCGGAACCCGGCGGCGAGGAGGTTCCGGGCCGCGGCCGCCGAGATTCCGGGTCGCGACATCCGGAAGTCGTGGGTGTCCTCGGTCGTGGCGCAGCCGGTCATCGCGAGCGTCGACAGCGCCAGAGCACAGGCGAACGATATCTGCATGATTCGATCATGACCGAGCGGGGGTCGGAAATCTAGACAGTGGTCAGATGTGCGCGGCAGTGCGCGGGCCTGCGGGCCTTGGTTGCAGCCCGCAGGCGGCGCGACGATACTCCGCCTCCAGACGGAGGCGACGATGTCCAAGGCCAAGGAGCAGGTCCACTCGAAGTTCAAGCTCTTCCGCGGCAAGCTGCAGAAGGGCAATGCGATCGACAAGCTCGCCAAGGAGGCGGAGGCGTGGGTGAAGACCGCGAAGGTCGCGCCCAAGAGCGTCGGCATCGAGTACCTGGAGGGCGACGGCAGGCTGGTCCTGTCGATCGGGTACCGGGACGACGAGGCTGCGTATCCCATCAAGCTTTCCGCGGTGGACCTCGGGCGGGTCAGAAAGCTCAAGAAGGGCGAGCTGGCGGCGCTGGAGAAGAAGATGGCGGCGGCGAGCGCCAAGGTGGCGCAGGTCATCTGCCACGAGCTGTTCGTGACCGAGGACCACGAGTTCGTCATGGTGTTCATGAGCCGCGGCGCCTGACCCTCCTGCTGCCGGTTCCCCCAGGCAGCAATCATTGCCAGCCGAGGCCGTGGACGCTCGGGGCCGCTCCATCGTATGCGTGCACCCGCATGCGCGGCCTTCAGGTCGAGCCGCGCGCGACCAGAGGGAGGTCCACATGCAGCGTGCGCGGATTCGGCTCGTTCTCGGCTGTGCGCTGGCCCTGGCGGCGTGCAGCGACTCGGCGAGCAAAGGCCACGGCAGCGGCGGAGCGGGGAGCCCCGGGGTGGCCGGTGCTGGCGCCGCCGGAGCTGGCGTGGGAGGTGCGGGCGTCGGGGGCGCGGGTGCGACGGGTGGCGCGGGAGGCTCGGCCCTGCCGCCCTCGACCCTGCGGGTGAGCCTGCCCCAGGCCGCACGCGACGCGGCGTGGGCAAACCCCGGCGTCTACCCGACGCTGCCCGTGCACGTGAAGGTCGGCGGTGGCACGCCGATGGCCGTGCGCGCGCGGGTGGGTGACGGCCCGTGGGTGGACGCCACTGCGAACGGCGATGGGTTCCTCGCGCGCGTGCCGATCGCCGCGCTGGCCGACGGCATGACGACCCTCGAGGCGGAGGCGTCCGAGGCGGGCAAGGCTCCCGCGCATGCGCGCGCGACCCTCGGGCTCGGGCGCTCCGGCGTGCAGCTCACCGAGTTCGGGCGCGACGGCTCCGCGGGGACGCCGGCGCTGCACACGACGGATCACGGCCTCTTCCTGACCTGGGCGGACCGCTCTGACGCGGGACACAAGAAGGCCTGGATCCAGGAGATCGACGGGGCCGGGCGCGGTGTCGGGGGCAAGGTGGCGCTGGTCGCGCGGCCCGAGGAGGTGCTCACCGCCCGGGTTGCGTTCGGCGGCGATGAGGTCGCGGTGCTCTACCAGATCCCGGGGTCGAGCACGCCGTACCTGAGCTACCTCACCATCGTCGACCGCGCAGGATCGCAGCGCCTTGCGCCGATCGCGCTCGAGCCAGCGGGCATGCACGGGTCGTTTTCCGGGGGCGTGGTCTGGGATGGCACTGCCTTCGTGGCCGTGTGGCGCTCGTGGGGCGCGGCGCCGAGCGAGGTGCGGTGGATACGCGTCGAGGGCACGAGCCACCGGGTCACCGGGCCCGTGGTGGTCACGCGCGCGGGTGCGGGGACGGCCGCCGATCCAATCGGCGGCTTCGAGCCGTTCTCGTTCGTGACGGTGCAGGCGGTGGGCGCGACCAGCGTGGTCGGCTTCGTACGCGCGCACTGGTCGGTGCCGATCGACCTCGCGATCCCGCGCAGCGAGGTGGCGGTGGTGGCGGCGGACGGCACGGTGACGGGGCCAGCCTACGCGGGCCTGGCCGAGGACTACACGTTCCACACCGAGTGCAAGCCCTTCCGATTCGCCGACGGCTTCGCGCTCGTGTGGTCGGCCAAGGACCTGACGAGCAGCAAGGACAACATCGCGAACAGGTTCTTCGCCACGCCCATGGCCGCCACGGGCGGGCTCGATCCGACGCGCGGCGCCGGGAACCCCATGTTCGACGCGCTCGACGACCGCGACGAGCCGTTCCTGCTCGACCGGCCGGCCGGCGCCGTCATGGCGTGGCTCGATCACAGGAGCTACGCGGCGAACCTGCAGACCGGCCGCATCGAGCTCTTCCTCGCTCCGGTGGGGGCCGACCTCAGGACGGCCGAACCGGTGGTCTTCCCGCATGCGCGGTTCGTCGCTGGCACGAGCGATCTGGCCCTCGAGTCGGTCGGCACCAACGTGATGTTGACGTGGTCGGACGAGCGCCACGGCATGGGCATCGCGAACCCGAAGCCCGAGATCTACCTGGAGACCGGCTGGTTCTAGCGTTCAATGCCGGTCACATAGGCAACGCAAACGCTGACGCTGACGCTGACGCCGACGAAAGACCCCAGCGTCAGCGTCCCCGTTAACTGACCGGCTGGTTCTAGCGTTGGTGAGGCGCCGGAGCCGCCAGTTCCCGATCGTTGCCGGGTCCACTCGGCATCCGGTCCTGTCGGGGCGGATCGCGGCCCCCAAGTATGCGTTTGGGCGCACGTGTGTGTGCGGCACCGGCGTTGCACACCGGACGGGACCGAGGCGAGGACGTCATGAAGGCATGGCTCGAGGGCTCGATCCTGATCGCGATGGCGCTCGGCTGTGCCAGGCCGCTCGACCTGCCCAGGGCGCCGGCCCCGCCGGAAGCGTGCGAAGGCGCGGCTTGCGCCGGCGATCCGCTCCCTGGCCCCCGCGGCGGCGGGGCCCCCGATCCCGCTGGAGAGCGGCCATACGCGCACGACGGAGGGCCGAGCCAGCGGCCTGACGGCGGCCTGGCCGGTGCGGCGGGCAGCCCTGACGACAACCTCGGCGGTTTTGGCGGCGGCTTCGCCGGCGGCC
>JAHFDS010000464.1 GCA_023248855.1 Myxococcales bacterium
GGCCCCCGGCCCCGGCCGCGCCGGCGCCGCCCCCCGCGCCGCCTGCCAAGCCGGCTGCCCCCCCCGAACCCGCGCCGCCTGCCGAGCCAGATCCTCCCGTTGCCGAGCGCCCACCTCGCCCCGCGCCACCATTCCCATCGCCAGCGCCGTCACTACCGCAGCCCGCCACCGTCGCGGTCAGAATCAGCGCTCCCAGAAAGACTTGCTTGGCCATGGCGCGCGGGCGAAGCACGCCTCATGCCAGGCGGGCGCTGTGGACATGGCCTTTGTATCCAAGGATTTCCGAAGTGCTGGTGGGGTCTACCGCACCCCGCTGTGCCAGCGACCGGCTTGCCCACTAGCCACCCTTGGCAAGCGTTGCTCGCGAGACGCTCGCAGAGCGTGCCGCGAATCACCCGCTCGCAGCGTAAGATGGCGCGCCATGAGCGCGCTCAAACCCATCGAGCACCCACCGAACGCCAACCCCCTCGTGCGCGCGCTGTGCCGGTTCTCCTACGGCCTCGCGGTGGCGGAGGGCGCCGGCCTCGGATTCTGCCTGCTCGCCCTCATCTTCCTGGCCACGTGGCAGTTCCTCGGCCGCAATCTGAACAACGTCAGCGTGCCATTTCCGGCGGCGCCGATGTGGGTCAACGGTGCGCTCCGGCATTCGGTGTTCTTCATCGGGTTTCTCGGCGCGGCGTTCGCGACGCATGCCGGCAAGCACATCCGGGTCGACGCGGTGACCCGTAACCTCGGCGGCCGCGTGCGCACGGTGGTCAAGCTGCTCACGACGTTGCTGCCCCTTCTGGTGTGCGCCGTCTGCGTCGCCAAAGGCTGGGAGTTCCACGACGCCGAGCAGCCCGACATCTCTCAGCTGGACGAGGTGATCGACTCGCGCGTGGGCTCGCTCGCGATCCCCTTCGGCTTCGGCCTGATCTTCCTGCACATGCTGGTGCACCTGGCGGTGGATGCCTCGTGGGTCGTCTCCGGCCAGGAGCCGCCGCCCGAATCGCACGGGGAAGCGACGGACCTCTTCGAGGAGGCGTCGACATGATGCTCGGCGTCCTCATCGTCGTCGCGCTCGCGCTCGCGGGTGCACCGCTGTTCTCGGTGCTCGGCGCCATCGGCTTGCTCGGCTTCATCACGACGGGTACGCCGCTCACCGGGGCGATCAACGACGTCTACCGGCTGGCAGGCCCCGAGGCGGTCTCGCTCTCGACCATCCCGCTCTTCACCTTCGCCGGCTACATGCTCGCGAGCGCCAAGACCGCCGAGCGCCTCGTGCGCATGGCGAACGCCATCCTCGGCTGGATGCCGGGCGGCCTCGCGGTGATGACGCTCGTCGTCTGCGCGTTCTTCACGACGTTCACGGGCGCCTCGGGCGTCACCATCGTCGCGGTCGGCGGGCTCATCCTGCCGGCGCTGCTCAAGGCCAACTACTCCGAGCGCTTCGCGCTCGAGGTCGTCACGGGCTCCGGCGCGGTGGGGCTGCTGTTTCCACCGAGCCTTCCGATCATCGTCTACGGCATCATCTATGGCCTCTCATCGGCCCACCTGGCGGCCGAGGATCCCACCCACGCCTTCTCGATCGAGAAGTTCCTGTTCGCCGGCATCGTGCCCGGCCTCGTACTCATCGGCATCCTGGCCCTCTACTGCGTCGTGCAGGGCGTGCGCTACAAGGTGCCTCGCACGAAGGTGAACCTCGGCGACTTCGGGCGCGCCCTGTGGGAGGCCAAGTGGGAGCTGCCGATCCCGTTCGCCATCATCGGCGGCCTCGCCAATGGCCTGATGACGATCCCGGAGTCGGCAGCCCTGACGGCGCTCTACGTGCTCGTCATCGAGGTGTTCATCTACAAGGACATCTCGCTGCGCAAGGACCTCGTGCGCATCGCGCGCGAGTCGATGACGCTGGTCGGCGCCATCTTCGTCAAGATCGCGTGCGCCACCATCCTCACGGCCTACCTCATCAACGCCGAGGTGCCGATGAAGCTCTTCCAGTGGATGTCGCAGTTCGTCCACGACAAGGCCACCTTCCTGCTGCTCCTGAACCTCATGCTGCTCGTGGTCGGCTGCCTGATGGACATCTTCTCGGCCATCGTGGTGGTGGTTCCGCTCATCGTGCCGGCCGCTCACGAGTTCAAGATCGACCCGTACCACCTCGGCGTGATCTTCCTGCTCAACCTGGAGATCGGATACCTCCTGCCACCGGCAGGCTTGAACCTGTTCATCGCGGCCTTCCGCTTCAACCGACCCATCACCTCGCTCTACCGGGCCGTCTTGCCGTTCATCCTGCTCATGACGGTGGCGCTCGGACTCGTGACCTACGTGCCGAGCCTAGTCGTCGTGCCCAAGGACAAGAAGCGACCGGGCACGATCGAGCAGGTCGAGCCGCCGGCCAAGGAGCCCAAGCCCGAGGGGGCGGCCGGCGCCAAGGCCGGCGCTGCCGGAGCGGGCAGCTACGACGACGATGACGACGCTGGCGCCGCCGGTGCGAAGGCCGGCGCGGCGGGCGTGGGCGCTGCGGGCTCCGGGGGTGCCGCTGGGGCCAAGGGTGCGGCGGGCGCCTCCGGCAAGGGGGACACGAAGACACCGGGCAGCTACGACGAAGACGACTGATGGGTCCAGCGCACACCTCGGCCGTCTTGGTCGGCATCGAGCACGGATTCAGCATCGCCGCGCCGGCGGACGTGCGGATGGTCAAGCAGGTCCACGGCACGGTCGTGATCGAGGTTGCGGCGAGCGACGATCCCATGCGCCTTGGCGCATGCGAAGGGGACGCGCTGGCGACCACGGCACCCGGCCTGGCGCTCGGCGTGCGGTCGGCGGACTGCGTGCCGGTGCTGCTCGCGGACCCGCGGACGGGCGCCATCGCGGCTGCGCACGCGGGCTGGCGCGGCGTGGCGAGTGGCGTGGTGCCGGCCGCCGTGGGCGCGCTGGTGCGGCTGGGCGCCAGTGCGTCGGATCTGCGCGTCGCGCTCGGCCCGTCGATCGGCCCCTGCTGCTTCGAGGTCGGCGACGATGTCGCCGCACGATTCCCTGCGCCCACCGTGCACGTCCGGGCGGCCGGCAAGCCCACCGTCGATCTGCGTCACGCGGTCGCGCTGCAGCTGGCGGCTTCGGGTGTCACGCCCGACCGCATCGACGTCGACGCCCCGTGCACCTTCTGCGATCCGGCCGGCTGGCCGAGCTACCGCCGCCAGGGCGCCGCCGCCTCCCGGCTCATCGGCTGGATCCGCCAGCCCTCCTGAGCGCGCCTAGCTGACGGGGCGCCGCCGGATCATGCCGAGGGCCACCATCGTCATCACCGACTCGCCGCGCTGGTTGGAGAGCTCGTAGCGAAACCGGCCGATCCCCCGATCGGGCTTGGAGCGGCTCGGCGTCGCCTCGAGGACAGTCACGTGCAAGGTCAGGGTGTCGCCCGGTCGCACCGGCCGCAGCCAGCGCAGCTCGTCCACTCCGGGCGAGCCGAGCGTGGTGACCGGATCGATGAGCCGCTCCACCACCAGACGCATGCACAGGCTTGCGGTGTGCCAGCCGCTCGCGATGAGACCGCCGAACGGAGAGCCCCGGGCCGCCGCCTCGTCCGTGTGAAACGGCTGCGGGTCGAACTGCCGCGCGAACGCCACGATCTCCTCGGCGGTGACGGTCACCTGGCCGACCTCCACCGTGCGACCGACCTCGAGATCCTCGAGGTAGCCTCTCATGCCAGCGCCCTCACCCAGGCCAGCACCAGCGTCCCCGCGGCGCCAAGCGCCAGGACCGCCCCACCCCACGGGCGCATCTGCCGGGCCCGGGCGGGCAACGCGGCCGTGATGACGCCGAGGCTCACCCCCGCCAGCAACCCAAAGCCATGCGCGAACACGTCCGCGCGCTCGCTCACACCGACCAGGCCAAACAGCCCGAGCGTCGCCGCGACCACCGCCACCCGGCGGCGCGCCTGCGCGTGATCCAGCAGGAACGCGAGCGCCGCGAGCGCACCCAAGAGGCCAAACACCGAGGTCGACGCGCCGATGCTGTCGTGACGCTGGTGGAGCCACGCGCTCGTCACCCACGCAGTGGCCAGGTTGCCGAAGAAGCCGCTGCCGACGGCGATCCACGCCGCCAGCCCCGCACCAACCCGCGCAGCAAGAGTCGGCAAGAGGACCGCCAGGGCCGCCGCGTTGCCGAGCACGTGCGCCAGGTCCGCATGGAGAGACAGCGCGGTCAGCGCCCGCCAGAGCTCGCCGTGCACGATGCGCTCTGCCACCGCGGAGCCGTGCGCCAGCCAGGTGCTCGGCGCCTCGCGCCCTCCCATCCACGCGTAGGCCGCGAGCAGCGCCGCCGCGACGGCAACCCCCAGGGCGCGCGAGACCCGCGGCGCCACATCCCGAGGGATCGCCGGCAACGCGCGAGCCTCGGCGTCGTAGGCGTCGAGCTCGGCCGCCGCGAGCAGGGCGTCGCGCGCATCCACCGCCATGCCCCACACGGTCGGCTCGGCCGGAGGCTCGGCGGCGAGCAGCGGTCCCAGCCAGTGCGCGATGCCGCGTGCCTGCAGGACCAGCGACCACTCGCCGAGACGGTCCGCCTCCGCCACGCGGACGTAGGTCAGCTGGCCCGTCATCGCCCTACCCTAAGTCCGTGCGCCCAAAGTGCAAGCGGGAGACCTGGCCCGCGTCGCTTCGACACGGACGAGCCTCAGGTCTTGCCACTTTGGCACGGGTGTCTTGGCACCCTCGGCCACGCTGGCGTCACATTTCAGGCCGTTGCGACGCAGGAGCGCTGGGTAGCGTCGGCCCCGAACTTGCTGGACAGGCAGTAGGATACGCCAGCCATGAACCTTGCTCTGCTCCGGCGCGCCGGCCTGCTTGCTGTGCTCGGTGCCCTCTGGTCTCAAGACGCTGCCGCCGTTGTGCCGACGGTGCCCAACGCTTTCCACACCGTCCTTCGGCGCAAGCAAGCCGACGGCACGTGGCATGACATCACCGTGTCCGAGCTCAGCAGCGAGTTCTCGAAAGCGAACTGCGAGTGCGGCACTCAGTACCAGCTGGCGCTGAGCCTGCCGATGCAAATCCCGTCCGCCCTGAACGAGAAGGTGAGCGTCTGGGCGGGCGCGACCTGCGGGACCCTGAGCAGCTCGCTGACGGACCCGACGCGCGTGACGGGCTGCCGGCAGCTGGGCTCCGACAGACTGCTCAGCAGCTTCAACACCGAGGTCACGATCTCCTTCCCCGCGCTAGCCGTGACGTTCGGGAGCAACGCGAAGGAGGACGTCTGTACGACCAGCCAGACCGATCGAAATATCTACATCGTCGTGGACGAGGCCGGCGACGGCATCATCAAGTACACCCAGACCTTCTCGCCGGGCACGACCGGCAACATGGCGGGTGCGACCGTCAACATGGGCAACTTCGTGGCCGACGGTGCTCCGCCCGATCCGGCGACGGACGTCACCGCCGACGGTGGAGACCAAGCCCTCATCGTGAAGTGGAAGCACGCGACCGGCAATACCGGGCTCGGCGGCTTCCAGATCCTGTGCCGCCGCAAGGACCAGCCGGAAGTGCCCGTGTTCCCCAGCCCGGCGTGTGCCGCGTTCGACGTCGGCGAACCCATGTGTACTCGCGGATGCATGCGCGCGGGGACCACCCAGACCGGGGTCGCGGGCTCGAGCGGGGGCAGTGGATCGAGCGGCGCTTCCGGAGCCTCGGGGTCGGGCGCGTCGAGCGGCTCCGGTGGCGCGACCGGCCTCGCGGAGCCTCTGAGTGGAGGAGGCAGCGGGGGCGCCGGCAGCGGGGGTGCCGGCAGCGGGGGCGCGGGCAGCGGGGGCGCCGGCAGCGGGGGCGCCGGCAGCG
>JAHFDS010000081.1 GCA_023248855.1 Myxococcales bacterium
GCGCGCACGCGAGAGCAGCCAAGCGCCGAGCAACGACAGCAGCCCACCGAGCGGCGTCATCTGCACGAGCAACTCCAGCGCCGCAGCGCTGTCCTCGCCGCGCTCGCTGGTCTTCTGAAAAGCCTCGGCGGTCACCACCCACCAGAAGCGCTCCAGCGTCGCCGGATGCCCCCAGTTGACCGGCTCGCTGGCCGCACGCAGCGGCAAGTAGGCGTAGACGCCGGCGCACAGGGTGCCGAGGCCTACCATCCCGCCCAGCACGCGGGCCTTGGGGCGCAGGAGCGCCAGCGACAGGACGAGGGGCGCCGCGCAGACGAGCATGCCGAGGTGATGGTTGCAGAGCCCGAGGCCCACGCAGAGGGCGCCGCCGAGCAGCGCGCGCGTGCGCAGGGCCCCCTCGCTGTGCTGCGCCAACACGGCGAGCACCGCCGCCCCGAGCGCCAGCGCGGTGTGGAGCGCGTAGACCTCCACCCGCACGCACTGGAAGCCGTGCGCCCACGTCCCGGCGAACGCGAGGCCCCCCGCCGCCGCGATGAGGCACGTGGCCGGCCCAGGCACCTCCTCGGTCATCGCCTCGAAGAGGAAAAGCGCCAAGAGGGTGACGAGCGACGCGGCGACGGCCCCGGCGAGCGCAGACGCGAGCGCGATCCGCAGCGCCAGTGGCCCGAGCGGCAGCAGAGATGCCGCCTTGCCCACGAGCAAGGCCAGCGGCTGCCCCGGGGGGTGCGCAACCCCGAGGCTGGCCGCGCCGGCGGCGAGCTCAGGTGAGTCCAGCCAGGACGGCGCCGGCTCGACGCACAAGGCGTAGAACGCGAACGCCCCCGCGAACGTCCACCACGCCGCTCTCGTCAGACGCCTCTCGCCGCGGTCAGTCGAGCTCGTTGTCGACGAAGATGCCGGCCCCACCGGCGATGTCCGTCCCCACGCCCGGGATGCCGGCGCGGATGAACGTCGAGGGGATGCCATCCCCGTCCAGGTCGCCACGCGCATAGACCTCGAAGGAGGTGCCCGAATCGGGTGTGGCGACGCAGGCGTTGGCGCCTCCGGAGCTGGTCTTGCAGTACTGGAACTGGAAGCGCATGGGCGAGGCTATGTTGAAGTTCAGCGCCTGCCAGGTGGCTTCGTCCCAGTCGCTCGCCGCAGGGACGTACTGGATGCCGGCCACGGAGGCCAGCGAAGCGGGTACCGGCGTGCTGGTGTCGGGCAGGTTCGAGTTGACGACGTTGCCCGAGCGGGTGGTGTGCTCGGTCTGGTAGTACGTCTGGACGCCCCGGAAGATGAGGGGGATGCCGCCCATCGCCTCCGCAGTCTTGGCCCGCCGCACGTACCGCACGTACCCAGGAATCGCGATGGCAGCCAGGAGCCCGATGATGGCAACCACGACCATCATCTCGACCAGCGTGAACCCAGCGAGCCGGCGCAACTTCATGAAGAATACCCCCGCCTCTCTGGAATCTTAGCACACTCGGCGCGGGCTATCGGTGCATGCGGATGAGGTCGGTCTTCGACAGCAGGAATTGACCTTGCGCATCGATGAGATGGATGCCCGACGCGCCGTGCTCGGTAGCCACGCGAAGGGCCCGCTCGGTGGCCGCCACCTGCGCCTGCCGGGACAGCGTCGCGAACGCGGGACCGACGGTCAGCACGACGACGGTCGCCTTGCGCCGGGCCAGGGTCACGGGCACCCCTGTCGATGCGAAGGCGCTCGCGTCGATCTCGAGGATCGGGACCGGACGCAGCGTCAGGTAGATCGAGGTTCCGAGCACGAGCGGCATGGCGAGGAAGGCCCCGATGATGAGGGTCCGCCGGGCCTTGGACATCGGCCTTCCGGCCTTCTTCTGCTTCTGCTGGCCCTTGGTCCTCGCGCCCTCCTGCAGAGCGGCGCGGGCCGCCGCTGCCGGATCGGCGTAGGCCGCCGAGAGCTTCGGACCACGGAGCACCGCCGGCTCCGGCTCGGCCACGCGCGGCGCCGCCTTGAGCCCGACGATGACGCGCCCGAGCAGCCGGTCGACGTCGCCTGGCTGCACCGGGAACCGCGCGAGGTGCTGCTTGCGCTCGACCTCGGTGAGCGCCTCGAGCTCGGCCGGCAGGTTCACCCGCATGCCGACCTTGGCCTCCCAGCTCTTGAGCGCGAGCAGGGGCGGCGCCACCATCCGCGCCTCCACGCCCGGCTCCGCGAGCAGCGTGGAAAACAGCCCCTGCAGCTGGAGCGAGCCACCGCGCGTGTGGTCCTGGAACGTCGAATCGAGCCAGTAGTGCAGCGTTCCCGGATCGACCACCCGCGCGAGCTCGGAGCTTCGCAGCGCGAGCAGGAAGTGGTCCATCACCTGCCGCTTGCGGGCGAGGCCACCGCTCGGCGCCGCGGCTGCCACCATCGACGTCGACGAGGGGCTTTGTGGGGGCTGCGCCGCCTGCAGCCCGATCGAGGAGTTCCCTGCCGCGACGTGCCGCCCGGGGCGCCCGGTGGTCCGCAGTGCGGAGCTCGGGTCACCGGTCCCGGGCTCTGCAGCCCCGCCTGCTTGGCCTCCTGCTGGTCCCCCGGCCTCGCCGCCGTCGGTCTCCGCCACGCGGGTATCTTAGCCGATCGCTTTACAGAAGCGGAACGGCCCTGCTAGCGTCGCGAAACCGTGCAGGATCTATCCTCGTTTTCGGTGCTGGTGGTGGACGACGAGTCGGACAACCTCGACGCGTTCCGCTTCAACTATCGCAAGAGCTTCAAGGTGCTCACGGCCGGGTCAGGAGAGGAGGCGCTCGAGATCCTCCGGCAGAACGACGTGGCCGTGCTGGTGTCCGACCAGCGCATGCCGCGCATGACCGGCCTCGAGCTGCTCAAGCACGCGCGTGCGGCCCGCCCCGAGGCGATCGGCATCATCCTCACCGCCTACACCGACATCGAGGTCCTGGTCGAGGCGATCAACCTCGGCGACGTCTACCGCTACGTCACCAAGCCCTGGGACGCCAAGGAGCTGCGCGGCATCCTCATCCAGGCGATCGAGAAGTTCCACCTGCGCCGCGAGAACAAGCGGCTGTCCGACCAGCTCAAGCAGTACGCCGGATACCTGCAGAGCGAGGCGCACGGACAGTACGACTTCGGCGCCATCATCGGCGACGCCGGCTCGCTCAAGGAGGTGCTGCGCAAGATCGAGCAGGTCGCGCCGACCTCCTCGACCGTGCTGGTGCGAGGCGAGACCGGCACCGGCAAGGAGCTGGTCGCACGCGCGATCCACATCAACTCCCAGCGCGAGTCCAAGCCTTTCGTGCGCGTCAACTGCGCGGCGCTCGCGCCGGGCATCCTCGAGAGCGAGCTGTTCGGCCACGAGAAGGGGGCGTTCACAGGCGCCATCGCGCGGCGCGCGGGCCGCTTCGAGCTGGCCGACGGGGGCACGCTGTTCCTCGACGAGGTGGGCGATCTGCCCGCCGACGTCCAGGTGAAGCTGCTGCGGGTCCTGCAGGAGCGCGAGTTCGAGCGCGTCGGCGGCACCGAGACCCTGCGCTGCGACGTGCGCGTGATCTCGGCGACCAACCGCGACCTCGAGGGGATGGTCTCGAAGAGCCAGTTCCGCGAGGACCTCTACTACCGCCTCAACGTGTTCCCGATCGACCTGCCGCCGCTGCGCGGGCGGCCGAGCGACATCCCGCTCCTGGCCGAGCACTTCGCGCTCAAGTTCGCGCGGCGCGCCGGGCGGCCCGTGATCCAGCTCGATCCGAGCGCGATCGAGCGCCTCAAGGAGTACGCCTGGCCGGGCAACGTCCGCGAGCTCGAGAACGTCATGGAGCGCGCCATCATCGTCATGCGCGGCAACACGCTCAGCGCAGCCGACCTCGACTTCGGCCGCCGGAGCGCAGCCATGCCGGCCCCGTCCGAGGGCCCGCGCCCGAGCGATCCGCCGCCGGTGGGCGGCGCAGGCGTCCCGCTGCAGAAGCGCCTGCACGAGCAGGAGCGCGCCGAGATCATCGCGGCCATCGAGCGCTCGAGCGGCAACATCGCGATGGCCGCGCGTGCCCTCGGCATCAACCGATCCACGCTCTACTACCGGCTGCGCAAGCACGACCTCGAGCACCTCTTGCCCTCGGCCGACGAACCGAAATGAGGGTCACGGGTCACGGGCCAAGGGTCAAAGCCGGTCCCGGATCCCGAGCCAGGACGAGGCCAGGCCCGGAGCCCCGCTGATGCGTTTTCTCTTCCTCATGGATCCGCCGGAGCGCCTGAACCCGGCGGGAGACACCACGCTCGCGATGATCGAGGAGGCCGAGCGGCGCGGCCATGCGTGCGTGCGGGCGGAGATCTCCGCGCTCGAGCTCGCCTCCGGCGAGCTCCTGTGCGGCCAAGAGCGCGTGGCCGCCTTCGACGCCGTGTTCCAGCGCAAGGACCCGCCCTTCGACGCCGAGTACGTCTTCTCGACGCTGCTGCTCGAGCGGGTGCGAGGGCAGACCCTGCTCGTCAACGACCCGCGCGGGCTCCGCGACGCCAACGAGAAGCTCTTCATCTTCGAGTTCCCGGGGCTCTATCCGGAGACCGCGGTGACGCGCGATCCGCGCACGCTGCACGCGCTGCTCACGCGCTTCGGCGGCGAGATGATCGTCAAGCCCCTCGACGGCAACGGCGGACGAGGCGTGTTCCACCTCACGCCCGGCGATCGCAACGTCCACAGCATCTTCGAGACGCTGCTCGACGGGCGAAAGTGGGTCATGGCGCAGCGCTACCTGCCCGAGGTCCGCGCCGGCGACAAGCGGATCCTGCTCGTCGCCGGTGAGCCGATCGCGGCGCTCCTGCGGGTGCCGGCCGCCGACGAGACCCGCGCGAACCTCCACGTGGGCGGGCGCGCGGAGGCGGTAGCGCTCTCGGCGCGCGACCGAGAGATCTGCACGCAGCTGGCGCCGAGGCTCGAACGAGATGGCCTGATCTTCGTCGGCATCGACGTGATCGGAGACTGGCTGACCGAGGTCAACGTCACGAGCCCGACGGGCGTGCGGGAGATCGAGCGACTCGGTGGCCCGCGCGTGCACGCGGTGCTGCTCGACTGGGTCGAGCGCCACGCGTAGCGCCGAGCTCCCTCTAGCAATCCGGGTCAATCCGACTAGAATCCGTCGATGGCGACCCTCGATCTGCCCTTTCTGCAGCGACTGCCCAAGACCGACCTCCACGTCCACCTCGACGGCTCGTTGCGGCTCGAATCGATCCTCGACCTGGCGCAGCGCTACAAGATCCGCCTGCCCGCCGAGGAGCCGGACAAGCTCGGCAAGCTCATCTACCCGGGCGAGAACTGCGGCTCGCTCGAGGAGTACCTCAAGGCCTTCGACATCACGCTCAAGGTCCTGCAGACCGAGGAGGGCCTGTACCGCGCCGCCTACGAGCTGGTCGAGGACTGCGCGAGAGAGAACGTGCGCTACCTCGAGGTCCGCTTCTCGCCCATGCTGCACCTCGAGCGAGGCCTGAAGATGACCGACGTCGTCGAGGCCGTGCTGCAGGGCCTGCGCGCAGGAAAGCGCGACTTCGGCGTCCGTTCGGGCGTCATCCTGTGCGCGATCCGCTCCGCCGGAGCGGAGTGGTCGCTGCGCATGGCGGAGCTGTGCCTGGCCTACAAGAACCGGGGCGTGGTCGCGTTCGACCTCGCGGGCGCCGAGCTCAACCACCCGGCCAAGGAGCACCAGGAGGCGTTTCGCCTCATCCTCAAGAACAACATCAACTGCACGGTGCACGCCGGCGAGGCCTACGGACCGCTGTCAATCAGCCAGGCGATCCACCAGTGCGGTGCACACCGCATCGGACACGGGACGCGTCTTCGTGAGAGCGGCGACATGCTGAACTACGTCAACGACCACCGGATCCCGCTCGAGATCTGCCCGTCGTCGAACATCCAGACCGGCGCGGCCAAGGATTTCGAGTCGCACCCGCTGCCGTTCTACTTCGCCTACGGGCTGCGCTGTACGATCAACACCGACAACCGCCTGGTCACGAACACCACCGTCTCGAGGGAGCTGGCGCTGTGCGTCGAGCACTACGGTTTCGGCTGGAACGACGTCCGCGAGCTGTGCGTGGCGGGCTTCAAGAGCGCGTTTCTGCCCTACCGCGAGAAGGTCGATGTCCTGCGGGACGTGGTGGAAGAGCTCAACCGGCTCGGGGAGGAGCTCGGCGCCACGCCGGATCAGCCGGCCGAGCTGCTCGGCCAGGCCCGCTACCAGACCGTGTCGCGTATCACCCACTCCTAGACCCGTCAAACATATTGCCATGTAATAATGGTAATGCAGAACACTGAAGAATCGGTCTGATCCGTGTGATCCTGCTCTCGTGGGAAGGGGGCAAGCCCCAGTGGATCGATCGGGTCGGCCGTGAGCGCAAACGCGCTGAGTCAGGGGATCGAATCGATCACGATCGATTCGATGGTGGGAGAGCTGCGGCGCCTCGAGGAGGAGCGCCAGCGACGGCGCGGTCTCACCCTCATCGAGGCCAGCCATCTGCGCGATCTGCACGAGGCCGTGCTGCGGAAGATCTGCACGGCCCCGCGGCCGAGCGAGCGCCGCGAATCGCTCCGGGTGCCTTGCGACATGCGGGTGGTCCTCGTGCGAGGCGGCGACCGCCTGGAGGGCCTCGCCCGCGACTTCGGCGCGGGAGGGCTGTTCGTGGATCTCCGGAGCGAGCTCGCGATCGCCGAGCGCGAGGGGCTCCTGCTCGCGGAGATGTCCCTCGATGCGGAGTCGCGCACGCACCTCGGCGTCCGCGCTCGCGTGGTGCATGTCACGTCCTCGGCCGGCCTCACGGGCGTGGGCCTCGAGCTGGAGCCGCGCGGCTACGTCGAGAGGACTCGCGCTCGGGCGCTGTTCTTCGATCTGCTGCGACGCGTGCTCGAGGGCACCGCATCCAGGGGCTGTCCCTGATTCCGGCCACCGGCCGGCACCCATCCTCCACGCGAGCCCAGCGAGTGCCCACGTGCCGCTCGCGGGGGCAGCTCCTACCGCAAGGAGATGCCGACGATCCGCTCCGCAGAGCCGCTCTGCCCGCTCACATCCGTCACGATGAGCTTGACCGGGATGGGCACGTCTCCCTGGCCCGTGATCACGATCAAGGGATCGCCGAGAGAGCCTTTGGCGAGCATGTAGGTGCCGGCCGGGATCTCCCAGCGATAGCGGAGTGGCTTCTCGGCCAGCGGATCGTCTATGACGTCTCCGGACGTGGAGCCATCCAGCGTGACCTCGGTGTGGAACGTGTCCTGGGGCAGGAAGTAGCAGTTTGCGTCCGAATTGGACGTCTTGCAGGCGATGCGAGCGACCGGCGGGTGGCCCGGCGGCGCGTCGGGTTGGCAACCGAGGGCCCCGAGGGCCCCGAGCAAGAATGGAATCGCGCGGCGCATGGCTGGATTCGAGCCCATGGGTCGTGTTGAGATCAAGGGTCTGATGTCCAGCGACAGCCGGAACGTGGGAACCGACGCCGTTTTCACCGACGTCGTGGCCAGGCACGCAGAGCGCATCTTCAACTTCGCATTCCGCATGACCATGTCGCGCGACGACGCCATGACCGTCACGCGCGAGACCTTCCAGCGCGCGTACGTCGCCAGCGAGCGCGCCAAGGCCGCCGACATGGAGCCGTGGCTCCTGCGCATCGCCCACCACGTGCTCGAGTCGCTGCACGCAGAGGAGGAGGAGGCGCCGCGCTTCGACTGGGACCAGCTCGACGACGTCCTGCGCAGCGAGGCCACCCGTACCGACGTCGTGCACTCCCAGCAGAGCCCGCAGCGCGAGTACATGCTGTGGGAGCTCAAGCAAGGATGCATGACGGCGGTCGTCAACTGCCTGTCCGCGGGCGAGCGTGTGGCCTTCGTGCTGGCCGCGATCATCGGCCTGCCCGAGGAGACCGCCGCCCGCACTCTCGGTATCAAGACGAGCGCGTTCAAGGTCCGGCTGTCGCGCGCCCGACAGAAGGTGCAAGACTACCTGGCGCCGCGGTGCGAGCACGTGAACCCGCGGAACCCTTGCCACTGCCCGTCGCGGCTCGGCGTCGCGATCGCCAAGGGCTTCATCGCGCCCCCTTCGTCCGCCGTCGTCCGCCTGCGCAAGGCCGGCGAGGCGTTCGCCGCCCAGGGCGCCACCCGCGACGTCGGGCTGCTTTTCAAGAACCTGCCCGATCCGGACATGCCAGACGATCTGGTCGCCGGGCTACATCAGGAGATCGCGAGCGGCGCCTGGGAGCCGCTCAAGGGCACGGGCGCACGATAACCGTTCACCGCGCGCGAGCGGTGGATCCCCTCACCCGCCCGGTGCTACGCTTCCCATCGGTCCGTTCTGTGGGCCGCCCGCGAGAGAACGCTGCGTGAGCAGCACCTAGGAGGTACGGGATGAGCTTCTCGGTCACCTTCCGTCACATGGACGCCACCGACGCGCTCAAGGAGTACTGCTGGGACAAGGTAGACAGACTCAAGAAGTACTTCAGGGAACCCATCGCGACCCACGTCATCCTCTCCACCGAGCGAGGCTACAACCACCACGCCGAGTTCGTGATCAGACTCAAGAACGGCATCCTGGTACGGGGCGAAGAAGCAACCGAGGACATGTACTCCTCCATCGACCTCGCGATGGCGAAGATCGAGCGACAGGTGCGGCGGTGGAAGGACAAGATCCGTGATCACAAGCCGAGCTCCACGCCAGGCATCTCGGTGCGCCACCTGGTGCTCGACTCGGGCGGCCTCGAGCCAGCCTCCGAGCGTGCGCCGACCCCGACGCCGATGGCCGAGGAGCACGTGGTGTCCCGGCAGGAGTATGACGTCAGGCAGATGACCGTGTCGCAAGCGGTCATGCAGATGAGCCTGCTGCACGACGAGTTCCTCGTGTTCGTGAACTCGGACTCGCGGCAGGTCAACGTCGTGTACCGGAGAAAGGACGGGCACTACGGGCTGATCGAGGCGCCGGCGGCGGCCCCCTAGGACCTCGATCGGAACCTCGAACGGCCGAGCCTCCAGTGTTCTCGTGTCTGACCACGTGACACTCGTTGCGGCTTGGCTCCACGTCCGCATGCAGGACGCATGTGGATTTCTCGTGCACCGACCACGCCGCTGGTGTTAGTTCGTACGGCGTCGGACGGGGGCGTGTGGCGAGGCCCGAGTCAGCTCATGAAGATCGCCGACTTCATCGTTCCCGAGCTCGTGTTTCCGTCCCTGCAGGAGACGGAGAAGATCAGCGTATTGCGTGAGCTCGCGACCCGGCTGGCCGAGGTGAGCAGGGCGGCCTCGGCGGAGACCTTGTTTCGGGTCCTACACGATCGCGAGGTGCAGGCGTCGACCGCGGTCGGCGAGGGCGTAGCGATCCCGCACGGCAAGCACGATGCCATCGGCCGGCTGCTGGCGTGCGTGGCCCGCTCGCCCGGCGGGGTGGAGTTCGGCAGCATCGACGGCAAGCCGACGCATCTGTTCGTCGTGCTGGTCTGGCCGGAGAGCTCGACCGGGCTCCACCTCAAGGCGCTCGCCCGGATCAGCCGCGTCTTCAAGGACGCCAGCTTTCGAGCCCGCATGATGGCGGCAACGGGCGCTGCAGAGATGCACGCGGCCCTGGTCGAGCGCGACGCCCTCTGCTGACCCGAGGAGCCTTCACATCCGGTTAGGCCGCATACGCGCGGCGCCCCTGCTAGACTAGCGGCGCATGCCTGCGTCGCTCCGCGTCGAGGAGCTGATCAACGATCACTCCCACGAGCTCGCGCTCGAGCTCCTCGCGGGCCGCGGCGGCCTCCGCCGCCTCATCACCGGCGCGCGGATCCAGAAGCCGGGCCTGGCGCTCGCAGGCTATGTCAAGCACGTGCACCCGGAGCGCGTGCAAGTGCTGGGGCTGACGGAGATCTCGTACCTCGAGCAGCTCGACGCGACCGGGGCGGCGCGCGGCATCGAGTCGCTGTTCTCGATCGAGCCCGCGTGCGTGATCATCACGCGCGGGCTGTCCCCGGTCGCCGAGCTCGCGATCGCTGCGGAGCACCACGCGGTTCCGCTCCTGCGAACGCCGCTCATGAGCTCCCTGTTCATCAACCGGCTCACCGACTATCTCGAGGACGAGCTCGCGCCCCGCACGTCGCTGCACGGCGTGCTCATGGACGTGCTCGGCATCGGGGTCCTGCTGCTCGGCAAGAGCGGTATCGGCAAGAGCGAGGCGGCGCTCGATCTGGTCGGGCGCGGGCATCGGCTCGTGGCCGACGACATCGTCGACATCCGCAAGAAGCCGCCCGACCTCATCTACGGCTCGGGCTCCGAGATCATCCGGCACCACATGGAGATCCGGGGGCTCGGGATCATCAACATCAAGGACCTGTTCGGCATCTCGGCGGTCCGAGACACCAAGAAAATCCAGCTCGTCATCGAGCTCGTCGAATGGGAGGAGTCCGACGAGTACGACCGGCTCGGCATCGACGACGCGCACCACGAGATCCTCGAGGTCAAGCTGCCGCTCCTGCGCGTACCGGTACGACCTGGCCGCAACATGACGTCGATCATCGAGGTCGCCGCGCGAAACCAGCTGCTCAAGATGCAGGGACATCACTCGGCGCGGGAGTTCCAGGAGCAGCTCAACCGCGCCATCGCCGAGGCGAGGCCGCCGTCGTTCCACGGGGACGAGGTCGAGTGATGGGTCTCGGGCTTCGGGCTTCAGGCTTCAGGCTTCAGGCTGAGCCGGATCCGACCTGGAGCCCGGAGCCTTTCGCCTGGAGCCTCGGGCCGGAGGCCCGCTGATGCAGCTCGTCGTCGTCACCGGGATCTCCGGGGCCGGCAAGTCCACGGTGCTCAACGCGCTCGAGGACCTCGACTACTTCTGCGTGGACAACCTGCCCCTGCCGCTCGTGCCGACGTTCGTCCAGCTGTTCGAGGCGGCCAAGGAGCGCGAGAAGCTGGGCCTTGGAATCGACGTCCGAGGCAGCGAGTTCCTCGGCGACGCCAAGAAGCTCGTGCCCGAGCTGCGCGCGCGCGGCCACCACGTGGACGTACTGTTCTGCGAGGCGCCCGACGACGTGATCGTGCGGCGCTTCTCGCAGACGCGCCGAAAGCACCCCCTCGGTGGGAGCGTCCGCGAGGCGGTGGCGAGGGAGCGAGAGCTCCTGCGCGAGCTGCGCGACCTGGCGGACACCGTCATCGACACCGGCTCGCTCACCGTCCACGAGCTCAAGGCGATCGCGCAGGCACGCTACGCCCGCAAGGACGGAGGGCTGTCGATCACGCTCGAGTCCTTTGGCTTCAAGTACGGCGTGCCCACCGAGGCCGACCTCATGCTGGACGCACGCTTCCTGCCGAATCCGTACTTCGTCGAGCGCCTGACCGGCAAGACCGGGCTCGAGGCCGAGGTCTCGGAGTTCGTGCTGGGTGAGGCCGACGCGCAGACCTTGCTCGAGCACGTGCAGCGCCTGCTGGATTTTCTCTTGCCGCGCTTCCAGCGCGAGGGCAAGACATACGTGACGGTCGCGATCGGCTGCACGGGTGGTCGCCATCGGTCGGTTGCGCTCGTGGCCGAGCTGGCCCGGCGCTTGAGCCCGCGTGTCGCCTGCACGGTGCGACATCGAGACGTCGAACGAGGTGCCACATGAAGACCCCGCGACCGAATGCTCCTGTCGTCGGTGTGGTGCTGGTCAGCCACGGACCGAGCGCGCTCGATCTGCTCGAGACGGCCCGCCGGATGGGCAACCACCTCGAGGGCGTGACCGCCGTCGGCACCGAGTTCGACGAGCCTGCCGGGCAGATCCAGGCCAAGGTCGAGGGCGCGGTCGAAGGGGTCGATCTCGGTCACGGGGTGCTCGTGATCATGGACCTGTGCGGCTCGACGCCGTCGAACGTGCGAGTCGGGATCGCGCACTCCATGCGCGCCCGGCTCGAGGCGGGCGCGGGCCACGACGTCGAGATCCTCTACGGGCTGTCCTTGCCGATGCTGGCAAAGCTCTCGACGGCGGACCGGACGCACGGTCCCACCGACCTCGGGCGCGAGATCCAAGAATCGGCCAAGCGCGGAATCCGGTTGTCCAGCGAGATCCTGGGTCCCCGGAGGGACGCGCGATGAGCGAGCCGACCGCGACGCGGCAGGTACAGGTCACGAACAAGCTGGGGCTCCACGCAAGGGCTGCGACCAAGCTCGTGCAGCTGGCGGCCAAGTTCAAGAGCGAGGTCTCCCTCGAGCGCGAGGACGAACGCGTCAACGGCAAGAGCATCATGGGCGTGCTCATGCTCACGGCGGCGATCGGGACGACGCTGACCGTGACCACGACCGGTCCGGACGCCGCCGAGGCGATCGACGCGATCAGCGCGCTCTTCGCGTCCAAGTTCGGCGAGGAGTGACCGCGTGACCCAGGAAGAGGCGCGGATCAAAGGCGTAGGCGCCTCCCCGGGCATCGCGATCGGACGCGCTTATCTTATCGATCGGCGCAAGGTCAAGACGCCCAAGCGGCACATCACGGCGTCGGAGGTCGAGGGCGAGCAGCGGCGCTTCGACGACGCGCTCCGGCGCAGCCACGAGCAGCTCGAGCGTGTGAAACAGAAGCTGGCGGAGCGGGCGTCGGGCGACGATCCGTTCCAGATCCTCGAGGCTCACCAGCTCATCCTGCGCGACGAGCACCTGGTCGAGCCGACGCTCCGGTCGATCGCGGAGGAGCACGTCAACGCCGAGTGGGCGCTGCGCAAGACGGTCGAGCACATCAAGGGCATCTTCGACTCGGTCGACGACCAGTACTTCCGCGAGCGCCGGAGCGACGTGGACTTCGTCGGCGACCGCGTGCTCCGAAATCTCCTCGGCATGGAGCAGCCGCTCGCGCCGCCACCGGACGCGATCGTGGTCGCGCACGAGCTGTCCCCGGCGGACATCGCGCAGCTGCAGCGCGCGGCCATCGCGGGGTTCCTCACCGACGTGGGCGGCAAGACCTCGCACACCGCGATCCTCGCGCGTGCCGTGGAGCTGCCAGCCGTGGTCGGGCTCGAGGACATCACGCACCGCGTCGGCAACGGCGACCTCATCATCATCGACGGCACCGAGGGTGAGGCCATCCTCCACCCGTCCGCGCCGCTCGTCGCGCAGTACCGCGGGCGCGCCCGGCAGCACGCCGCGCGCGAGGAGGAACAGCTCAAGACCCGCGACCTCGAGTCGATCACCCGGGACGGCCATCGCGTCCGCTTGATGGCCAACGTCGAGCTCAACGAGGAGGTTCCGAGCGCGCTCGAGCACGGCGCGGAGGGCGTGGGCCTGTACCGCACGGAGTTCCTGTTCCTCGGCCGGACCAGCATCCCGACCGAGGAGGATCACTATCAGCTCGCGCGGCGCGTCCTCGACCTGGTGGGCCACCGGCCGGTCACCTTCCGCACCTTCGACCTCGGCGGCGAGAAGGCCGCCGCCGCGCTCGGCCAGCACGCGCCGCGCGAGGCGAACCCTGCCCTCGGCTTGCGCTCGGTCCGCCTGTGCCTGCGCGAGCGGGGCCTGTTCAAGGCGCAGCTGCGCGGCCTCCTCCGTGCGAGCGTGCACGGCGAGGTCAAGATCATGTTCCCCATGATCAGCGGCGTCGGCGAGCTGCGCGAGGTGCTCGCCGTGCTGGACGAGGTCAAGCGGGACCTCTCCATCGAGGGCGTCGCGTTCCGTCCCGACGTGCCGGTCGGTATCATGATCGAGATGCCGAGCGCCGCGATGACGGCCGACCTGCTGGCGCCGCACGTCTCGTTCTTCGCCGTGGGGACGAACGACCTCATCCAGTACTCGCTCGCCATCGATCGCGTCAACGAGCACGTGGGCTACCTCTACGAGCCGCTCCATCCGGCGATCCTGCGCCAGCTGCGCTTCGTCGTGCAGAGCGCCCACGCGGCCGGCGTCCCCGTGTGCGTGTGCGGTGAGATGGCCGGTGAGGCGTTGTTCCTGCCGGTGCTGCTCGGACTCGGCGTGGACGAGCTGTCGATGAACTCGCTGGCCATCCCGGTGGTCAAGGCCGCCATCCGTGCCGCCGACTACCTGGCCTCGTGCGAGCTCGCCGCGCACGTGGTGGACCTGCCGACCGCCAGCGACGTCGAGAGCGCGGTGCGCGCGGCGCGCGACTGATTCAGTACCAATTCAGTACCAGTGGAAGCCGAGCTGAATCGAGCCGCTCTCGGCGGAGAGACTCTTGCCCCAGAGACCATTGACCGTGGTCTCGAGGTCGAGGGCGAAGGCGTTGCGGGTGTGGACCAGCTCGATCCCCACGGTCACCAGGCCGAACAGGCCCGGGTAGTCCGCTACGTGGCGATCGTAGTAGGCGCCATCGCGCAGCGTGACCTCGCCGAAGCCGAGGCCTGCGCCGGCCTTGATCCACACACGATCGGCCAGGAACTGCTGGAGCGCCACGGACATCGCGCCCACCTGGTAGTTGTAGGAGCCGTCACGAAACGACCAGCCGTCGAGGTGGAAAAGGAGCGCGCGATCGGGATCGAGCATGCCGCCGATGCGGAACGAGCCGGCGACGGTCCCGCTCGAGAGGGCCGGCTGGCCACGCTCGTCGAAGCGTCCCGCGCCGACGCCCAGCGAGAAGCCAACCGTCATACCCTCGCGGCCGCGTGGCGGCGGCGGTGGAAGCTGCGGATAGCGAACGCGATAGGGGTACTGCCCTGGCCAGCCCGGCGGCTGCGCTGGCGGCGGCGGTGGATAGGGCGCTGGCGGCGGCACCGGACGAGGGGGCTCAGGCGGCGGGGGCGGCTGCGGCGGCCCGGGATCCTCGGCCCAGGGATTGGGTGCGTTGTACTGCTGAGAGAGCGGCTTGCCGAGCTGCCCCCCCTGCCCCGCCTGTGCCTGCGCCCGGGCCGGCAGGGCACCGAGCATCGCGATCACCACGCAGGACTTGCAAAGCAGCGTCTTGTTCATGGGCGCCGTCCCTTCGAACTGTCCCCCGAGCCTGGCCGGCACGCAAGCGACCTCGCCCACACAGCAAGGCCTCGATCCTGCCTGCCGTCAGGTATCATGCGTGGGATGAGCCTGCCCGGTCGCCTCCTCGACGTCGACGGCGTACGCACGTTCGTGCACCGCTCGGGCCGAGGCGAGCCGCTCGTGCTCGTGCATGGCCTTCTGGTCAGCCACTGGATCTGGCGGCCGGTCGCCAAACCCCTGTCGGGCGAGGCCGAGGTCATCGCGTTCGACCTGCCGGGCCACGGCGAGGCCGATCGCCCATCTCCGCACGCGTTCGACTACACGCCCCTCGGGCTCGCGCACTACTGCGATCGCGTGCTCGAGCTCCTCGGGATCTCGGGCGCGACCGTGGTGGGCCATTCGTTCGGAGGCGCCGTGGCCCTCGCGCTCGCCGCGTTGCACCCCGAGCGTGTGCGAGCCCTGCTGGCCGTGGACGCGGTCGCGTTGCCGTTCCGCCTGCCGCTCTCGGGCCAGCTCGTGCTCTCCCCCGGCATCGGCGAGACCCTGTTCAAGCGAGTCTACTCGCGCGGGCAGATGGCCGCACATTTCGAGTCGGCCTTCACGGATCGCTCCCTGGCGAGCGACCTCTACGTGGACTACTACTGGGAGCGGCTGAACCGGCCCGGCGGCCGCGACGCCACGTACGCGATGATCCGTGCGATGGCCGGGCTCGATCTGTCGCCCCTGCTTGGCGAGATCCGCGCCCCGACCGCGGTGCTGTTCGGCGAGCGGGATCGCATCGTGCCGCCGGCCCACGCAGAGCGCCTCGCCGCTCTCATCCCGGGAGCGAGGGCCGAGGTGCTGGCTGGTTGCGGGCACTCGCCCGCCGAGGAGATGCCGGAGCGCTTCATCGAGGCCGTCCGCGCGCTGCGCCGGCAGCCGAGCGGCGCGCGCCTGCAGGCGGCGAGCTGACCGTGGCGATCCGGGTGCTCATCGTCGAGGATTCTCCTGCCATGCGCCAGCTGTTGCGCCTGGCGCTGCGCGCCTACCACGGCATCGAGATCATCGAGGCACAAGATGGGGTCGAGGCGCTCAAGGCCCTCGCCCAGGGCCGCTACGACGTGGTCTTCGCCGACCTCAACATGCCGATCCTGGACGGGATGAAGCTCATCCGCCGCGTGCGCGACGATCCGACGCACGAGGGCACGCAGATCGTGGTCGTCACCAACGAGGACAGCCCCGACGTGGAGCGCCAGGCCCTCGAGCTCGGCGCGAACCACTTCGTCAAGAAGCCGGTCAACCGCCGCGCGATCGATCGCGTGCTCCGCGATCTGCTGCCCTGACGGGGTGCGTTCGCACAAGCATTCGCCCATCCAGATACGTTCGGCGCGCGCCGGCGACGGGCCGGCCATCGCCGCGCTCGTCGAGGCGTCCCTCGCGCTGCACGCCAAGCTGCACCCCGACTTCTTCCGCGCCGGGGGTGACGACGCCGTGCTGGTGGTGGACCGGCACACCCTGGTCCTCGTGGCCGAGACGCCGCGTGCCGGCGTGGTCGGCCTGCTCCGTGCCCGTGTCTACGACACCCCGCGCCGCGCCCACATGGCGCCGCGCCGCCGCGCGATGATCGAGGACCTCTCGGTGGCAAGAGCGCACAGAAAGCGTGGCGTGGGCCGAGCGCTGGTCGAGGCCGCGCGCCGCTGGTCGGTCGAGCAGGGCGCGGTGCAGCTGCTCCTCACGCTGTGGGAGGGCAACGCGGGCGCGGACGCGTTCTACCGGGCGCTCGGCTTTCGCACCGTCTCGCGCGTGCTCAAGCTCGACCTGTCCGACAAGGGCCGTCCGTGATCCGCCGGGCCCTCGGCGTGCTCGCCGTGCTGGCCGCGCTCAGAAGCCCCGCCGCAGCCGGCGATCCGACGCTCGAGTGGCGCACCCTCGAGACGCCGCACTTCCGCATCACCTTCTATCGGGGCGAGGATCGCATGGCCTACAAGCTCGCCGACATCGCCGAGCGCGTCCACGCCATCCTCGTGCCGCGCCTCGGCTGGGCGCCGCGCGGCCCCACGCAGGTCGTGCTCGCCGACCAGACCGACGGCGCGAACGGCTTCGCGGACATCACCCCCTACAACCTCGTGCGCCTGTTCCTGGTGGCGCCCGGAGACCAGTCGACGCTGGGGGACTACGACGACTGGCTCTGGACGCTGTTCATGCACGAGTACACCCACGTGCTGCACATCGACAACATCACGGGCCTGCCGGCCCTGTCGCACTACCTCGTCGGCAAGCGCTGGGCACCAAACCAGATCCAGCCGCGCTGGTTCACCGAAGGCCTCGCGGTGCTCGAGGAGAGCCGACGCACCTCCGGCGGACGCGTTCGCAGCCGGTTCTTCCAGATGCAGCTCCGCGCCGCGGTGCTCGATGACGCCTTCGAGCGGCTCGACGCGATGTCGAGCGGCACGTTTCGCTACCCGCACGGCAACACCGCGTACCTCTACGGCGCGTTCTTCATGGACTTCATCGCCAGGCGCCACGGCGAGGGAGGCTTCGCCGAGGTGAGCCGGCGCTACGGCGGAAACCCCATCCCGTTCTCCTTGAACCGCACCGCGCGCGGCGTGTTTGGCGAGACCTACCAGCAGCTGTATGAGGCCTGGCTGGCCGAGCTGCGCGACAGCTACGGGCGCCTCGGCGCCGAGGTGCGCGCGCGCGGAGAGACCCATGGTCTTCCCCTCACCGACCTCGGCGAGTTCCAGGGGCACGCGGTGTTCGATCCGAAAGTGCCCGAGCGCGTGCTCTACGTGGCCGCGGACGGCTACCGCCAGGCCGCCCTGCGCTCGGTCCCGGTCCGTGGCGGCAAGGCCGAGACCCTGCTCGAGTTTCCGGGGGGTGGCGGCCCGTTCCAGGTCACGCCGGACGGAGAGGAGGTCGTGTACTCCGAGAGCGAGGTCTGCCGCCCGGGCGCCTCGAGCTACGACGAGCTGTTCGCGTGGAACCTGCGCACCGGCGAGCGGCGGCAGCTCACGGAGTGCATGCGCGCGCGCGAGCCGGCGCTGTCGCCCGACGGCCACTGGATCGCGTTTGCCTCGACCTCGAGCGGACAGGCGACGAGCCACCTCGGGCTCATCCGGCGCGACCGGGGCGCCGCCGGCGGCGTGCACTGGCTCGTGCGCAGTGGGCCCGGCGAGCAGGTGCTCTCGCCAGCCTTCTCGCCCGATGGCCGCACCGTCGCCTACTCGGCCTGGACGGCTGGAGGCTTTCGCGATCTGTTCGTGGTCGAGGTGGGCGGCGGCCCGCCGCGGCGCCTGTGGCGAGATCGCGCGACCGACACCGACCCGCACTTCTCCGAGGACGGCAGGTACCTCTTCTTCGCCAGCGATCGCACGGGGATCTACAACGTGTTCGCGTACGAGCTCGCCACGAGCCGCGTCCTGCAGGTCACGAACGTGCTCGACGGCGCATTCCAGCCGGTTCCGTCGCGGGACGGACGCTGGCTCGCCTTCCAGCGCTACTCGTCGCGCGGCTTCGACGTGCACGCGATGGCGCTCGATCCGTCGAGCTTCCGCGAGGCGACCCCCTACGTCGACCACCACCCGCCGGCCGATCCGGCGCTGCTGACGCTCGGCGAGCACGCCCCCGTGCTGCGCGAACGCGGCTACCGGTTCTGGGAGACGCTGCGGCCGCGCTCGCTGTCGCTGAACACCCAGCCGGGGTCGTTCGGCCAGAACATCCTCGTCACGACCGACGCGGTAGACGCCGCGACGCTCCACGCGGCCACGCTGACCCTCGAGCTCGGCACGGCGCGCGGCGAGGTCAACGAGTTCTTCTCGTACAGCTACTTCGGGTGGAAGCCGACCCTGACCACGGACCTCCAGCACTTCACGCTGCAGCGCGGGGGGCTGGTCGTCGATGGGCACGCCGTGACCTACGCCGAGGACAACACGCTCGGGAGCGCGGTCTACCAGTGGCCGCTCGTCGCGAAGAACGACCGCTCGGCGTCTCTGGTCGTCGATTACACGCTGCAGCGGTTCACCGGCGACAACCTGCGCGTCCCGGCCGACCCGAACGCGCGCGTGCCGGTCCTGCCGGAGCAAGGCAACCTCGCCGGCGTGGGCCTGTCGTGGGCGTACGACGACGCCCGCGACTACACGTGGACCGAGGGCCTCGTCCGGGGCCGGCGCGTCGGCCTGTCGCTCCGGCTGCAGTACCCCGAGCTAGGGGGCGACTATCGCGTCAACCGCATCACGTGGCGCTGGTACGAGAGCTTCGGCGTGCCGGTCGCGAGCCGCTGGTGGCAGCGCCACGCGATCACGGTCGGCTACGAAGGCGGCATCTCCGATGGCAATACGCGGCGGCGCGGCGTCTTCGTGCTCGGCGGTTTCTCCGGCGACACCGGCGACCCGATCCGGGGGCTGTTCGATCCGGCCTTCCGCATCGGTGACGCGACGCTGCGCGGTTATCCGTCAGGCGCGCTGGCGGGCGAGCAGTACCACCTCGTCCACGTCGAGTACCGCTTGCCGCTGTGGACGATCGAACGGGGGCTGTCCCGCGACACCTCCCCCATCTACTTCCAGCGGATCTCGCTCAAGGCGTTCTCGGACTGGGGCAACGCCTTCAACGGCGATCTCGACCTCGACAAGTTCCGCCACGGCTTCGGGGGCGAGCTCGGCCTCTGGCTCCGCCTCTGGTACAATACCGACATCCTCGCGACCGTGGGCATGGCCTACGGCGTCGACCAAGCCGGCGAGCGGCAGACCTACTTCGCCCTCAAGAGCGCGCTCTAGTTGAGCGCGGACACGAGCGCCCCAACCAGCGGGAGGCGAGCATCAGCGGGCCACAAGGCCGTATTGAAGCGAAGACGCAGGATCGGGGCCCGGATGGGCTTGCCCATCCGGGGGAAGGGCAGCGTGCCCTTCCTGGTGGGCGCCTTCCAAGGCGCCCACTCGCAACTAGGTGGCGCACTCGCCTTCGCCGATCGCGACCTTGAAGCCCTCCTGCTCGCCGAGATCGATGAAGTCCTCGGGGCGCGCGGACTGCTCATCGATGGCCGAGAGGTCCACGACCGCGGCCTTGACTGCCGCCTCGTCGACGCGGCGGAAGAACGCCAGCGCCGCCTCGCCCTCCTTGCGCTCGCGCAGGTAGAGCTCGAGCAAGCGGATCAGGGCATCCGCCGTGCGCCTCGCGGGCACCTTGACGATCTGGCGGCCGAACTCCGCGCCGTCGGCGCCGATGCCGCCACCGAGGTGCAGCTGGTATTCGGGGACGGTGCGATCCCCGACACGCTTCATGGTGCCGTGAAAGCCGATCGCCGCGACGTGGTGCTGCCCGCACGAGTTGGGGCACCCGCTGATCTTGATGTCGAGCGACGAGGCCGCGCGCACCGCTTCCGCGTGGCCGTTCGGGGCCTCGAGCGCGGCGGTCAGGGCGAGCGCGAGCTCGCGCGACTGCGTCACGGCCAGGTTGCACGTGTCGGCGCCCGGGCAGCTCGTCACGTCCGCGATGGTCCGCGCGTCGGCCTTGCCCAGGCCGGCCGCCTCGAGGTCCTCGTACAGCGCGCGCACACTGGCCTCGGGCACGAAACGCAGGATCGCGTTCTGGTCATTGGTCAGACGCACCGTGCCGTCGCCGTGCTGCCTGGCGATGGCCGCCAGCGCCCGCCACTCGGTCGCGGTGGCGTCGCCGCGCACGAGCCGCACGATCACGCTCGCGTAGCCGGGTTGCCTCTGCGCAAGCACGTTCGATGCGCGGAACTGCAGGAGGCCCCGTGGCGGCGCGCCCGCCGCGGGCGCCGCGGGCGCTGCCACGAGCTTGCTCGACCGCTTGTCGGGCGCGATCGGCCGCACCTTGCGCCCGGCCGCCTCGACCTCCGCCCAGGCCTTGTCGAACTCGGCGCGGAAGCCCTCCCAGCCCAGCTTGCGCACGACATACTTGAGTCGCGCCCGCGCCTTGTTCTTGCGGTTGCCGAGCCGGTCGAACACCATCAGGGCCGCCTCGATCACACCGAGCAGTTGGTCGGCCGGCAGGAACGCAAACAGCACGTGCGCGTTCTCGGGCGAGGTGGACAGGCCACCCGCCACGATCACACGAAAGCCGTGCACCCCGCCCTCGATCCTCGCGATGCAGCCGACGTCATTGATGGCGCCCTGCGCGCAGTCGTGGGCGCAGCCCGAGAAGGCGATCTTGAACTTGCGTGGCAGGTCGCCGAACGACGGATGGCGCAGGTAGGCGCGCGTCACTGCCTCGCCGTAGGGCGTGACGTCGAACGGCTCGTCCTTGCAGGTTCCTGCCAGGGGGCAGCCCGTCACGTTCCTGACGGTGTTGCCGCAGGCTTCGCGCGTCGTCAGGCCCACCTCGGCGAGCAGGCGCTGCACCTCAGGCACGTCTGCCATCTGGATGAAGTGAATCTGGATGTTCTGACGCGTCGTGACATGGCCAAAGCCGCGCGAGAACCGCTCGCAGACGTCCGCGATTCGATCGAGCTGCGCGGCCTGCAGGATCCCCTGCGGGATCTTGACCCGGATCATGTGGACGTCGGACTGGCGCTGCCCGTAGGTGCCACGCGCCAGGCGGAACCTGCGGAACTCCTCCGCCGAAAGGATCCCTTGCTCGAAGCGCCGAAGCCCGTCGACGAACTCGTCGATGTCGCGTGCGTCCGCGAAGTTGCGGAGATCCTCGGGAACCATCTGCCAAAGCTAGGCGGCAGATCCGGGACCGTCAAGCATTTCCGATATTCTTGACCTGCAAACAGTACAATTGACCCCGCTACTCGTCGGAGCTCATCCGGACGGACGAGTACGCAGGGTGTCCGGCGCACGGGGGATGGAGCTTTCTCACCTCGACCGTGATGCGTGCGCCGGGGACCTGGGTGGCCACCGCGTCGACGATGCGGGCGCACAGCGTCTCGAGGAGCTTGTAGGTGCTCGAGGTGCCCATCTCGACCACGAGCTCGCACAGACCTCGGTAGTCAACCGTATCCCGCAGCGCGTCAGACTCCGCGGCACGCGCCACGTCGCGCTCGATCTCGACGTCGACGGAGAAGCTGCGGAACACCTTGCGCTCCGCCGCAGTCCAGCCGTGCTTGGCCTCGAAGTGGATCCCCGAGACCACGATTCGAGCGTCGCGACGCGGCAAAGCTGGCTAGCCCTCGGCCTCGGCCACTTCGTCTTCGTCGTCGCCGCGCTCAGCCGCCCGCTTGAGCTTTCGCTTGATCATCTCGCGCTTGAGCGCGCCTACCATGTCGATGAGCAGCCGCCCGGTGAGGTGGTCCTGTTCGTGCTGGATCGCCCGGGCGAAGAGCCCCTCGCCCTCCACCTCGTACAGCTGGCCGTCGAGCCCCATCGCACGCAGCCGCGCCCGGAGCGCGCGCTTGACCGGCACGAAGATCCCGGGAAAAGACAGGCATCCCTCGTCACCGCCATCGAGCTCGGCGCCGAGCCACACGATCTCCGGGTTGATGCATACCAGCGCGGGCGCGCCCTCTGGCAGGCCGGCGACCTGGCCCTCGATGACGAAGATGCGCTGGTCGGACCCGACCTGGATGGCGGCCAGGCCGGCGCCGTTCGAGGCGTACATCGTGTCGATCATGTCGCGCACGAGGGCCCTGATCTCGTCGTCCACCCGCGCGACCGGCACGGTAGGCTGGCGCAGGCGGGGATCCGGGTACTTGACGATCGGCAGGATGGCCATGCGTTGACTCGTGGGAACTCTACTCTAGGATAACCCGACCGCAAGCCGATGGCAGCACCAACCACGGCAGCATGCCAACGTTCCGGCAAGCCGGAACTCGATGAAGGAACCCGATGCCTACCCCGACCGAGAATCAGGTCCGCGACGCCTTGAAGACGGTGACCCTACCCGGATTGCCGCGCGACGTCATCACGCTGCAGCTGGTCAAGGACGTGCGAATCGATGGAGACACGGTGACGGTGGGCCTCGAGCTGCCAACGCCGGCCTGCCCGGGCGAGGTGCGCGCGGAGTCTGAACGCCTCGTCACCGAGGCGGTGCGCGGCACCGGCGCCGGCAAGGTCACGCTCGAGGTCTCGTCCGCGGTGATCGGTCGGCCCCTGCGCTCGGCCGACGCGCGCGTGCGGCAGGTCAAGAACATCATCGCCGTGGCTGCCGGCAAGGGCGGCGTCGGCAAGTCCACCGTGTCCACCAACCTCGCGCTCGCGCTACAGCGCTTCGGCGCACGGGTCGGCATGCTGGACGCCGACATCTACGGGCCCTCGCTGCCGCTCATGCTGGGACCGCCCGAGCGGGCCTCCGGCGCCTCACCGGAGGGGCGCCTGCAGCCCGCGCTCCACCGGGGCCTCGCGGTGATGTCGATCGGCTTCTTCGTCGAGCGCGAGGGCGCCGTGGTCTGGCGCGGGCCGATGGTGCACAAGCTCCTCCAGCAGTTTCTCGAGGACGTCGAATGGGGCGAGCTCGACTACTTGATCGTGGATCTGCCGCCCGGCACGGGCGATGCCCAGCTCTCGCTGGCGCAGCTCGTCCCCATCTCCGGGGCGCTGCTCGTGACGACGCCGCAGGAGGTAGCGCTCATCGACGTCGAGAAAGCGGCTGCGATGCTGCGCAAGGTCGAGGTGCCCCTGCTCGGCGTGGTCGAGAACATGAGCGAGTACGTCTGCCCCGCGTGCGGGCACCACGATCACATCTTCGATGCGGGCGGCGGCAAGCGCCTGGCGGCGTCGCTCGGGATCCCGCTCTTCGGCGGCCTGCCGATCGATCCGCGCATCCGGCATGGCGGGGACTCGGGCATGCCGTTCGTGCAAGGCGCGCCCGGGACCGAGCTGGCCAAGCACTTCATGGAGCTGGCCGCGAAGACCGCGTGGCGTCAGGCCGCGCTCCACCTTGCCGGCCCGCGCCGTGCCGCGGGCCTGGTGGCGATCTCGTGAGCGCGCGCGGCGCGTGCCTCCTGCTCCTGGGGCTCTCTGGTTGCGGCTCCGGAGCCGCCGGCGCC
>JAHFDS010000465.1 GCA_023248855.1 Myxococcales bacterium
AGGGCGGCGCTGGGCGAGCCTCGAGGCACCTCGGCGTAGCGCCGGGCCGCGCCGGCGAGATCGCCGCTGTCGTAGCGGGCATCGCCCGCGAGCAGGAGCAGGCGAGCGTCGGGGCGATCGCCTTGGTTGCGGAGCGCACGCTCGACCACCGAGAGCGCCTGATCCGGTCGCCGCGCGGCGAGGTAGGCCGCGCGCAGATCGGCGACGAGATCGGTGTCCGCGGGGTGCTGGGCGAGCGCCGGTCGGAGCTTGTCGATGGCGGCGAGGGGGGCGGGGGACGGCTGTCGCAGGTACAGCGTGGCCAGCCAGTGCACCGCCTCGGGCGCGCCCTTGGCGAGTGCCACTGCGCGCTCGAGCTCGGCGGCCGCCCGGGGAAACCGCCGCTCGGCCAGCTCGATTCGCCCGGCCAGGAGCGCGCCCCGGTAGTCCGCGGGCGAAAGCCGCGCCAGGGCTTCGGCGGCGCGCCTCGCCTGGGCCCCCTGGCCCGGGAGATTGAGGTACGCGAGCCCGAGGTGATACCGAGGCGCGGGATCGCCGCGCAGCATCGGCGCGCCGAGCGCCTGCTCGCAGCTGCGCCGCGCCAGCGCCCACAGCCGCTGGCCGCTGTGGGCCGCGCACAGGCCCCGTCTCGCGTAGGGCTCGGTCCGCCCGTCGCCGGGCAGGGCGATCGCGCGCAGGAGCTCGCGCTCGGAGCTCTGGAAGTCGTGCTTCTGCCCGTAGAGCAGGCCCAGCTTGAGGCGCACCGCCTGCTCCGCCTTCTTGAGCTCCTCGGGCAGGCCGCGCAGCGCCGCGTTGTAGGCGGTGATCGCGCGCTCCTCGTGGCCCGGACCGGCCTTGTAGTAATGGTCGCCCACGAGCAGCTGGAGCGCGTAGGTCTCCGGATGCCGGGCCACGAACTGCTCGGCGAGCGCGAGCGCCTCCGCGGTGCGCCCGGGCAGTCGGGTCATGAGCAGGATCTTCTGCTCGCCGATCGAGGGATCGTCGGGGTAGGCCTTCTCGCCCAGCTCGACGATGAACTGCAGGCCCTCTGCGGACTGCTTCTCGAGCAGGAAGATCGAGGCGCGCTTGGCGTAGACCTCCGCGGGGACGCGGTCCGACTGCGCGCCTGCGCTGGCGATGGCGCGATCGTACAGCGCCGCCGCGGCCTGGAAATCGCGTCGGGCGAAGGCCGCGTCCGCCTGCTCGAGCAGCTGCGTCATCGCCACCTGCGCGAACGCGAGGGGCCCGCGCAGACTCGCCACCACCACCGCCACCACCAGGCTCCCGCTCACTCGCACGCCGGCTCCCATTTTTGCACCCGCCGCGCCACCAAGGGAAGGCGCTTTTTCGCGGGCGCCCTGCCCGTCTCCCGGCGCGCATTGACGGCGGTGCCAGCGTGTGACCCCATGGGCACGTGTCGATCAGCACGAAGATGATCGTGACCACGACCGCGCTCCTGGCGGCCGTGGTGGCGGGCTTCGGGCTGCTCGGCATGCACAGCATCTCCGGGGTCTACGTCCGCGCCAGCGCCGACACGGAGGCCAGGCTACGCGACCAGCTGCGTGACGTGGGCAGCGCCACCGTGCAGATGCTGGCCGCTTCCAGTCGCACCTACTTCGAGCAATCGAACGACACCGACATGCGCCACTACGTCACCCAGCTGGGGCGTGGCGATCGGCGCATCGCCTATGTCTACGTGCTCGACCACCGGCAGGGCCTCGTCGCGCACTCGGACGCCGCGCGCAATCCCCGGGAGGGGCATCCTGCGATGGGCGACGAGAGCTGGAAGCGGATCCTGCTTTCGTGGCGGGAGCTCGCGCAACGTACCGACGAGCAGGGCCTCGTGGCGACGCCCGAGCTCGGGTCCGGGGCCGGCCGGCTCGCCCTGTTCGCGCTGCCGGTGTTCGCGCCGGGTGTGACCGGCAGCCTGCGTGCGGCGCTCGATGCCGGCCGGGCGGCGAGCCCCCCGTACGGCTACGTCGTCATCGCGTACACGCTGGTCCACCTCGACCAGGCGCTGGCCGAGCTGCGCCTGGCCAAGGAGCGCGCCTATCACGACGCGCTCCTCGGCATCGCCGGCGTCGGTGCCCTGTTCCTGCTCCTCGGCACGGCGCTGGCCGTCTTGCAGGGACTACGGATCGCGCGACCGATCCGCCGCCTGGCCGCGCGCGCGGAGCAGATCGCCAGCGGCGATCTGACGTCGCGGGTGGAGATCGGCACGGGCGACGAGGTCGGCCTGCTCGGGCGCAACTTCAACTACATGGCGGATCAGCTCGCGGTCTTGCTCGACGAGACCCGGCGCAAGGCGGGTCTCGAGAAGGACCTCGAGGTGGCTCGCACCATCCAGGAGACGCTGGTCCCGACGCGCGAGGTCGTCGACCGGCGCTTCATCCGCTTCGCCGGCCACTTCCAGCCGGCGTCGACCTGCGGCGGCGACTGGTGGACCTACCACGATCTCGTGGGCGACAAGGTGCTGATCGTCATCGGCGACGCGACCGGGCACGGCGTGTCCTCGGCCTTGATCACCGCGGCGGCCAAGGCCTCGTGCGGCGTCGCGAAGACGCTCAGCGGCCACGATCTGTCCTGTCACCAGCTGCTCGAGATCATGAACCGCGAGGTCTTCGGATCGAGGAAGAGCGAGCTGCTGATGAGCTGCTTTGCCTCGGTGCTCGACCCGAGGACCTCGAGCATCCAGTGCGCCAACGCCGGCCATCCCCAGCCGTACCTGTACCGGCCCGACGGCGGGCGCGGCCGGTTCGAGGTGCTGGGCGCGCGCGGGCCCTTGCTGGGGAGCGATCCGGACAGCACGTTCCCGGAGCAGACGCGGGCGTTCGAGCCCGGCGACCTCCTGCTCTGGTACACGGACGGGATCGTCGAGTGCAGAAATCACGAGGGCGAAGAGCTCGGCCAGCGGCGCTTGCGTGCGATGCTGCAGCACAGCGCCCACCTCGAGGATCCTGCGGAGATGCGCGACGCCATCCTCGGCGCCGTCAGGGAGTTCCTCGGGGCCGAGGCGCCCGAGGACGACATCACGCTGGTGGTCGGGAGGATCTGCTGATCCCGACCACACCTCGCCCCGCCTCAACCTCCGTCATCGTCGCCGAAGAACACGCCCACCGGTAGCTCCAGCGCGTCGAAGGGCTCCGCGCGGACGCGCTCACCTCGCACGGCAGAGACCACCTCGACGTAGCCGTCGGCGCTCCACCGCTGGACGGCCAGGGTCCCCTCCGCGGGGTCGGCGATCCAGTAGTGCGGCACACGGTGCTCGTGGTAGATGCGCTTCTTCCTGACGAGGTCGTTGACGCGATTCGTCGAGAGGATCTCGCAGGTCCAGTCGGGCAGCGCCTCCACGGGGCAGCCCCGCGGACGCTCGGCGACGCGCTCCCGTCGCCACCCCGCGACGTCGGGCCGGAGCAGGTGCTCTCCGAAGCGGATCTCCACCTCGGTCGCGAACCACCAGCCACCCGGCCGATCGGGTGGTCCGCCTGGCGGACGGCGGCCGAACGGCCCGTTGAGCGAGGTCGCGATGTTGATCTGCGCGGCGCCATGCTCGCCCGTGGCGGCCTCCTTCTGCACGATCTCGCCGTCGATCACCTCGTGGCGGCGCTCCGCCTCCGGCATGGCCAGGACGTCCGCCACCGTCGACGGCCCGCGCTGCTTTCGCGCAGTGATGCCCCGCATCACCGCGATCCTAGCACCTAGGTCCAATGCCGGTCACACGGGACAACGCTGACGAATGACCTGGTGCGATGGTGGTACGCTACGGGCGGGGCGGTCTTGGCCGAGAGCTCGTGAGGCACCTCAAGACCCTGGTCGGGGAGCGATTCGTCATCAGCCGGCAGCTGGGCTCCGGCGGGATGGGGATCGTGTACGAGGCGTTCGATCGCCTGACCGGCATGATGGTCGCGCTCAAGAGCCTGCGTGCGCTCGATCCGCAGGCCATCCTGCGGTTCAAGCGCGAGTTCCGGCTGCTGCAGGGCGTCTCGCACCCGAACCTGGTCGGGCTGCACGAGCTCTTCACGCAGACCGGCGCCGGCTTCTTCTCGATGGAGCTCGTGGACGGCTCGGACCTGCTGACCTGGGTGCGCCCGGGGATCGCCGCGGGGCCAGGGGCCTTCGCCCCGACGCTGCAGTCGGCGGAGGACGAAGGCACGGAGATCCCGGCCGAACCGGCGCAGGGCCAGCTGGATCCGGCGCGAATGCGCGAGGCGCTGCGGCAGCTCACCGGGGCGCTGTCGGCGCTGCACGCGCTCGGCGTCGTGCACCGGGACGTCAAGCCCTCGAACGTGCTCGTGAGCAAGGGCGGCGTCGTCAAGCTGTGTGACTATGGCCTCGTCGCGGATGCCCAGCACGAGCTGTCGTCGAACCACTCGGGCATCGTCGGGACCGCGGCGTACATGGCGCCCGAGCAGGCGGCCGGGGACGCCGCGAGCCCGCCCGCGGACTGGTACAGCGTCGGCGTCATCCTGTACGAGGCGCTGACGGGTCGGTTGCCATTTACCGGCACCCTGATGCAGGTGCTGGTCGACAAGCAGAGCGTCGATCCGCCGCCGCCGTCGTCCTTCGCGCCCGACGTGCCGGCCGACCTCGAGGCGCTCTGCCTGGCGATGCTCCGGCGAGACCCCGGAGAGCGGGCCACCGCGAGCGATCTGCGCCGCGCCCTCGGAGTCGACGCCGCCGCTTCGCCGGCCGGCTCGGCGCCCGAGTCGAGCACGGGCGCGCGCGTGCTGCTGGGGCGATTCTCCGAGCTCGCGCTGCTCGAGCGGGCGTTCGCGCGGCGCGAGCACGGGGCGGCGGTGTTCCTCTCGGGACCACCCGGCATCGGCAAGACGGCGCTGGCGCGGCGGGCGCTCGACCTGGCCGCGGCCGACGGCGCGCTCGCGCTCGCGGGCGGCTGCTTCGAGCACGAGAACGTCCCCTACAAGGCGTTCGACGCCGCGATGGACCGGCTGGCGATGACGCTGCTTCGGCTGGCGCCCGGCGCCAGGAGCGCGCTCGTCCCCGACGACGCCGGGCCGCTCGCGCAGATGTTTCCCGTCCTGTGCGCGCCGTTCGGGCTCGGGGCGCGCGCCCACGGGCAGGACCCCAACGCGGACCGCGCCTTCTTCCGCCGCGGGGCCGCGGGTCTGCGAGAGCTGCTCGGCCGCCTCGGCCGGTCGCGACCACTGGCGCTCTTTCTCGACGACCTGCACTGGACCGACGTGGACTCCATGCGTCTGCTCGAGGCGCTGCTCGCTCCGCCGATGCCGCCCGTGCTGGTGGTCGGCGCGTTTCGCCGGGAGGGCAGCACGATTCGCCCCGCCGCCCTGCGCGAGCTGCTCGATTCGCTGGCGGGACGCGCCGAGATCGAGCACGTCTCGCTGCATCCGCTCGACCAGGCTGCCTCGATCGAGATCGTCGAGCAGCTCCTCGGCCGGGCGCAGAGCTCGGGCGGCGAGGCCGCGACGATCGCGGCGCAGGCCGAGGGCAACCCCTTCCTCCTGCGCGAGCTCGCGCTCCACCACGGCGCGCTCGGCACGCTCGCAAGCAGCGGCGAGGGGACGCTCGCGACGCTGTTTCGCCGGCGCGTGGAGGCGCTCGAGGCGCTGCCGCAGAGCATCCTCGAGCTGCTCGTGGTCGCGGGCAGCCCCTTGCCGCGCAGCGTGATCGAGGTGGCGCTCGCGCGCTCGCCGGCCGACGTCGAGCAAGCGCTGCGGTCCCTGCGCGCGGCGGGCCTGGCGCGGGTCGTCGGCGGGCGCAACGACACGCTGCACGCGCCGGCGCACGATCGCGTGGCGCTCGCGTTCGCGACCGAGGAGGGGGTGGACGCC
>JAHFDS010000082.1 GCA_023248855.1 Myxococcales bacterium
TCGACGCGACCCTGCGCGACCACGTCACCCAGCAGACCCTGGCCAACATCCAGCGCTGCCGCTGCCAGTCGCGCTCGCTCGAGGTCAACGCGCGCGGCATCGCGGGGACCAACACCAGCTGGGTCGCCATCAAGCTCCTCGACGAGACCGGCACGTGATGGCCCGGGCACTAGCGGATCGAGGGAGCGCCATGAGTGAACGCGAGCCAGCCGAGCCGGTGCGCGAGCAGCGGTTCTCCATCAGCCACCAGGACCGTCAGGGGCGGACGCGCGAGGGGGTGTTCCTCTACCGCCGACCGAGCCTGCGCGATCTCCTGCGCATCGAGGCCGAGCGCGCGCGCCTCTGCGAAGGCCAGCCGGTCGACCGCGAGTTCCAGGTGCTGGCGAGCATGCTCGCCCGGCTCAAGGTGGTGCTGCGCGAGGTGCCGACCTGGCTGCGCTGGGACGAGGTCGAGGACCTGGGCCTTCTCACCCGCATCTCCGAGGAGGTGGACCGCCTCGAGGGGGACTGGTTTCGCGGGGACGACGCCGGTGGAGGCGGCGCGACGGCTGGCGCTCGCACGAGCGAGCGTGCGGACGCTGCCCTACCTGCTGCGGCGCTGGTGGGTGCGGAAGTACGGCCTTCCGCCCACCAGCGATGAGTACCTCCGCTACACGCCCGAGGAGCTGATCGTGGAGTTCTTCGAGGACTACTTCGAGAGCCACCCGGCCGAGCGGCTCGAGCGCCAGGTCCACGAGGCGTCCGGCCAGCCGTACTTCGTCACCGGCGACCCGCTCATCGACAAGTGGGAGCGCGAGATCGCCGAGGGGCGCGAGCCCGACCTCGACGAGGCGCTCACGCCCGCGCAGCGCGAGACCGAGGAGTCCCACCTTGCCCGGCTGCGCGCGGCCGCGGGCGAGCTCGAGGGGTGGAGTGGGCTCGAGGAGCGCTTCGATGGCTGAGGTGCGGTGATGCCGCCGTTCGGACCGCGCCGGCCGCCGTCAGGCGAGGATGCCCTGCGCGAGCTGCGCGAGCAGCACGAGGGCGTGCTCGGCCAGATGCGCTCGGCGCTCGCGGAGCTCTCGGCCGTGAGCGCAGGCGCGCGCGGGATGAGCGGAACTGCCGGCAAGATTCGCGAGACCGAGCGGGCGCTCAAGGACGTCGGCCGCGCGGCGCGCGCGCTCGAGCTGGCCTCACGCGAGCTCGGCAAGGTGCAGTCCGCGGGCGAGTCGATCCTGCGGCTCGACCAGCGCTTCCAGCAGGCGAGCCAGCGGCCGGGCGGCTTCCTCGGGATGTTCGCCCGGCGGGGCGGCGCGGGCCTCGCGACCGGCGCCGGGCTCGGCCTCGGTGGCCTTGCGCTCCTCGGCGCCGGGCTCGGCATCGGCGCGGGCGCGATTGGCGCGATGGGCTCCGTGGTGGGATCGGGGCTCGACCTCGCGCGGCAATGGAATCCGCTGCGGCAGCGCCTGCGGGCGATGGGCGGCGCGGGCGCGCTCGAGGGCCTCGGTGGCAAGGAGCACCTCGGCTACAGCTCGATCGACGTCGCGCAGCTGCGGCAGGGTCTGCTCAAGGCGGTCGGCAGCGACGAGGTGGCCGGCCGCGACAGGCGGCGCATCGCGGGGCTCGAGCAGACCGTGATGGGCGCGGAGCGCGGCTTCGGGCTCGAGCAGGCGGGCGTCGTCTCGCTGTTCGGCGCGATGCGACGCGGCGGCGAGGCCTTCGCGGGCGCCGACCAGGGGGCGCAGCAGCTCCGCAAGCTCATCGCCGACGCGTTCGTCTCGGGCATCGAGAAGACCCGGCTCGACGAGTACCTCGCGGGCGTGGCGGGCCTGCTCCAGGGCGAGCAGGCGCACCGCCCGGGGCCCGTCAGCGCCGAGGAGCTCTCGCGCATGCTGGGCATGCTCGGGGGCAAGGGGCAGCCCGGCCTGCAAGGCGCCTACGGCGCGCAGGCGCTCGAGCAGCTCTCGCAGGGCATCCGCGCGCCGGGCGGTGGCGACGCCGGCCGCTCGATCATGCTGCTCGGGCTCCAGCGCCAGAGCTACACGCGCACGCTCGCGGGCATGGAGGAGGGCGCCACGCCTGAGAACCTCACGCGCCTCTACCGGCACATGCACCGCGTCTACGGGCTCCGCGGCGAGCCGGGCGCTGGCCTGTCGGAGGAGGCGGCGCTTCGCCTCTCGCAGATGACGGGCCTCGGGATCTCGAAGCTCGCGGGCAAGGACTTCAAGGACACCGGTCGCGTCGGGGAAGGCTCCGTGATCGCGATGATGCATCGCCTCGCCAGCGGTCAGGCCGACGGCAAGGAGCGCGCGGAACTCGAGGCGAAGATCGCCGAGGAGCTCGCGGACCCGACCCGCAACATCGAGAAGCACACGCAGAAGCAGGCCCAGCTCACCGAGCGGCTGCTCGAAGTAGGCACGCAATGGCTCGAGAGCGAGGACAGCATCCAGAGCCTGCTCGCCGAGAAGATCTACCCGGCCATCGCCGACATGGGCGCCGGCGTCATGGGCCTCGTGCGCCAGATGGTCGGCGACCGCGCCGACAAGGAGGCGCTCGCGCGCTCGGTCGAGCGGCTCGGTGCACGGGCGGCCGAGGCGAACGCCGATCTCCAGGAGGCACGCACGGCCTACGAGCGCTCGGGCAAGAGCGAGCGGGATCGCGCCGGGCTCGGCAGCGCGGTCGAGGCCCACAACCGGCGTCTCAAGCACCTGCGCGCTCGGCTCGAGGACCTCGGGCCGGACGCGACCCGGGAGTCCCTGCGGGTCGACACGGGCTCGCTCGGGCTCGTGCGCGAGCTGTGGCGCGAGCCGGGCACCTTCCTCACCAATGCCGGCATCGGCGCGGTGAACACGCTCCAGGGGACCGGCGGGTTCCTGCTCAATGCGCCGAGCAAGCTCTGGAACTGGGACCTCGAGGACGAGTCGATCTGGAAGACCGACTACGTCCAGCCGCGCGCCTACCGCGACGAGCAGGTCGGAAACCCCGGCGCACGACGCATGCACCTCGCCCCGGTCACGCTCGACGACGCGATCGCGGGCCGGCTCGGCAGCGCGCGGTCAAGCGCGGGCGGCAGTGGGCTTCCCGCCGCGTTCCCCGAGGAGCTCGCCGCGTTTGCCGCGCGCAGCCAGCCGCCCTCGGCCGAGGAGCAGGCGCGCCGGCAGGCGATGACGCACCCGCGCGAGCAGGCCGCCCGGTCGAGCGATCGCGGAGGACGGATGGCCTTTTCGCACCAGATCGACCTGCGCGTGTTCGTCAACGACACCGCGGTCTCGGCTTCCGCGGTGACGGCGCCGACCACCTCGGTCCTGCAGGGAGGGCCGTGATGCCGGCGCGCGCCCGGGCCATCCTGTGCTCGCACGACCCGACGGTGAACCAGGGCCGGCCGCTCGATTTGTCGCCGTGGATCGTCCAGGCGAGCGCGCAGAAGCACCTCAAGGGGGATGGCCAGTGGATGCTGGTCCTCGTTCCAGCGCCCGCCCCGCCGGCTAGCGCGCAGATCCCCGACGAGGGTGACGCGCCTCCGCCCACCGTGCGCATGCAGGGCAGCTGGCTCGACGTCATCCGCCCGGATGACCTGGTGAGCCTGTACCTCGACGACGGCCACTCGGGCCTGGTGCGCGTGATGCTCGGCTACGTCGACTCCATCGAGCGCTCGGTGGACGTTCAGCCGAGCGGCGCGGTGCGCACGCGCTACGTCGTGTTCGGCAGCGACTTCACGAAGGCGCTGCGCCTGACGAACCTCTACTTCAACCCCTGGGCCTCGGAGGTGCTCGCGCACCAAGTCGGCGGGCCGGGCCTGACCGACAACCTGGCCGGGGCGGAGCTCCTGCGCATGGGCCTGCGATGGTTCGGAACGCCATCCGACATCATCGAGTCGCACCTGCTCGTCGTGCTCGGGTACCAGGCACAGTGGCGGCTGCCGGGCTCGTACCCGGCCATCGCGAAGAGCGGCAACGTGCTCGTCGGCGCGCCCGACGTGCGAGGCGATCTCGACCGACTGCGGCAGGTCCTCGAGCGCCGGGCGGCGTGTGTCCCGGCCGTGTCGCGCGACCTGTCGCGGCTCGAAGACCAGCGCCTGGTCGATGCGACGGGCCCCGGCGATCCCGCGACCTTTGGCTTCCAGCATCCACTCGCGAGCGGTGCGTCCCTGACCGATGCGAAGAGCGCGCACTTCCTGGGCGAGCGTCCGGGGCGTGGGCCGCACCTCGGCGTCGATCTCGCCGCGCCCAGGGGCACGCCGGTCCGGCCGGTCGCGCCCGGCGTGATCACGCAGCTCGTGTTCCGGCGCCGACAGAGCGCGCGGCAGGGCGCGGCGGGCAACTACCTCGTCGTCGAGCACCGGGTCAACGGGACGATCTTCCGCTCGAAGTACATGCACCTCCAGGACTGGTACGTCGATGGTCACGACCTCGACGCGCCGAGCGGTGCCGATCTCGCGCTCCTCAACCGGCATCCCACCGACGGCAGCGACGAGGCCGACCAGGCCGACTTCACGCCGGCCGGGCGGCCGTGGCGGGTCGGCGATCGCGTCCTGCACACGGACACGCTCGCGTTCACCGGCGACACCGGCAATGCCGCCGATCACCCGCACCTCCATTTCGAGCTCGTGTACCTGCGACGCGATGCCGCCGGCACGGCGCGTGAGGTCTTCGTCGACCCGCAACGGTTCATCCCTGCGATCGGGGGCGGCCCACCGCAGGCCAGTAGTGGCGCGCCGGGGACCTCCGCGGCGCAGCTGCTCCAGCAGGTGATGGCGCACCGGACCGGCAAGCCCGCGTTTCGGACGCTCCTCGATCTGCTCGACCGCAGCTACATCGAGCGTGAGCACATCGACGGCTTCCTGGCCTCCGAGCAGATGCTTTCCGAGTCGGGGAACCTGCTCACGCTGGTCGGGTCGCGCAGCAACGACTGCATGAACGAGCTCTTCTTCGACCTGCGTCTGGCCGGCCGCGAGCCGGGGCAGGCCGCACCGATGGTGCCCGACGAGCTCGGCGGCAACGTCGACGACACGGGTGTCGTCACCGCGCCGGCCTACCAGCCGGCCGTGGTGCTGCGCGAGTACCCGTTCACGACCATCTCGAAGGAGCGCTACCCGAGCTCTGCAGCGATGACCGCGACCGCCCCTGTGGCGTCGGCCCCGAACGGCGGCGTGCTCACCGGCCCGCAGACGGTGTCGGCGGAGCTTTCGGGTGCCGTCTACGGCCTGCCCGAGTCACCAGGCGTGTTCTTCTCGAGCCGCAAGCACCCGGTGCGCGTGCAGCCGGTCCGCCCCATCCACGGGGCGGTGCCCCACGATCCTCTTCAGGCCGCGACGGACGCCGAGACGGCCCGCGCGAGCGCGCCCTCGTTCCGCTACATCGACACCGCGCTCCTGCCGCTCCGGCGCATCCTGCGCATGCAGGTCGGCCGCTCGGACCACGACTACTTCAACGTCATCGACCTGCGCTCGAGCGATCTGCAGGCCGACCTGCGCTTCGTCAACCGCGGCGTCGTGCCGCTCCTGTCGTACGAGAGCTTCAGCCGGCACGGCCTGCGCGTCCGCGAGATCACCTCGAGCTTCACGCAGATGGGCCTGGCTGCGAGCGACGCCTCGCTCCGCAAGACGCTCGCGCGCTGGGCCATCCTGAACGACCACTGGCACCAGCACGCCAACCAGTACCTCGCCGGCACGATCGACTGCCTGCCGATCCTCGATTGCCGCGTGGGCTACCGCCTCGACATCCCGGAGCTCGACGAGTGCTACTACGTCGAGGGCGTCCGGCACGACTTCGCGGTCTCACCCGATGGACGCGCGACGCTGCGGAGCTCGCTCACCGTCACGCGGGGCCAGCCGCTCGTGCGCCGGGCCCACGAGACCGTCCGGCACGTCTCCGTACCGGGCGCTCGCCCCGGCGACACGGGCTCGACCGACTCGGACGGCATCACGCCGCAGGTGGGGGACGAGGCCGTGCCGGGGACGGGACAGACCGTCTTCGAGGTCGCGAGCGCGCTTTCGGCAGCCAAGCCGGCGCCGGCGGTGACGGTCAACCCGCGTGACATCTTCCTGCGGCGCGCCATCGGCACGCGCTACTTCCCGGTCGTCGACCTCGCTGCCTCGCGCAGCCGCCGCAGCGGGGGTGCGCCATGACCCGCTCCTACTGGAAGACCGCGACCGGTCACCCGGTGCAGGCGGCCGCGATCTCCCCTCGCTACCCGACGGACTTCCTGGTCGGTGGGCACCTCGGCATCGTGCTCGAGCTGCGGGACGACGCCGGCGGCTACACCGCGCAGGTGCTCGTCATCGACGACGGGCGTCGCGCGCCCTACCAGGTCCTGGACGGCGTCGTGATCTGCAGCGGGTCTCCGGGCGTGCGTGCGCGTCCGACGCCCACGAGTGATCGCGCGCTCGGGGCCAGCCAGCGCGATGCGCTGCGCGGCAGCGGTCGCCTGCCGGAGGACGTGCCCGCGGAGGCGCTCGACGGTGATCGCTGCGTGGTGCAGTACCTGGGCGGCAGCGACCGGCGCCCCTACATCAGCGCGTTCTGGCCGCGAGGGGAGCTCGTCACCGCCACCGACGCGCCGAGGCCTGCGTACCAGGCCCGGATCGCGGGCCTCGAGATCGGCGTCGACGCCCGTGGGAGCGTGCGCATGTCCACCGAATCGGCGGGCGCGGCTCCGTCGGGGAGCGCCACCGAGGAGGATCCCGACGGTGGCGGGCCGGTCGTACCCACGGCTGGCGGCGACATCGAGGTGGCCCTCAAGCCGGGCACGCGGATCGCGATCACGAGCGGCGGAGTGGCGGTCCTCGCCCTGACCCACAACGGAACGGGGCCCGTACTCGAGCTCGGCGAGCGGGGCGACCGCGCCTGGCAGAAGGCCGTCCTCGGCGGCGTGCTGGTCGAGTTCTGGAACCAGTTCCGCGGCGATCTCATCGCCAAGCTCCAGGCGCTCGAGGCGCAGTTCGAGCGCTTCTACACGCAGGAGTACGCGCTTCACGCGCACGGGCTGGGCCCGAACGGGACCACGCAGCCGGTGCAGCCCGCGCCGAATCCGGCCCAGGCGACCTTCCAGCCCGCGAGCGCCGCGCCGCCCGCCACGCCGGCGCCCGGTGTGCCTCCTGCCGAGCCCACGCGCACGCCCCCGGACCGCAAGACCGACGACGGCACGTTCGCGCGCATGAAGACCTACCGGCTGCTCTCGCCAGTGCTGCGTCTGCCGCATCCGGACGCGCGGCCGGTCGACGAGGAGGCGTGACGTGCCGACCACGCGCGACCGCCAGCCGCCGCGCCTCTCGCCCGCGCAGATCCGGAAGCGCGCCGCCGGGGTCGACATCCTGCTCGACGAGCGCCGGCTCGACGACCTCGCGCGCACGCGTCTCAATGCCAATGCGCTCTACGGCGGCCCGCACACCGACCGTGAGCCGCTCTACCACCTCCTCGTGATGACGACCGGAGGCGGCAGTCTCGATCTCGCGCGGGCCCCCGACGGCCAGGACCTCGTGTACTCGTTCCGTCCGAACCCGCAGGACCTCGACTTCACCGAGCCGGCCGCCACCGACATCCAGGGCCTGCAGGACGGCAGTCGCTACGTGGAGCACCACGGTGACGGCATCGGCGACCTCACGATCGCGGGCACGACCGGGGTGTTCCTGCCGAGCGTCCCGGCACCCGGGAGCCCGTTCGAAAAGCACCAGTCGCGCGCCCTCATGGGCGGCATCGGCGAGCTCGACGCCGGCATCAAGTCGGCGGGTGGTCCGGGCGCGAGCATCAGCCCCGGCCTCGGCCGCGCGTGGGAGTTCCAGGAGAACCAGCCTGAGGACTTCGACGCTGGCGCCAACGACGAGCGGCTCCGCACCGCCGGCACCAGCTACCGCACGCCCGCTTACGCCACCACGGGCTTCGATCGCATCGTCGAGCTGCGCGCGTTCTTCCGCCTCTACCTCGACCTCAAGAAGGGCAAGGCCACGACGCCCAACGTCACCGAGCCGGGCCAGTGCTTCATGAGCTGGCTCAATCTCAAGGACGGCGAATGGTGGGTGGTCGAGCCTGCCGTGCTGCGCGTGCCCCGCTCGCGCGACTTCCGTACCGGCTACCGCTACGAGCTCCAGCTCAAGGTGCTGGGGCGCATGGACCCGTCGAAGGGACCGTTCTCCGCGGGCATGGCCGCCCAGCTCGAGGGGTTCGACGCGACGGCGGGTGGTGGCGCGGGGCTGCTCGAGCGCGGCCGCAGCCTGGTCGCCAAGGCCGGCGCGGCGCTCAACGAGCTCAATCGCGCCATCCAGCGCGTGCAGGACGTGTTCAACGAGATCGCCGCGCTCGGCGGCTCGGTGCAGGACCTCGTCTCCACCGCCTTCTCCGTCGGGCAGAACGCCATCGGCCTGCTCGACAGCGCGGCCGACCTCGGCAAGCAGGCGATGGACCTCGTGGGCGGCGTCGCTCAGGGGGCGGTCGCGCTCGTGACCGTCCCGGTGCGCGACTGGGAGAACCTGGTCCTCTTCGCCGGCAACTTCGCCCGCGCGCTCGAGCTGCTGCCGAACCAGCTCGCTCTATCGGGCTCCGCGAGCGCGGACCCGCTGGCACCAGCGGCCGTCTCGCTCGAGGGCACGATGCGGGACCTGGCCCGGGCGGGCAAGCGCGCGGTCAATGCGCTCCGTGCGGAGGGCAGCGCGGACTCGACCGATCCGCTGGTCGCCGCTCAGCGGCGCCTCGACGCGGCGCGCACGCTCGACCCCGTGCTGGCGACCGCCCCGCCCGCGCGCAGCGTCCGCGAGGCCGTCATCCTCGAGGGCGAGACCATCCGCGACGTCGCCCTTCGCGTGCTGGGCGATGAGGCGCGCTGGAAGGAGCTCGTGGTCCTGAACGACCTCGAGCCGCCCTACGTCACCCCCGCCGGCGGCCCGGGCCTACTCCGCGGCGGCCAGCGCATCCTCGTGCCCTCGTCCGCGACTGCACCGGCAGCCAGCCCCGCGCCCAGAGCCGGAAGCGGCCGGCGCGCCGATCTCGCCGAGCGCCTCTACGGCACGGACATCCGCCTGGTCGATCCGGGGCGCTCCGCAGGAGCGGTCTCGTCGCTCGGTGGCCCGCTCACAGCCTCGGGCTCGAGCCTCGCCGAGCGCATCGCCCAGGAGATCGAGATCGTCGAGGAGGTGCGCGGCACGGAGCGCGTTTTCGACTTCGCGCTCGTGCGCGGCGTGCCGAACCTCCAGCAGGCGCTCTACGTCAAAGCCTCCACGCAGCCCGGCGATCTGCGCCTGCACCCGACCTTCGGCTTCGCGCTGCCGATCGGCACGCGCCTGTCGCCGCTGCCGCTCTTCATGGCGCGCTTCCAGGCCTACCGGACGCTGCTCGCGGACGATCGCATCGCGGACATCGAGGACCTCTCCATCTCGGGGCGTGGCGACGTCGTCCAGATGCGGGTGCAGGCGAGCGCGGTCGCGACCGGCGCAGTGACGACAGTGTCCGTTGGCGGGGTCCCTCAATGAGAACGAGTCGGCTGAAACCCGGACTCGTCCTAGCGGCCTCGAAACCGGGCGCGCGCCTTCTTTCGAGGAGTCGCGCAGTTCGGGAGGAGGGGAGCCGTCCCAGTCGGGATGGGCTTGAGAGCTTCGTTCGCGAGCGTGCGAACCGCGCGCTTGAAACGAAGGAAGTCGTTGATCGTCCGCGTTCGCAGCGACGCCTCGCCATCGAGTTCGTCATTCGTCCACCCTGCGTCGAGGAGCCGCTGCCGCGACCGACCAAGGTCAACCTCGCCGTTTCCGTGGACAATAGAGTGGCGGACCTCCGACAGGAGCACCACTTCCCGATAGCTCCAATGCTCCGGGCCCTCTCTCACTGCGGGTCGCCCGGTTTTCTTCGCCTGGGCAACGATCCTTGCCCCTTTCGGCCACAGGTGGGCAACCAGTACCTCGATCGAAGCGGTGTCCTCGCTCACTGTTCGGCCTGCAAGGTCTGCGAGGAACCCGTGGACAAACGCCTCAAGATCCACAAGGAGCAGGTCAACAACAAAGGCGGGCAGCCTTCGGGCAAGCTCCGCCACCTGGTCAGGCCTGATCCTGATGTCTTCTTGCTCGAAGCGCCGCCCACTCGGGTTCTTGGCCGACTGGCTCAGCTCCCTGATCCTGCTCGGCAGCGCCTCCGCTACATCCTCGGTATCGCGCCTGCCCAATTCGAGGGCAGCGTAGACGGCCAAGTACTCGAGGCGCGTCAGCCCTCCCAACCGTTCCTTCAGACGCTCCCTTGGGGTGGTCATCCTCTCGGAACAGGAGACTAGCCGTGTTCCGTCGCCGCGTCTTCGCCGAGATCCTCCAGGACATGGTGGAGCACGTCCGGCTCAACACGCCGCTGACGGACTTCCGGGTGGGCTCGGTCATCCGCACGCTGCTCGAGGCGGCCGCGCTCGAGGACGACGAGGCCTACTTCCAGATGGCGCAGCTGCTGCGCGACTTCTCGTTCACCTCGGCCACGGGCAGCGGCCTCGACCGGCGCCTCGCCGACTTCGACCTCGCGCGCGAGCCCGCGCAGCCCGCGCTCGGCGAGATCGTCGTGAACGCACCGCGCCCTGTGCTCCGAGACACGCCCATCCCTGCGCCCCTGACGGTCTACTGCGACGCCACGCCGGACCATCCCCGCGTCGAGCTCGTCACGACCCGGAACGGCCTCATGCCCGCTGGCGCGACGGCCTCCCTGCCCATCCCGATCGTGGCGACCGTGCCCGGTGCGCACACCAACATCGCCGCCGGGCAGATCGCGTTCCTGCGCTCGCCTGTCCCGGGGCTCGAGGGCGCCACCTGCGAGAACCCCATCTCCACCTCGGGCGGCCGGGACGCCGAGACCGATGACGACTTCCGCGCCCGCGCGCGCTGGCACATCCGGGCCCTGCCGCGCGCCACGCCCCAGGCGCTCGAGGGCAAGGCCATCGGAGTCCGCGCGTTCGCAGCCTCGGGCGATCTCCTCGGTCAGGTCTCCTCGGCGCTGCTGCGCGAGGAGCGCCCCGGCGAGAGCACCCTCTTCATCCTCGACGCGACGAACCGGTTCGCGGTGAGCACCGAGACGCTGCTCGTCCCCGAGACCGTCACCGCGGCCGCCACGCCCGGCACGCGGCACCTCCGGCTCGCACACGCCCCGATCGTGCCAGCCACGCTGCGGCTGACGATTCGCTCACCGGGCGTGCCCGCAACCCTCGCGCTCGCGGCGGGCGATCCCGCGCTCGACATTGACGACACGACCGGTGTCGTGACCGTTGGTGTCCTGCCCGCTGATCACGCCTTTCGCGACGCGTCGGGGCGACCGGCAGCCGGGCTTGCGGGCGGAGCCTTGGTGACCGCGGGCTACGCGTACTTCACCGGACTCATCGGCGAGGTCCAGCGGGTCCTCAATGGCGACCCGCTCGACCCGATCGGCCACCCGGGCTGGAAGGCGGCCGGGACGCGCGTGCGGGTTCGCTTTCCTGCGATCCGCGAGATCGGCGTGCGGCTCATCGTGACGCCGAGGGAGGGCCATGCGCGCGAGGACCTCCTCGGTCCGGTGGCCGCGGTGGTGGAGCAGTACATCAACGGCCTGCCGCTCGGCGCGGAGGTCGTGCTGGCGCGCATCGTCGCTCTTGCGATGGGCGTGCCCGGTGTCTTCGACGTCACCGCCCTCGCACCGACCGGCAACGTCGCCGTGCTCGAGGACGAGATCGCGCGGGCCCCGCGCGGCAGCGTGGTGGCGTCGTGACCTGGCGGCACCTCGCGCGATGGCTTCGCTGGCTCATCCGGAGGTTGGAGATGGCAAGCGCCTACGTGTTCGAGTACATGGCTCGGCTCTGCAAGCCCGAGGTGCGCCTCTGGTTGCCGACGGACGCGCCACCCGCGGGGGCCTGTCCGGAGGGCGCCGCGCACGGCATCTTCGAGGCGCTCCTCGACGGCGTGGGCCGGGTCATCGGGCCGGGGACCTGGGTCACCGTGACCGGGCTCCCCGATGGGTATCACCGCGTGACGCTCGATCCCGCGCGCTCCGCCGGCATCCTGGCCATCGCGTCGCCGCTCTCCCGGAGTCTCTGCAGCAAGGAGGACGCGGCCTGCTTCGGCATCACGCTGGTGCCCGGCTTTCCGAAGCGGCACCGGCTCTCCGTGCGCTTCGCGGGCGACAAGCTCGACGAGCTCCGCGCCGAGCGCGACTTCGACGTGTTCACGGTCGAGGTGCCTGATCCACCGCCTCCCGAGCACGACTGCCACGGCCCCGTCCCCGCGGAGCTCCGCCAGATCCCGGCTGCGGTCATGGCCGCGCTCCGCTCGGGCAAGGGTTCCGTCCCCAAGGGTGTCCTCGCGCTCGCACCGGCCGCGCGGGGCATCGGGCTGCTCGACCGCTTCGAGCCGACCGGGCCAGCGTGCGGTCGCCTCTGGTTCAAGCTGACGGAGACCGAGGACGATCTGCACACGCTCGCGCTCACCGCGCGCGACCCGAAGGACGGCCGCACGGTCACCGCCGGCGCGCCTGCTTTCTTCCATCAGGCGTGCCCTCGCGTGGTCATCCGGGGTCCGTTCGCAGGCCGCTCGCTCCCTGCGGACCCGCCAGCACGTTTCCGCATCGGCCCCTTCGATGGCCTGCGCGCCGGCCAGGCGGAGCTCGTCCACGCGGCCTTCTGCGATCTGCGCGCCGCCAAGCGCGCCTACAAAGGCCCGCCGTGGGTCTTCCAGCTGCGGGCGCAGCCGCTCTACACGGCCGCGGGTGCCCTCAACCGGGCCCGACCCGATCCGCGCGGCACGAGCTTCGCCACCACCGAGGGCGGCGACCTCGGTGTCGTGATCGCGGCCGACAAGCAGCACCCGCACATGACCTTCGCCCTCGTCGAGCGGGGCGTCATCGGCCCGCGGCGCGCGCTCGATCGCGCGGGCAATCCCCTCCTACCGGCTGACGGCACGTTCCCCGACATCGTGGTCCCCATCGTCGGCGCAGGCGTCGAGGAGCGGCTCTCGCTGCCCTCGCACGCCGTCCTCTTCTTCCTCGACGAGCGTGAGCTCACGGACGCGAGGACGGGGCTCCTGCGGTCCCTCGACACGTCCAACGACCACACCGGAACGCCGCTCGTGATGGCGCTGCACGTGCTTTCGCCCTGCGGCTGCGTGTCGCGCCTCGAGCTCGACAGCGAGGTGAAGGAGCGCGCTCCCTTGTCCCTGGTCGGGGACCTGCGCGAGGTCGCTTTCGCGAGGCCTCGACCGTGAGCGCGTACGCCCTCGTCTACGACCGGCGGCTCGCCGCGCCCGTTGCGGGGCGGGCTTTCCTGCGCGCAGACCGGATCATCGTTCCGCTCGCGCGGCTGGATCGCGACATCGACTTCGTGGCGCTCCAGAGCAGCAGGGGCATCGCGGTGCTCGCGCTCGACAATTACCGGGACGGCACGGGGGCTCTCGTGCTGACGCCCGCCTCCACGCCGGCGGGTCGTCATTCCTTCGATGCGGTCGTCCGCTACTCCGACGGCATCCAGCACGTGGACGACAAGGTCGCTGGCGAGGTGGTGGCCCCCGCCGAGCTGCGCATCACGTTCACCGAGCACGGCACCGTGCGCGTCGACTTCCCGATCGCCCTCGCGATCACGCCGGCCCTGGTCGAACCCGGCACCTATCGCATCGAAGCGCTGGAAGGCGCAGCTCCGCTGACCGCCCGCTCGGTCGGTCGCGAGGAGCGCCGTATCGTACCGGGTGGCCGCACGAGCCCGGCAGAGGACCCACGCTACGTGGAGCTCTTCGTCACGCCCGCAACGGTCGGCCGATACCGGCTCTTCGTGGCTCCCCTGCCCGCGCATTCGGGCGGCATGGCGGGCCCCTTCTCGGGCGAGCTCGTCGCGCGGCTGGTCAAGCGCACGTTCGCCGAACGCACGATCGGCCCGCGGGCCGCCCACGCGCACGAGCTCGCGCCGGGTGTCGTGCTGTCGGCGTTGTTCTCCGAGGACGAGCGCGCCGGCGGACGCGGAGGGCGTCGTGGCTGACTTCCGTAGCGCCCTCGAGAACGCGCGCGACGAGATCTTCCTCGACACCGCGGACGGCAAGTACCTCGACGTCATCGGCGAGAACTTCGGCGTCTTCCGGCCGCAGGGCGGCATCGACGACGAGACGTGGCGGCAGGTCCTGCGCGTCGTCCTCATGTCCCCGAAGGGCGTCGAGGAACGCCTCAGTGCCCTGCTGGATGCGCTGGCAGGCGGCGCCGTCATCATCGACTTCGTCGGCGATGCGCTGCTCGCACCGCCCGACCTCCGCGTCGAGGTACTGCTTGGCCCGATGCCGGCGGCTGGCGGCTGTCCACCGGCTGCCCTTGTGCGCCTCTCGGGCCGCGGCATCCCCGCCGATGCGCCGCCGCCCGCCGGTGTCGGCCAGTTCGCCATCGAGCCCGGTGGTGTCCAGGTCGGTCGCCCGGGGTCGATCTCGCCCGCACCGCCCACCGCGGAGCTCGTCATCGCGCACGCGAGCGCGGGGCAGACCTCCGCCCAGCTCGCGCGCACGCCTGTGCTACCGGGCTCCGTCGAGCTGTGGGTGAACCCGCACACGCCCGCCGCGCCCGATCCGGTGCCGCTCGCCTCCACGCACTTCGGCACCGACCCGGCAGGGCGAATCACGTTCGATGTCCTGCCCGCGCCGCTCACTTTCTTGGCACCGGACCCTGGCAGCGGTGCACCGGTGCCGCGCCCTGGTCTGCCGCCGGGCGCGGAGGTGCTCGCCGCCTACCGGATCGATACGCGCACGTACGCCGGCCTCGAGAGCGCGCTTCGTCTCAAGCTGCCGCCTGTCTATCGCGTGCGTGCGGCGCGACGAGGTCTCGATCGATCGTGGAGCGACCTCGAAGGGTGCGACCGCCAGATGCTCGCGGTCCCGGCGCCCGTCGTCCCGGGAAACGAGGACGCCCCCCGCCGCTTTCTCCGCCAGGCGACACGCATCGCGCTGCGCTCCTGGTCGATCCACGACTCGGGTCGCTCTGCGGGCCCGCCCGACGATCAGCCCACGACGCCGCACCTCGATCGCACGACGCTCGGGCCGCGCGTCTTCGTCGACCTGCACCGCCGCGACGACCTCACGCATGCCCCAGCCGACCTGTACCAGGCGAGCTACCTGCACGAGGACTGGCTTCGTCCACCGCCGGGGGAGGTGGTCGATCACACCCGCTCCGCGCCCGCCGGCGAGCCCTGGGAGCTCCCACCCGTCCCGGCAGCGCATCCCGCTCCGCGCCGATGGCTTGTCCACCCCTGGAGCGCCCCCGGTGGGACGGCCTTCGTCGGCCCGTACGTCTACACGCACGACGCGCGGCTCTGGCCCTGCGGCCACGAGGCGCGACCGGGCGACCCGAGCTCGTGGGAGCCTTTCGCCGAGGAGTTCGCCACCGTCGTCGTGCGCAACCCGCGCACCGGTCAGGACGTCTCCATCGTGGTGCGGCAGGATCCACACACGCGGAACCCCTACACGGGAGCGCCGCTCGAGACCGCGCCCGGCTCGGGCGTCTTCTTCCGCGACTTCGCACGCTCCCGGCCGTACACGCCACGCCCCGACCGCTCGGATCACCCGCTCGTCCTCCTCGACGAGGACTTCTGGCTCGAGCGGCTGGCAATGCTGGTCGACCTCATTCGCGCCGCCGGCGTGTTCGTGACCTTCGAGCGCTCGGCCCGCGCCGTGCCGGGCGCGACACCACCCTGGTTCTGCGACCCCTGCCACCCCACGGAGCGCTACGGACCATGAGCACGCCACAGCAACAAGATCAGCTCGCGGTCCAGCTCGCCGCCCTCCGCGACGAGCACGACCGCATCACCACGACCATCGCGACCAAGCAGGCGGTGCTGCTCGACCTAGAAGCACGCACGCTCGACCTCGCGGCCAGGCGCGACGAGGCCCTCGCCCGCGCCCAGGCTGCCGAGGGGCGGCTCGCGAGCCTGCAAGACCAGCTCGCGCAGCTCCTCGCCGCGCTGCCCACGCTCCAGACCGACCTCGGTGCGCTCGTGCGCGCTGCGGTGAGCGACGCGCTCGATGGCCAGCTCGAGCGAGCCGTGAAGACGTGCGTCGCCCGGCTCCGCCCCTCGCAGACCCAGGCGGTCCAGACGCATGTGGCCGCCAAGGAGGCGAAAAGCCCATGAGCAAGCGCCTGCGCGTCCTCGGCAACCAGCGCATCGACCTCGAGGACTTCGTCTACGGGGGCAGCGGCTTCACGGTCGCCGAGCTCAAGCTACACGTCGGTCAGCTCCTGTCCGAGCTCATGGGTGTCGTCGAGGGCTTCGACGTTGCGCTCGACGGCGCGCCCGGTACGCCCACCAACGTCATCCGCGTCTACAACGGCGCCGCGCTCGATCCGACGCTGCAGCTCGTCCACGTCGAGGACAACCCGGCCACCGTCGTCACGCTCGCCCTCGAAGGAGCCGGCCGCCACCACGTGGGCGTGGTCTTCCGCCTCGTGCCCTCCGACACCGCCGCGCGCTTCTTCTGGGACCCCGGCGCCCCGAACGCTGGCGGCCCGCCTGGCCGGGAGTTCACGCAGGAGGTGCGCACGCGCCTCCTCGCGACCTGGCAAGTAGTTGATGCGCTCGATGACCCGACCTTCGCTTCGGCCGTCGCCAATCCGGGTCTCGTCATCCCACTCTGCGTGGTGCCCGTCATTGCACCCGCCGGCCCGAGCCTGATCGACGAGAGCCGCCTCCAGCTCGAGCACGCCGTCGGCAAAGTGCTCTCCCTCGACACGAGCGATCCCGGACGCACCCGCTTGCGCGTGATCGGCGCCAAGCGCTTCCGCACCGGCACCGCGATCTCGGTGCCGCTCTCGCCGAACGCGTACGTCATCGACGCGATCGATCCTGTCCGGGGCGAGCTCGTGGTCACGCCCCCGATTCCGCCCGTGGACCAGGCGCGCGCCACTGCGATCGGCTACGTCGAGAATCGCGCCGCGGCGGTCCCGACCTCGAGCTGGGGCTACCGGTTCATCCGGAACCCCGGCCGTCTCGCCGACCCCGCTCTGCCTGGTGACCTGAGCGCTCCCGGCGACGTTCGCCCGCGGCTCTTCGAAGGCAACGCGCTCCGCGGCGAAAAGCTGCTCGCGCGCCCGAGCGACAACCCCGACCGTCTGGGCAACGCCGGCGAGCGCCTCACCGGCCGCGACGAGTCGGAGCTCGGCACGCTCAAGAACCTCCGCGACGCGCTCGGGTTCGTCCTCGCCGAATCCAAGTTCGGCCGACCGGGCACCTGGCGCCCGGTCGCGACCAGCGAACCAGCGCCGCGCTGGATCGATCCCGTGCCCGTGCCGCTCTGGGACCTCGCGCGCTTCTACTTCGCGGAGCTCAACGGCACCGGTGTGATCTCGGGCGGTCTGCCGACCCGCCTCGACCTGACCTCGGGCACCACGCCAGGGCGCTGGTCCGCCCGCGTCCAGTTCCCCGAGACCATCTACTACGCGAACGGCATCCGCCACCGGCTGGCGGCGACCGTCGATCCCGAGGACTTCGCGCTGACGCCACCCGCCGGCCTGCTCTTCGTCTACTGGTGGGCGACCCCGCAGCCGAACACGACCGACCCGTCGCGTCCGCTCACCGGTCCCGACTGGCAGACCGCGCCGACCCGCATCCACCGGACCGAGTCGAGCGCGTTCAACCCGGAGCCCGTCCCGCCCACACCCCGCTCGGTCCTGCTCGGGGCCGTGCGCTTCGACAACCGCGCCGGCGGCACGCTGCCCACACCCGCGCTCATCGCGATGGCGCGCGTCCCCCGACGCGTTTCCGATCTGCTGGGCCCCGACACGCAGGGCCACCTGCAGCGCGACCTGGTCTTCAAGACGTGGGCGGCCCTCGGCGATCGCGGCCGCCGCATCGGCGTCGACGACCCGCGCGGACAGCTCACCGTGGACGTGGGCGCCGGCGCGCTCGTCGTCCACAGCCGGGGCATCGTTCGCCTGCTCTCCGATCAGGGTGGGGCCGCGGGTGCGCTCCAGGCGCACCAGACTGGCGCAGCCAGCCCCGTCATCGTGCAGGTGAGCAATGCCGGCGTCGACCTCGCCTCCGGCGCGTCGGTCCGGATCTGGGAGCAGGGCATCGGCGGCCAGGGCAACCTGCGCGGCCTCTTCGGCCTCGGTACCGACCGCGGTGGTGGCCTCCGCAATCACGGCGCCGTCGCGAGCATCGAGGGCGTCTCCGGCGACGCCACCCTCGCCGGCTCCCTGCGCCTCGGCGCCAGCGACGGCTTCGACCAGGCCGGCTGGACCGACGGTACCGTCTTCGTCGACGCCGAGGTCTTCGAGGTCCGCCGGCGCATGCGCCTCATGGGCCAGGCCGCGATGATCAACGTGGACCGCGACCCGAGCGGCAACCCGAGCGGCGGCCCGCCGGGCTTCAACTTCATCAACCCCTACAAGGTGCCGCTGGCCTGGGCGTATCTCTCGCTCGAGCCCGGCGGCAACTTCGTCCTGCGCGCCCAGTCCCACTGCATGCGCAGCGACGGCGGCCTCGCCAGCACCCGCGCCGAGCCCGTCTGGCTCCCGCCCTTCGCGCCGCCGGTCCACCCGACGCCCGCCCTCGTCGAGGTCATCGGCCCCTCGAGCTCCACCGGCGCCATCTACGGCTTCCAGCTCCCCTGGGCGAGCTGGTTCCGCCCCACCGCGCCCACGAGCTACATCGTCACGCTGTCGGTGAACCCGCGCTACGAGGCCTGGCGCGGTTACGCGATGCTTGGCCCCCGTCCGCGCCGCCCCTACGACCAGCTCGCCGCCTTCTGCACCTCGGCCGACGTCGCCTGGCGCGGCCTCGGCCGCGATCTCCGCTTCGAGAACGGCACGGTCTACTCCGCCGCCGACGGACCCATCATCGTCTACACGTTCCCCTCCGCTCACCTGGACGGCATCGAGGGTCTCATGGTTCAAGTGTGGAGCACCTTGGCTCAAGGTGAGGGCCTCGTCAGCATGTAGGCCACGCAGCACCGTGTCGGAGCGCCTATCATGCGGTGCAGATGTCTACGGCAGGTACGCTTCCCTCAAGAACTTACGACCTATCGAGCCTCGACACTGATCACCCCGCCATCTGGTGGCGCGAGGCACAATTGGCGTTCGCCACTCGGGCTGCGCATGCGAGTGGGGACTCCTGCGATTTCGTCCTCGCCTTGAGGACAAAATCAACCAGCGGCGAGCCGACGAAGCACCGATGGACACTCCGATCGCCGAAGTGGCTAACCGCGAGTGAGCTCACAAAGTACAAGAATACCGCCCCTGAGCAGGACATCAGTGAAGCCGCCGCGATCGCAATCGCGGGTGCCGTCCTCGCCTCCGAGTGTCACCTCAGGATGACTCAGGTTACCCTGCGAGGGGAGCGTGGCGACTATTGGCTGGCCAAGGGCAAGGGAGCTGGCAAGACCCTGTGCGAAGTGAGTGGCACTGGCGCCGGAGCCCTTAATGGACTCTTTACGAAGAAGAAGAAACAGGTTCTAAGAAACAAACGGGCGGCGGAGGCATACGTGAGCGTTTCGCGCTTCCGGTCTCGCGAAGGGCGGTTCTGCCGTGTTCGATGAGTTTCTGAAGCGCCACTTTCCACCACGTCTCACCTACTCGGGATATGAGGCGATGGCAGAGAGGAAAAGTCAACTGATCGGGGAAGCGCAGTACCTCATGCGCCTCGGAGAACGTCTCGATAGTGCGTGCCTATTTGAGCAAGCGGGCCTGCTGGAGGAGAAGCTTGCCGCGATGGCTTCGGACGCGCCTGACGCCCTTGAAGCGGACGTCCACTGGATCTCGGCTGCCACATGCTTTGCCCGTAGCGGGGATGTGACACGAGCACTTCGAGTTGTCGGCGAGCACCCTGAGGGTATGGATCAGGAACTTCGTGAGTACTTCGCTAGCTCTGCTGCCAAACAACTAGCAGCGAAGAAGATCATGACTGCAGCACGCGATTCCGGAAGCCTAGACCGGCTTGATGAGGCGGCTCGGTCGGCAGTGGGCCATGTGCTTCCGATGGGAGTGCTCTGGACGATGTTCCGCTGTGCCGCTGAGCAGGGAAGGCACGATGACGTCCCACCTCTGATCCAGCGTTTGCTCGTCGCCAATCCCTGGGACGGAGCCTACTGGATCGTCGCGATAGGACTTGCTCAGCGTTCTCCGGATGAACTTGCATTGTGTTGCGATGAGTTGGCGAGGACGTGTCCCGAGGATCCACGCGCCCATGCTGCCTTGGCCTTCCTTCTATTGGAACTCGGTAGGGTCGTCGAAGCGGCGGACGCCTGCGCGCGCGGCCTCGCGACGGCAGTTGGCTCAGAGGAAGACGCAGCGGGATTCGCTGCTCTGTACACGGCTGCCGCCCTTGCATTTCGACGTTCCGGGCGTCTCGATGAGGCACTCAAGGTGTCCAGTCGGGCAGCTGACGAGCAGCCCGCGGATCCCTACTTCAGGGCCCTGCACGGCTACCTTCTCTATAGATCTGGGCAAGTGCAACAGGCAGAGGCAGAGCTCGATCGTGCGATCGAGATGGGTGACAAGTCGACGTGGGCAGCGTCACTTGGTGGTGCCTTGAAGCTGAAACGAGGTGATTGGTCTGCAGCATTGCCGCTCTTGGGTGTGGCTGTAGAGGCAACGTCTGGACGGCTCAGGGCGATGAATCTAAACAACTTTGGTGCTGCACTCCTTGAACAGGGCAAGGACGAGGATGCTCGAACAGCGTTTCGCGCGGCCTTGGAAATCGCGCCGGAGCTACAGCAGGCCCAGCGCAACTTGCATCTCGTGCAGCCAGCGCGTCCTGTTGCCTTTGAGCTCCTCGATCTGGCCGAAGACCTCGAACATGCCTCGGTGAGGGCCTTCACGACACGGCCAGTTCAGGCAGGTCACTTGGTGCAGGAGCTGGCGCTTTGACCATTCTGGGATAGCTGGCAGTGATGGCATCAAGCTGGTCGTGTCCCGCTCGCTGCAGCTCGCGAACGTCTGGCGACAGGACGCGAATCGGACCCGCGTAGGATAGTTTCTTAGAGAGAGAGGTCCTCCACAAAGGGAGGTGGTGACGCTGAGCGTCGCCCCTCCCTTTGTGCGTTCTGGGCCTTCGCACCATGCGCGAAGACGCCTTCTCCTTCTGGATGCCGCTCGCCAAGGCCGGCGAGGACGCCGACGGCAAGCGGTGGATCGAGGGCATCGCGTCCGACGACGGCGAGGACCTGCAGGGCGAGAAGGTCATGCAGAAGGGGCTCGACGTCGAGTACTTCGTCCGGCGCGGCTTCTTCAACTGGGACCACCAGGACGTCGTAGCGGTCAAGGGCGCCGGCGGCGTCGAGCGGCTCGCCATCGGCAAGATCGGCGAGCCCACGATCGCGCGGCTCACGCCGAGAGGCCTCTTCGTCAAGGGCTTCCTCTACCGCGGCAACCCGCTCGCGGATGCCGCCTGGGAGCTCGCGTGCAGCCTCGAGGCCTCGGGGGCGCGCCGCAAGCTCGGCTTCTCCATCCAGGGCAAGACCCTGCGCAAGGACGGCAACCGGATCGTCAAGGCGTGGATCCAGGACATCGCGGTCACGCCCGCGCCGGTCAACCCGCGCACGTACCTCGATGTGGTCAAGGGGCTCGGCACCACGGCCGAGGAGCTCGGCAAGGCGCTCTCGACAGGCCACGCCAAGGGTGAGGACGGCCCGTCCACGCCGGGCGATGGCGGTGCCCTTCGGCCCGAGTCGCTTGAGGGATGCGAGACCGACGCGTGCGACTGCGAAGACGCCGGCGAGCTCGAGAAGGCGCTCGCGGACGCGTTCGGAGACGCGCTCGAGAAGGCGCTGCTAGGCCCCGCGGTCTCCGCCGCGCGGTCGGCTGTGCGGAAGCTCGGGCAGCGCGTGAAGAACCGCGTCACCCGCGGACGCTTCGTGTCCGATGCCGAGCCCTGGACCGACCAGCACGGCATCCCGCGCACCGGTCCCGACGGCTGGGTCGCCGACCCGACGGGCGAGCACCGCGGCGGCGGCCCGGGCGGCACCTACCCCGTGTCGCCACGCTCGAAGAACCGTGCCGGCGTCTACGGCAGCAGCCGGCTCAACGACGCCGACGCGCACCCGGTCAAGGCGCTGACGCGCGCCGAGGCGGTGCGCTTCGTCCAGCTCGAGAAGGGCTACTCGCGGCCGACCGCCGAGCTCGCGATCGAGCTGCTGTTCGAGGCCGCCCGCCTCGGACGTACCCGCACCGACGAGGAGAGATCTCATGAGCGAGAAGCGAAAGCCGCCTGCTGAGGAGCAGGAGACCGTCGCCGAGAGCGACCTGGCCAAGGGCCTCGTCCGCCTCGAGCAGATGGCCAAGGGCCAGATCATCGGCAAGCTCCCGGGCAACAGCGGCCCCAAGGGACGCTTCGCCTACGGTCAGCAGCCCGACAAGGTTGGCGACGACGAGTCCGACGTCTCAAGCGACTCCGGCGAGGACGAGCTCGAGGGCGACAAGTCCGACACCGACTACAAGGCCAAGAGCGCTCCGGTCCAGAAGGGAATGGGCGACGACGACGGCGACTCCGACGAGGACGACGACCCGCAGGACTCCGAGGACGACGACGACAAGGAGGACCCCTTCGAGGGCGAGGAAGACGCGGACGACGACGACAAGGACGGCGAGAAGAAGCCGCCCCCGCCCCCGTCCGACACCGACAAGTCCTTCGCCGCCCGCGCCCGGAGCTCGAAGCACATCCGCTCGGGCGTGGAGGTCTCGCCGTTCCTGCGCGATACGGTGCGCTCGATCAACAAGAGCTTCCGCGACCACGAACGCCGTATCGTGCGCGCGCTCGGGCACGAGCTGAGCAAGAGCGCCCGGCTCCAGCGACAGCTCTTCAAGAGCATGGCCAAGGTCCTCTCGGGCCTCGGTGCCGTCACGCTCGAGCACGGCGACCTTCTCAAGGCGCTCGCGGCCCAGCCCGCGCGCGGGCCGAAGAGCCAGACGCACGCGGTCCGCCCGGTCCAGAAGTCGTTCGACGGCGGCGACGACAGCGTCACGCTCCCCGACGGCACCTCGCTCCCGCAGCTCGGCAAGGCCGAGCTCATGCAGCGCCTGCTCAATGGCGTCGCCAAGGGCCTGATCGGCTCGGGCGAGGTCATCAAGTTCGAGACCACCGGCATCGTCCACCCCGCCCTCTACAAGTCGCTCGCCACCGACGAGCGCTTCTGGAAGTAGGAGCCACCATGTTCGGATCAGGCGTCAGCCTCAGCGACTACGCGGGCGCGAACGGCTTCCTCGGCACTGCCTCGGACGCCGACATCGCGGCGCTCCACAAGGCACTCGAGACCGGCTACGCGGTCGGGCTCGACAACCGCGGCTCCGGCGGCGCGAACCTGCGGGTCGAGTCGCTCGAGCAGTCGCTCAAGGTCATGACCTTCAGCGACAAGCACATCAAGTTCTGGAAGAAGGCGGTCAAGAGCGCCGCCTACTCGACGGTCGAGGAGTACAACCAGCTCCTCTCGTACGGCAACCTCGGCCAGGGCGGCTGGATCCGTGAGGCCGAGCTCCCGCAGACCACCGACTCGGTCTACCGGCGCCAGCACGCGCTCATCAAGTACCTCGGCACGGTGCGCGAGGTGTCGCACCAGGCGACGCTCGTCAACCCGGCGCACGGCGACGTGGTCGCCCTCGAGAACCAGAACGGCATCCTCTGGCTCCTCTACCAGATCGAGAACGCGCTCTACCACGGCGACTCGTCGCTCCACCACTCGGGCCTCGGCGAGCAGTTCG